>JBBRUC010000206.1:0-10939 GCA_038248205.1 Thermoanaerobaculia bacterium
CACATGTCTACAGATCTTGTCGGTCTCGGTTTTCGAGAAAACCCAGGTTTCATGCGCCTTGCGGCCCGACCGATCCCAATCCGAACCAATGCCTGCCTCTAACCAACTGATTCTATTCGACTTCTAACCGGACACTACTGAAGGAAGGTATCGAAAACATGATGAACGTAAAGTGGCAGGTCCCACTGATTGTTCTTTCAGTGCTAATGCTTGCGGCTCAGGCAAAGGCAGTGAGCTGCAGCTCTAGTCCTCTAGTCCTCGACTTAGGAGGTGACGGAATCCGCACCACGGGACTTTCCTTTCCGGTCATATTCGATCTTCACGGCAATGGAATTCCAGTAATAACAGGTTGGACCGTGGAGGAAGAAGAAGATGCATTTCTTTGGATGGATTTGAACGGCGATGGAATCGTCAATGGAGGTCGAGAACTTTTTGGAGATTCCACGTTGAATCCAATCGATAATCTGGTGGGGGATAATGGCTTCCGAGTTCTCAAGAGTTATGACGGCCAGGAATTCGGAGGCAATGGCGACGGCAAGATGTCAGACCGCGATCTGTCTTGGCCTTTTCTGCTACTGTGGACCGACTGGAACCACGATGGCCTTTCCCAGAGTGAGGAAATATCGAGCCTCCATAGTAATGGGGTTGAAGAGATAGAACTGACCTACCGTGAAGAACCGGACATTGATGGCTGCGGTAACTGGCACTTCCTAAAGTCGACTTTTTCTCAGCGGATCGAGGCGCCCTGGGGAAGCGTAGTTGTTCATCGGGCCATCGAAGATCTCTACTTCCTTTACTCTCAGGTTTCCACCTCCACTAACCCTTGACCATTTACCTCTGATCGCAGCGCCGCCGAAGCCAGTCGCGTAGCGCGGGCCTCAACCCGATTGCCTTCTTCGCGGCTCGCGCGCGATGATCGAGGTCTCGAAGAGTTGGGAGCAGAGCGCGCACCAAGGACTCCGACCCGACCCCCACGGTTTCCGGCCGGTCGATCCGCGCGAGCCAGCCGGCGAGGTGAACCGCCCGCTCCGGAACGCCGTGGGCGGCAAAAGCGGCACGGATTGCTCCCGGCGGCTCGTTAGGCTGGACGATGCGTCCCTCTTTGTCGATCTGTTCGGGTAGAAACTCGTGGCTGAAGATCGCGGCTCGTCCGTCGAGCGTCTCCCATGTTGCATCGAGCACGTCGCAGGCGGAAGCGTATAGGTCGACGTCCATCCAAAGGAGGGCGATCGGCTCTGGAAAACCGGGCAGCGAGTCGCGAAACCAACCTTCGACGAAGCGAACCTGTTCGATCCGTCCGAACAGGCGGACGTTGCCTTCGACCTCTTCTCTGCCACCACGAAAATCGCCCGATCGATACCCCTCTTCCCCGGCGCTTTTCGTCTCGGGCAAGCCGCGAAACGAATCGGCCACCACCATCTCCCGACCGAGAAAGCCGCAGGCGTGGCTTAGGCAGGAGGTGGAGAATCCCTTGTAGCAGCCGCATTCGAGCAGCACACCCGGCACTCCGGCGGCCTCCAGAAGGTAGAGGTGGTTCGCGATGTGGAGAAGCTCTTCGGGCGAGGTGCCGATCCCGCCGCCGACGATCTCTCCGGAGCGGGGGAAGCACTCCTCGATCGCGTGAAACACCTCATAAGACGACTTGAGGAAGTAGAGATAGCGACGCGCAGCGGGCAGAGTGCGTGCCGCCGACACAAGCCAGGCCGCCAGTTCTTCGCCTCGCTCGGGCGTTGTGGAGAGGCCGGCCGAAGCGGCAAACGGGACCAGCTCGGCCGGCAGCACGGAGGAAGTCGTATTCAGCGGCGCACGGAGGCCACGCGGGCGTTTGCCAGGATCGTGCCCGAGCGGACTTCTACTTCGACGGTGAAACTTTCAGCTTTCCCGATCGGATGCGCGGTATCGCGCACGGCGCGAAGACCCGGCGCGATGATCAGTCCACGCAGAGCACCGAGCACCGTACCGTCGGCATCGCGGTAGGTCAGGTCGACCGTGGCGCCTTGATCCGAGGGATTGAACAGCAGGATCGTCGTTTGGAGATCCTTCGTTGCGCGAAGTCCCGTTAGGCTCCAGACCTCTCCCGCGTGGGCGGCGTCGCCCACGGAAAGTGCCGAGATCTCGGATTCGATCTTCGGCAGGCGCCCGTCGGTCTCACCGCTTTCAAACACCAAGGCGCCCATTCCACTCCCCCAGCGATCGGCGGAAAATTGCCGGCGCTCGCTCGATCCCAGCTCGATCCTCTCCGGGCCGCGAACCGGTGCGGCATTGGGCACGACGGGCAGAAAGCGGGCGACGAGCGCGAGCGGCTTGGTTCCGGAGTTTGAAAGCGCCAGGTGCTCCTTGCCGAAAATGCCGAGGAGGACGCGCCGGCCGGATGGCTTGGCGGCTACGGCCAAGCCGCCGACGGCATCGGGGGATCCTTGGCCCAAAAGCGCTTCCGGCTTGGGGGGGGACGCGGTCTCGGCGAGCGTTCCGCCAACCACGGTTCCGTCCTCGAAGTTCCAGGTGCGAGACGCCACGCTACCCGCCGAGGCATCGGTGAAGGTCGCGGGAACCCCCGCGTAGATCGGCGAGGGGGTGACGAAATTGGCGTTTGGCACCGTGAGGGTGGTCCGCTTGTGGATGTCGAAGATCGAGAACGCCGCCCGGTAGTAGAGATCGCCCGAAAATTTGCCCACCCGTCCGCCGGTTCGATTGAAGCCGGTGGGACTGTCCCGGTAGTACCAAGTCCAGTAATTTGTGGGCACACCAGCGATCGTGACCGTTTGGGGCGGCGTCATGTCCATCGGAGCGGTGGGCGTGGTGACATCGAAGACATGCTCCCGGACCGTGCCACCGCTACACATCTGATCCGAACCGAACATCAGGTAGGCCGCCGTGCTGCCTCGCGAGAACGTGATGTAGAACTGGGTCGTTCCACCGAACATCGACTGGGTCCACACCGGAGGTCCAAGGAGGGCGCAGCCCAGGGTCGTCGAGATGCAGCTGACGTCGTAGATTCGCGATTCGGTATTGTGGCGCGTCGCGAGGTAGTACTTACACGAAGGCAAATCCCGCCACAAGGCGACCCCGTAGGTCGATTCCAACGGGAGCGTCGCGAGCTTGAGAACAGGATTCTGGATGTTGGCTACGTCCCAAATCCAAACGCCCTTCCCGGTTCCCCGGCTCGCGGCGACGTAGGTGTCGGCACCGTCGACGTAGGTGAAGGAGCTGTCGGAGCTGATCTGCTTGACCAAAACCCCAGGGCAGGCACCATTGTTGTCCAGGCAGCCATTGTAGTCCCGCGCTCGGGTCATGTCGTAGGCGAGCAGGCCGGTCGTCTCGCCGGAGACGGTCGAGTGGCCGTCGATGAAGGCATATGCGCGGCCCCCGATCGTCGCGGCATAGACCTGCGTGGCGTTCTTGTTGCCGTCCTGATACGCCAGACGCGGGTGCAGCTTGTCGGAGGTGTCGAAGATCCCAATCCCGACGGACGGCTGGCCGACCATGGCGGCGAGGTCTCCCTGCACCGAGATGTCCGAGAGAACCTGTTTGCGCTCTCCCGAAGGCCACTGACGAAAGGCGGTAGGACCATCGACCGTCTTGATGAAGGCCGGGTTCTCCGGCGCGGTGCGAAGATCCCAGATCTGCATGCCGTGAGAAATCGCCGCGTACAGGTAGCCGCCATCGATGTCGAGGGACATCCAGGCCGGTTCCGCGCTGCCGTAGCGATCCGCCGGATTGCCCGGCACACTGAACTCATTGAAGTCGGTGTTGTCGCGAAGAAGCGACATCGGGCTCGTATCGACCGGTTTGAGCGTCCCCCAGAGAGAGCTGGGCACGGGGGAAGCCGGCGTCTTGCACGACATGAAGCCGCATGAGTTATCTGAGGTGCAGTTTTGCGCCTCAAGCCGTCCAGCGCCGCCGAGAACGGCAAGTGCCAGTCCGAAAAGTAAAGGACGAGCCAATTGAGCGGATCTCACCATGACCACCTCCACTACGAAAGCCCACCGGGCGGCGATTTCGCGCCAGGTGTCGGTTCTCTGGGGCTTGTGACAGGAATGGTACCGCGTCTTGGGGGGAACGGGAAATCGAGCGGCAACCTCAACATTTCGAACAGAACGGCGACCAGCTCACCGTGCGCGCCGGCGCGGTGGGGGTTGCGAAACTCCCAGACCACGCGGCCTTCCGGCGTGACCTCGAATGCCCGGCCGTTTTCGGATTCCGTGATCAGCGTGTTGCCGCCGCTCAAGCGTTGGCAGGAGCCGAGGGTCTTTGAAAACAGATCCTCCCCGGGCCGACCGCCATACTGCCAGAGCGTACGCCCGGGAGTCGGTCCGAAAGGATCGAATTCCAAGACGCGGGATCGATCGCCCCCCGGCCCCGTGTTGTCGAAGACCAAGAGATGGCCGTTGGGCAAGAAGGTCGGCTGGTGCTGGCGGCGGAAGATGCCGGTCTCGGCCCACACCACCTCCTCGCGGTCCGGATCGAGGATCGCGATCGTGTCGAGCTTCAGGAGCGAGATCAAGACGTTGCCTTTACGCAACACGGGATTCTTCGCCGCGAATCGGCCGTCCAGAATCTCCAGCGTGTTGGTATGAAAGATGTCTCCCGAAGGGGGCCTTCTGGCCAGCAGACCGCGGAACCGTGAACGCTCCAAAGCGCGCAGAATCGAGATCCGCCGCCGCACCCTGCCCTCGCGATCGAGCACTGTGATCATGTCCTCCAACACGCCGTCGGTTGGGTGGAGGCGCGGAATCAGCTTGCCGTCTCGGTCGAGAACCCAGATGTCGCCATTGGCCGTTACCTCCAGATCGTGGTGGATACCGCCTCGTTGGGACCAGAGGACGCGCGACCGGGAATCCAACTTGACCAGCCCCTGACCTTCGTAGATCCCGAGCAGGTCGCCATTCGGGTAGACGTAGGCTCTTCGCCAGTATTCAAGCTTGGCCATCGCTGGGTCCCGCGCGAGATCCCCCCAGAGCCGACGCAACGGATAGCGCCAGACATGAAGCTCGTGGCCGTCCATGTCCATCAAAACCGCCTCTGCGGCATGCCCGGAGAGGTAGAGATTCAAGCCGTCCTGACTAAGCTTCGGATCTCTCCGCGAAATGACCGGGTGGTCCTCGGCCGGCCGGTAGCCTTGAAGGTAGGGAAGCGCTTTGAGGTTGGGCAGCGCCTTCTCGGCTTCGACCTCTTCCGCTTCGGCTCCCGGGCCTTGAGGACGCGCCCGCCGCCATTTGCCGGCGAGATCCTGGGCGGCGTCCGCCTCCGAACGATCCGGCTGGCGTCGCGCTGCTTTGGGCTCTTCATTGCCCGTCGGCACACTCTGAGGATACTCGTGGCAGCCGGCCCCCGCCGAGCCAAGGGCGAGCAAAAGCAGGATCGGCAGCAGCGAGGAGCGGAAAGGAAAAGAGGTCGCCGGAGTCACCTCCGACGACCTCTCGTTTTTCACTCGCCGACTCTGCCTGCTCGAGCTATCGAGTCTCACCGCGGATGTAGGCGGGATCGTTGGTCTGGTTGTTGATCACCTGACCGGCAGCCAGAACTTGTCCGCCCTTGACCATGATCTGAACGGTGAAGCCGTCCTCGATCGCCAAGCCACCGAGAGGATGCTCGCTCGGCCGGATTTGCTTCATCTTGCCCGGGCCGAGGCGCAGGCCTGTGAAACGGCCAAGAATGGTGCCGTCCAGTTTGCGGTAGACCAGGTCGTAAAGACCCTGTTCGGACGAGGGGTTCAACAGCCAGAGGGTGGTACGCCAGGCCGATCCCTGGCGAAGGCCGACCAAGGCTTGCGCCTGACCGACTTCCGCCGCCTCATCATCGGACTGCGGGATCATCGATTGGCCGAACCGACGAGCCGGGTTCGCGTTGTCGTAGCTCTCTCCGGTCAGGCGCGGGAGGGGGCCATCCACCGTACCGCTCTGGAAGGAGAGGTAGCCGACCTGATCCGTGATCCCCCACTTGTCCGCGATGATGTTGGTCAAGCGCTGGGTTTCCCCCGGCTGGAGGGTGACTCGGACCGGGGTTTGCGGCTGGCTGGAGACACCGACAGAAGTGAACGTAAGGTCGGTTGAAATCGCTCGACCGAACGTGTTGGCCAGAACCACGTCGGTTCGATAGAGGCTGTTGTTGAGTCCAGGCTGGCTCAGTGAGCCGATCAAGAACAGCCGCTTGCCGGTCGGCACCTCCGAGCTTGCGAACGCCGGATCCTGCGTGGCGAGTCGAAGATTGGTGCCGTAAGGGTAAATCCGTCCACCCGATTTGGGCAGGATCTCGACTCGGTAATCCTCGATGTCCGAGACGCCGAAATCGCGAATCTCTTGCGGCTGGAACTGCTTCTGTCCGAACCGCGAGAGCGACAGGTCGTTCGACTGGCCGATCTGCCGTCCCTGAGCGTCGTAGAACCGCAGCTGGTAGACGGCAGGTTCCGGGTTTGGGTTGCTCAAGCCGAAGTAGGCCAACTTCTCCGGATTGTCATTCAGGCCGATCAGGTACATCGGCTTCAACTCACCCACGTTGGCCGCCGTGGTCTCCATCGAGACTCCAGGGATCGTCTGGCCGAACTTCGAGCCATCGGGCTGGAGGGTGTTGTTGAACGACAGGATGATCGGCTCCGCGGTGCCCTCGGTGACTTCGGCCGTGATGAAGCCGACGGTGTTCACCCGCGAAAACAGCTCGCCCAAGACGTCGCTGACGAACAGCGTCGCACCCGCAGGGATGACCTTGGTTTCGAGCGGCGGATTCGCGTCAGGCGCCCCACGCTTCAGGAACTTGAGATCCACCGTGATCGCTTCGTTGCCTGGGTTGAATACGTACAGGTCGCTCGACTGGGTGACGACCCCGCGCGTCTGAGCGATCCAGGGAAGGATGACCGCATTGTTCTGGACGGTCGGCGGTGTCCCTGAGATCTGGAAGACCCGGGTCTTCGTTTTGGTCTGCGTGCCATTGGTCCCGGTGAGCGAGACCGTAAAGCTGCCGGCCTGCGTGTAGGTATGCACCGCGGTGCCACCCGTGGTCGTCGGCGTATTATCGCCAAAGCTCCAGGTCAGATTGCTGGCGCCGATGCTTGTGGACGTGAAGTTGATCGCAACTCCAGTATCCCCGGTGCATAGCTCGATGCCGAACTGGCTGATGCACGTGGCAGACGTGGAGTAGTCGACCTCAAAAGTCGGCGGTGGAGTGCCGACCACCTGGATCGCCATCACTTTTTCCGCCACGCAAGTACCGAACAGGCAACCAGGGCCGGTACCCGGCTTGGTTACCGTAAGTCGAACGCTATAGGTGCCGGCCAGCGTGTAGGCATGGGCGGCCGTTGAGCCCGAAGCGCTCTGGCCATCTCCGAACTCCCAGGCATAGCCGGCCGGCGAACCGGTCGAGCCGGCGCCGTTGAAGGAGATGGACTGACCGATGTTCGGGCTGGTTGGCGTAAACGTGAAGATCGCCGCCAGGGTTCCGCCACCTCCACCGCCACCGCCGCCACCTCCTCCGCCACCGCCACTCGGATCGGTGATCGTGACCTGCTTGATTCCACTTGCTCCCGGACAGGAGGAATTACTGGCGCTAACCGTTTTGCTGCCGGTCGTCGACCAGGTGATCGAGACTGAGGCGGTGTTCGAGGAGCCGTTGAACGTGCCCCCACTCGACCCCCAAGTCCAGCCGGTCGAACCAGGGCTGCAGCCGCTGGCGATCGCGGTAAGGCTTACCGACTGGTTGACGTTGGCCGAACTCGATCCGCTGATCGAGATCGAGGCCGGTGTCACCGTGCCGCTGATGATGATCGAGCTGTGGGTGAAGACGTTCTCTTCAGTGCCCCGCCGCACCTTCAGCTTTGGAGCGAAGGTTCCCGCGGTGTTGTACGTATGGGACGTCTGAGGGGTCGTACGACCGGCCTCTTCGTAGGTTCCGTTGCCGTCCCAATCGTAGTCGTAGAACTGCGCGCCTGCGGAGGAGTCCAGGAACGTGATTGCCTGGCCGACCGAACCGATGCAGCCGAACGCACTGCAGAACAGCCCAGATGCCGAGAAGTTGGCGATCAAAGGCGCGGTCTGCAAGATCGTCACCGACAGCGGGCTACTGGTCTTTTCAGCCTCGATACAGTTGCGGACCTTTACCTGGACAATCTTGACGCCGATGCTCGTGTAGGTGAAGGTCGGATTCGGCCCGGTAATCGGATCGTTCGTGTAGGGGCGGAACCCGACTCCATCGCCAAAGTCCCAACTCCATTCCGTGGCGCCTGCGGCTACGACGTGGAACTGGACCGTGCCGGCGGCGAACGGGTCGAAGGTCGGTGCGAAAAGCGACGGCAGGGGCGAAAGCGCGCCGAGCGAGAAGTCGACCGACCGAGTCGCGGTCGAAACCGAGTTTTGAACCTGAAGCGTCGCCGTAAAATCGCCAGCGAGAGAGCCCACGGTGCTCCACGTGAAGCTCGGGCTCGTACTGGAAGTCACCGGCGAGCCGCCAGGCCGGGTCGTCACCTGCCAGTTGTAGTTGAGGGTCGGCTGACCGGTCACACTGGTCGCCGAGAACGTCACGGGCTGGCAGACGATCGGATTGAGCGGCGAAAGCGTAACGCTCGCGATCGCCGGTGCCGGATTGAGAACCGTTAACGTCTTCGTTCGCGAACCGGTTCCGGCGGCGTTGCCCGCGGTGAGAGAAATGGACTTCGAGCCTGCAGTGCTGAAACTTACGCCGGCAGGATTCTTCACCGTAGAGCCCGCCGGACTACCATCCGGCAAGAACGTCCAGGTCCAACTCGACGGCGCTCCCGAAGAGAAGTCGGTGAAATTCACCGACGTTCCAGGATAGATGTTGGTCGGGCTCCAGTCGAAATCGACGACGGGAGCCACTCCGCCGGTACGGCGGTGAATATCGAGCAGCGATTGCGTCGCCCGGTAGAAGTACTCGCCTTCGAATTTTCCCACCCGCGGCATCACGCGGTTGTATCCGGTGGGATTCCTTCGATAGTAGTAATCCCAGTACCCAATCTGCTGGCCACCGACCGTGATCTTCTGGGGCGGCGTGATGTCGTGCGCTTGAGACGGAATCGTCACGTCGATCAGGAATTCGCGTTGCGGATCCGGCGGACCGGACCCACAGACATTGTCCGAGCCGAAGTAGAGGTACGACCGCCCACCGCTGTTCGAATAGGTTACGTAGTACTCCACCGTTCCCGAGGGCATCGACATCGACCAGAGCGGGCTACCGAGAGAGCAGGAGGAACCGGTGATGCAGCTGACGTCGTAGATGCTCGCTCCGTTGAAAGCGCGGGTGGCGAGGTAGTAGCTGTTGCCGCTTTTCCATAGAGAGACGCCATAGACGCCTGAGCCTCCGGTACCCGAAAGACCGGATAGTTTCTGGACCGGCGCCGCCGGGTTCGAAACGTCCCAAATCTCAAACCCGGTCTGCGGACCCGCGCTCAAGGCCACATAGTTGTCGACGCCGTCGACATAGGTAACGCTCGACCGGCTGCCGACCCGCCCGACGTAGACGCCTGCGCAGGCGTCGACTCCGTCGAGACAGCCCGAGATTCCGAGCGCACGAGCTGCCGTGATGTTGTAGGTCAAGAGCCCACCGGGGCGGTTGGGGTGACCGTCTCCGGAAGCATCGGAAGCCATGAAGGCGTAGACCTGATTGCCGATCGTCTTGGCGTAGACCTGGTTGCCGCCGTAATTGCTGTTCTGGTAGAGGAATCTCGGGCTCGACCGATCCGCAAAGTCGAACAACGCAATTCCGATATCGCCCTGGCCAACGATCGCACCCAGAGTGCCTTCTACGTCGATGTCACGCAGCGGCAACTTGAGTTCGCCACCTGCCCATTTCCGTAGAGTTCCCGGTCCCGAGACCAGCTTCACGAACGACGGGTTGGAAGGCGAGGTGCGAATGTCCCAAATCTGAATCCCGTGCGATATGGCCGCATACAGATAGCCGGAATCGATGTCGAGCGACATCCAGAGCGGATTGTTGGGGCCGTAGGTATTCTGGATCCCACCGCCAAACTCGTTGAAATCCGTATTATCGCGAGCTGGCGTGATCGGGCTCGTGTCGACCGGCTCCAGCTCACCCCAAAGGGCCGCCGGAACAGGGCGTGCCGGTGTCTTGCAACTCATAAATCCGCAGGTGCCATCGCTGTCGCAATTCTGAGCGAACGCGGGAGAACTCAAGATTCCGGTTGCGGCCAGTAGTGCGAGCAGAAGACCAAAGCGGGCCGAGCGGTGAATTCGATTCATGGTTCTCTTGTGCTCCCCATGAGCAAGCGATCTAAAACCTGAGAAGCGAGGTACCAGTCCGAAAGACGGCACCACGTTCCCACGAAGGGGGGGGATGAGACGACCAGAGACTGGGGCTATGTCCTGCGAGCCCGATGATGCATACACTGGAAAATGCCAAAGATGTCGGCTCCTCCGAGCTGCTTCACGCTTCATGCCTTGGAGCGAGAGCCAGTTCGCGGGAGTCGTCGAGCCGTGCCGAAAATCAAGGGGGTGGGTCCGGAGTCCGAACCCACCCCCTTGGGGACTTTACTTACACCTAGTTGCCACCGATCAACGAGTGATTGGCGGAGCAGGCGCTGTCGAGCTGAATCGCATCGTAGCCCACGCTGAAGCGGCCCGAAGCGTCCATCACGACCGTCACCCATGCCTGAGCAGCCGCCGGATCCTCGGGCGGATTGGAGCCCGCCGCGGCGACCGTGGTGTTCAGGTTCATGAAGATCCAGCCGAAGTCGAACGACACCGGGAAGTCCGGTCCGTCAACGGCCGTACGCTGCGCCTCAGCCGGGAACGGAATCAGGAAGTCGCCCGGGGGCGGCGGCGAGAACGGCGGAACCTGCTGAAGCTCCGGAGTCTCCTGCTCGTCGAAGGTCACGATCTGCTCTTCGGAAAGCGGGTACCACGACGGGAGGTTGCCGCAGGTGAACGCGTTCTGGTCGACCTTCGAATCGCGCCACACGATGTAGTCCGTACCA
>JBBRUC010000207.1:0-10864 GCA_038248205.1 Thermoanaerobaculia bacterium
AGTAGCCGAGGAGACGCTCACGGCCATCGCTGCCACACGCAAGCAACACGTCAAAAGCCTGCTCTACGGGCAGGAGATCAACCCGGAGACCTACGCCGTCTGCAAGGCGGACATGCTGCTCAAGGGCGAAGGCGAGAACGCCGATCAGATCGTCGGCGGCGCGGAGTATTCGACCCTCGCCAACGATGCCTTCCCGGGCCGCGAGTTCGACTTCATGCTCTCCAATCCCCCCTACGGCAAGAGCTGGAAGAAGGACCTGGAGACGATGGGCGGCAAGGACGGAATGCGCGACCCGCGCTTCAAGGTGACGCACGACGGCGAGGAGCTGTCGCTGGTCACCCGTTCGAGCGACGGCCAGATGCTCTTCCTCGCCAACATGGCGTCGAAGATGAATTCGAAGTCGGCCCTCGGCAGCCGCATCGCGGAGGTCCACAACGGCTCGTCGCTCTTTACCGGCGACGCGGGGCAGGGCGAGAGCAACATCCGCCGCTGGCTGATCGAGAACGACTGGCTGGAGGCGATCGTCGCCCTGCCGCTCAATCTGTTCTACAACACCGGCATCGCCACCTACGTCTGGGTGCTGTCGAACCGCAAGCCGGCGCACCGCAAAGGGCGAGTGCAGCTGATCGACGCGAGCCAGTGGTTCCGGCCGCTCCGGAAGAACCTGGGCAAGAAGAACTGCGAGCTGTCGCCGGAGGACATCGAGCGGATCAGCCGCACGTTCCTGGACTTTGAGGAGACGCCGGAGTCGAAGATCTTCGAGAACGCCGCCTTCGGCTATTGGAAGGTAACGGTCGAACGCCCGTTGCGCCTGCACAGTCAGCTCACCCTCAAAGCCATCGAGACGTTGCGCTTCACCTCCGGCGACGAGGAGATCCGCGCGGCGCTCTACGAGGAATTCGGCGACGACCTCTTCACGCGGTTTCCCCAGGTCTCGGCCGCGGTCGAGAAACGCCTGGCCGAATGGGGCGCCGACGAGGACGAAGGAGACGACGAAGAGGGGGGCGGCGCCAAGAAGGGAATCCCGGAGAAGAAGAAAAAGAAGCTGCTCGACCCCAAGACCTGGGAACGCGACGGCCGTCTGGTCGAGGTTGCGACCCAACTGCGCGACTCCCTGGGCGATGCGCTCTTTGAGGACCACAACCTCTTCCGCGCTCGCGTGGCCGAGGCACTTCAGAAGGCGGAGATCCGGCTCGCCGCCGCCGACGTGAAGCAGATCCTCAAGGCGGTGAGCTGGCGCGTCGAAACGGCGCCCCCGGTAATTGCGAAGGTCCACAAGCCCGGCAAGACGAAAGCCGATCCGCTGCGCGGCCTGTACGAGGCGAAGGTGAACGGCAAGGCCGCCGTGGTCGAATACGAGCCGGACTCGGACCTGCGCGACACGGAGCAGGTGCCCCTGCTCGAAGAGGGCGGCATCGAAGCCTTCCTCCGCCGCGAGGTGCTCCCCTACACCCCCGATGCCTGGATCAAGGCGGAGGCCACGAAGATCGGCTACGAGATCAGCTTCACCCGCCACTTCTACAAGCCCCAGCCGCTGCGCACTCTGGAGGAGATCAGCGCCGACATTCTGGCGATCGAAAAGGAGGCGGAGGGGCTGCTGGATGGGTTGCTGAAGGTGGGGGCGCGATGAGGAAGAAGGAGTCCGCGCTGGAGGCGACATCGGTTCGCCCGAACGCCCAGGTCGTGACGCCGGTCGAGGGCAGTTTCGACGAGATCGTCGAGCTGATCCGGGACGCGCGTCGGCGGGCCGCCCAAGCGGTGAACACCGAGCTGATCGAGCTCTACTGGCGTATCGGCGATTACCTTCACCAGAAAATCGAGTCCGAAGGGTGGGCCAAGGGAACGGTCGTCCAGCTGGCTGCGCATATCGTGCAGCGCGAGCCCGGCATGCGTGGATTCTCTCCCCAGAACCTCTGGCGCATGCGTCGTTTCTTCCTGGCCTACCGGGACGACCCAAAACTCTCACCACTGGTGACAGTTTTGTCTTGGACCCACAACTTAATCATCCTCGGCCAATCCAAGCGCCCCGAGGAGCGAGAGTTCTACCTCCGCATGGCCGTTCAGGAGCGGTGGAGCAAACGCGAACTCGAGCGTCAGTACCGCTTGGCCGCCTTCGAGCGGGCGGTGCTCCACCCACCAAAACTCTCACCGGCGGTGAGAGAAAGTCACGGCTCTGCCTCCAGTGCCTTCAAGGACGCCTACATGGTTGAGTTCCTGAATTTGCCCGAGGAACACACCGAGGCGGACCTGCATGGTGGACTGCTCGCGCGACTTAAGGCCTTCTTGATCGAACTCGGTCGTGACTTTTGTTTCATCGGTTCGGAATATCCTGTGCAGGTCGGCGGCAGGGACTTCGCCCTCGATCTTCTGTTCTTTCATCGTGGACTCAACTGTCTCGTGGCGATCGAGCTGAAGGTTGAGCGCTTCGAACCCGAGCACCTCGGCAAGCTGAATTTCTACCTCGAAGCCCTTGACCGCGACGCGCGCAAGCCCCACGAGAACCCAGCAATCGGGCTGCTGCTCTGCGCCTCAAAGGACTCCGAGGTGGTCGAATATGCCCTCAGCCGCACGCTCTCGCCCGCGCTGATCGCCGAGTACAAGACCCAACTCCCCGACAAGAAGCTGCTCGCGGCCAAGCTGCAAGAGTTCTACGCCCTGAACGCGCCGGAACAGACCACTCGCAAACTGCCGAGGAAGGAAGGCCTCAGGCCCGCGAGAAGACCAGTGAAACCGGTGAAGAAGGGCGGAAAGAAATGAACGCTACCGATGCCGGCGAGGCTCCAGACCTCCCCTGCTGGTACCCCTTCTGCCATGCAGGGTGGGAATTCTCGTGACGGTGTCACGAGAATTGGCTGCCGAGTACCGGCAGGCCCTGGCCTGCCGCCCGCCCGATCGAGCCAATCTGTTCGTTCAGAATCTCCCAGGACCGGAGATTGTGTCGACGCTGTCGACACAATCGAACTGGAGCCACACTATCGAGAAGTTCCCGACCAAAGTCCCATTCGAGCGGGTGGGGCGCAACCCGCCAAATCTCTCAACAGCGTTGAGAGAATTTGAGCCGACAAACCCTAAACGCGCGAACCTGTGACGAAGGGTACGAAGAAATGAAAGCCACCGAAGCCAAGCTCTTGAGTTTTTTGCAGAAGTCGCCGCAGTTCATCATCCCAATCTACCAGCGCACGTATTCATGGACGGACAAGCAGTGCCGCCAGCTGTGGGACGACATCCTGCGCGCCGGATCGAGCGAGACGATCGCCGTTCATTTCATCGGTTCGATCGTCTACATCGAGCAAGGGCTATCGCAGGTATCGCACCAAGCGCCGCTGCTCGTGATCGACGGCCAGCAACGACTGACGACGGTATCGCTGCTGATTGAAGCGCTCGCCCAAGCCTTGGGCGACGGCGAGCCTGTCGATGGTTTCTCAGCCGCCAAATTGCGGCACTATTATCTGAGCAATCCGCTCGAAAGCGGCGACCGCTACTTCAAGCTGCTTCTTTCGCAGACCGACGACGCTTCGCTCAAGGCAATCATCAAGCACACGGATCAGCCGAGAGAGCCCTCTCTCCGGGTGACGCAGAATTTCGATCTCTTCACCAACCTGCTCGCCGCGATGAAGGCTGACCTGGCTCCGGTGTGCCGCGGTCTCGCGAAGTTGGTGGTCGTGGACATCGCCCTCAGCCGCGATCAGGACAATCCGCAGCTCATTTTCGAGAGCATGAACTCGACGGGCAAGGAGCTATCTCAGGCCGACCTGATCCGCAACTTCATCCTGATGGGTCTCGATCCCGACCTCCAGACGCGCTTGTACGAGGAGTACTGGCGTCCCATGGAGTTGGATTTCGGCCAGGAGGCTTACGGCACGCAGTTCGACAGCTTCATGCGCCACTATCTGACGGTGCGCACGGGCGAGATCCCGCGCGAGCGCGAGGTCTATGAGGCATTCAAGGATTATTCGCGCTCGACTCCCGTGCGCGATGCAGGAATCGAGGCGCTGGTCAAAGAGATCCGCGCCTTCGCCGGCTATTTCTGCGCCTTGGCGCTGGGCCGCGAACAGAACAAGACACTTGCCGGCGCCTTCAATGACCTGCGGGAGCTGAAGGTCGACGTCGCTTATCCGTTCCTGCTGGAGCTGTACGACGACTATGCGAACGACCAGTTGAGTGCCGCCGACTTCGAGGCCGCGGTACGGCTGGTCGAAGCGTATGTGTTCCGGCGAGCGATTTGCGCCATCCCCACGAACTCGATGAACAAGACGTTCGGCACCTTCGGCAAGGCACTCAGGAAAGAGCGGTATTTCGAGAGTATTCAGGCGCATTTCCTCACGTTGCCCTCATACCGCCGCTTCCCGTCCGATGAGGAGTTTCGTCGCGGGCTGGAAACTCGCGACCTCTACCGCTTCCGAAGCCGCAGCGGAACGTATTGGCTGCGCCGCTTGGAAAACCACGATCGCAAGGAATATGTACCCGTAGAGGAATACACGATCGAGCACATTCTGCCGCAGAACCCGGATCTGCCCGCGGCGTGGCAGGATGCCCTTGGACCCGACTGGCAAGGCGTTCAGCAGCGGTGGCTGCACACGTTGGGTAATCTAACGCTCACGGGTTACAACGCCGAGTACAGCGACCGCCCGTTCGCAGAGAAGCGCGACATGAAGGGGGGATTTAAAGAAAGCCCGCTCCGACTGAACGCCGGCCTCGGCCAGGTCGCGGTTTGGAACGAGGCCGCGATCCAAGAACGATCCGGACGGCTCGCCGAGCTGGCTTTCACAGTATGGCCTGCGCCCGTGCTTGATGCAGCGATCTTGGTCACCTATCGGCAAGAAAAGATCCCTTCGACGGGTGGCTACACCCTTCTAGACCATCCGTTCCTAGCGGTGCCCGAGCTGCAGGCGCTCTTCGAGGCACTCCGCAAAGAGGTGCTCGCGATCGACCTCTGCGTGAGTGAAGAATTCCTGAAGCATTACGTGGCATACAAGGCAGAGACCAACTTCGTCGATGCCTACCCTCAGAAAAAGAGGCTTCGCCTCACTGTGAATTTGCCGTTTGCGGAAGTCCTCGGCGATCCCAAAAGCCTTTGCCGAGATATTACAGGGATGAAACTGAATGGCGATGTCGAGGTTAGCTTCAGCTCACTGGAGGACTTGCCCTTCATCATGACGCTTGTACGCCAGGCGTTCGAACGGCAGATGGGCGACGGGGGCGCAATATGATCAACCGTTTCGACATTGGCGCCCATCGTCGCCGAGCAAAACCTATTCCGATGCGGACGACTTCTGATGACGCCTTTTGACCAGGCGCGCACCTACGATCGCGCTCATAGCGTCGTCTTTCTCAAGACCCAGGAGCGCTTCGGAGGGCTATCGAACATGGCCGGCGGGTTTCCGCTGGTCGTGAACGGGATGCGCATTCTTACGTCGGAAGCGCTTTACCAGGCCTGTCGGTTTCCGCACCGGCCGGAGGTGCAGCGGCTGATCATCGAGCAGACAAGCCCGATGACGGCGAAGATCAAGAGCGAGCCCTATCGGCACGATTCCCGGCCGGACTGGGATCACGTGCGGGTGAAGATCATGCGCTGGTGCCTGCGGGTGAAGCTCGCGCAGAACTGGCGCACGTTTAGCGCGCTTCTGCTCGAAACCGGCGAACGGCCTATCGTCGAGGAGTCGCGGAGGGACGATTTCTGGGGCGCCAGCCCTACCGCCGAGGGGACGCTTGTCGGCATGAATGTTCTCGGCCGCCTGCTGATGGAATTGAGGGAGGCCGTCAAGACCGAGGATCGCGATTCGCTGACCCAAGTACAGCCTCCCGCGATCCCGGATTTCTTGCTGGGTGAACGGCCTATCGGAATTGTCGGCACTCGGGACGTTGAGCCCAAGGTTGCAGTGACGAATCGCGCCGCGAGGTGGGCACCTGTCAACACCGAAGGCGCCGTGGCGGCTCAGCCGACGCTCTTCGACAGGCTGGAAATCCGGGAACCCCCTCCGCCTCCTTATCTTGACGTCGACGCCGCGGCCATGCATGTCGCCGACCTCAAGCCGTATCCGGAGTACAAGGAGTCGGGGTTACCGTGGGCTCAAACCCTTCCAGCTACTTGGCGTACCGAGCGCGCAAAGTGGCTATTCACAAAGATGGCCCGGCCCGTACGGGCCGAAGACGAGGTCGTAACCTGCTTCCGAGACGGAACCGTGACACTTCGCAGGAACCGTCGGCTCCGGGGGTTCACCGAAGCGACGGCTGAATTTGGCTATCAGGGGATTCGCAAAGGCGACTTGGTGATTCACGGGATGGATGCGTTTGCAGGAGCAATCGGGGTGTCTGACAGCGACGGCAAAGGCACTCCTGTTTACAACGTGTGTCAGCCGCAACCAGGCATAGTTGCGGGATACTTCGGGCATGCTGTGCGGCAAATGGCGAAGTCACAGTGGATTCTCGCGTTGGCGAAAGGAATTCGAGAGAGGTCTACCGACTTCCGGTTCGAGATGTTCGGGAATCAGAAGGTCCCGCTCCCCTCACCCACCGAGCAAGCCGCGATCGTTCGTTTCCTGGACTGGGCGAACGGCCGCCTGGACCGGGCGATTCGGGCAAAGCGGAAGGTGATCGCGCTACTCAACGAGCAGAAGCAGGCCATCATTCATCGGGCTGTCACGCGGGGCCTCGATCCGGACGTCAAACTGAAGCCATCGGGTATCCCGTGGATCGGAGAGGTGCCTGCACATTGGTCTTTGGTGCCAAACAGGACTTTCCTCCGTATTCGCAAAGTTCTAGTGGGATTCCGGCACGGTGAATATCAGTTGCTATCGTTAACCAAGAACGGTGTAGTTGTTCGGGATGTCGCAGCGGGTGGGAAGTTCTCAAACTTCTGGGAGAGATCCCAAGAGGTCCGACCCGGCGATTTAGTTTTCTGTCTTTTTGACGTGGAGGAGACACCGCGAACGGTGGGCCTTTCCAAGGACTTCGGCATGATAAGCGGAGACTACACGGTAATGGAGTGCATCGATGCAATCACCGCAGGCTTCGTTGAGTGCTTCTACAAGGCGATGGATGATCGAAAACTTCTTAGTCCACTTTACTCAGGGCTACGAAAGAGAATCCAGAAACCGGAATTCCTGGCGGTCGCAACGCCTATTCCTCCACTGGACGAACAGGTTGCCATCGTAAGAAGCATCGAAGCATCGCTGACGAACATCGAACAGGCGGCCAAGCGAATACAACAGGAGGCTAACCTGCTCGTGGAATACCGCACCCGCCTCGTCGCCGATGTCGTCACCGGCAAGCTCGACGTCCGCGAGGTCGCATCTCGCCTACCCGATGAATCACCACCTGAATCCATCGACGACGAAACCGATCTAACCGCCGACTCGGAAACCGACGACTCGGAAGCCGACGAAGAGGAGGCCGCCGCATGACGACCGACACGAGCGAGAGGGGCCTTGAATCGCTGATCATGCGGCACATGACCGGCACGGAGGGACCCGGCGGGGACTCTGGTGTCATCCGCGAGCACGCGGCACCGTACGGCGGCACGGGCTACCTGGCGGGCTCGCCTCGTGAATTCGATCGCGCGTACGCCCTCGACGTGACCCAGCTGTTCGAATTTCTGACCGCCACCCAGCCGGTGGCTTTCAAGATGCTGGGCATGGCCGATGCGTGGGATGGGAAAGACATCAACCGCATCAAGTTCCTTGCCCGGCTTTCGGCCGAGGTCGGCAAACGCGGCGTGATCGACGTGCTGAGGAAGGGCGTGGAGCACGGGCCGGTCCACCTTGATCTGTTCTACGGCACCCCGTCGCCGGGCAACGCCACGGCCGAAGCGCTGCACGGGCAGAACCGCTTCTCGCTCACCCGGCAGCTCCGCTACAGCGTGGACGAGACGCGCCGCGCGCTCGATCTTTGCCTGTTCATCAACGGCCTGCCGATCGCTACCTTCGAGCTCAAAAACAGCCTGACCGCGCAGACCGTCGAAGACGCCATCCAGCAATACAAGCGCGACCGCTCGCCGGCCGAGCGGCTGTTCGAATTCGGCCGTTGCGCCGTCCATTTCGCCGTCGATGACCGCCAAGTGTGGATGTGTACCCAGCTCACCGGCAAGACCTCGTGGTTTCTCCCCTTCAACAAGGGGTATAGACAAGGCGCAGGCAATCCCCCCGCCGAAGGCATCAAGACCGCCTATCTCTGGGAAGAGATCCTCACCCCGGTGGGCTTGACCGACATCCTCGAAAACTATGCGCAGATCGTCCAGGTGCCCGACCCGCGGACGGGCAAGAAGAAGCGCAAGCAGGTGTGGCCGCGCTACCACCAGCTCCGGGTCGTGCGGAAAGTTCTGGCCGACGTGCGCGAACGCGGCCCGGGCAAGCGTTATCTGATTCAGCACTCGGCGGGGAGCGGCAAATCCAATTCGATCGCGTGGTTGGCCCACCAGTTGATCGGCGTCAAGCACGGCGAGAAAGAAGTCTTCGATTCGGTCATCGTCGTCACCGACCGGCGCCTGCTCGACCAGCAGATCGAGGCGACCCTTCGGCAATTCAGGCAAGTGGGGGCCACCCTGGGCCATGCCCGCCACTCCAGCGACTTGCGGAGATTCATCGACCAGGGCAAGAAGATCATCGTTTCGACCGTCCAGAAGTTCCCCCACATCCTCGAGGCGATCGCTACCGAAGACAACAAGACCTTCGCCATCGTCATCGACGAAGCCCATTCGAGCCAGGGGGGCAAGTCCTCCGCGGCGATGAGCGAGAAACTCGGCGGCGCCACGGGGGGCGACGACGAAGAGGCCGATCCCGAAGATACGGTCAACGCGGCGTTAGAAAAGCGCATGTCGGCGAGGAAACTGCTCACCCACGCGAGCTACTTCGCTTTCACCGCCACGCCCAAGCCGAAGACCCTCGAAATGTTCGGCGAGCCGCTGCCGCCGAATCCCGAGGGCAAGATCGAGCACGAGCCGTTCGACGGCTACAGCATGAAGCAGGCGATCGAGGAAGGCTTCATTCTTGACGTGCTCAAGAGCTACACGCCGGTCGAGAGCTACTACAAGCTGGTCAAAAAGACCGAAGAGGATCCGGAGTTCGACACCAAAAAAGCGAAGAAGAAGCTGCGCCGCTACGTCGAGGGCCACGACCACGCGATCCGGCTCAAGGCCGAAATCATGGTCGACCATTTCCACGAGCAGGTGATGGCCGTAGGCAAGATCGGCGGCCAGGCGCGCGCGATGGTCGTCACCAGCGGGATCGAGCGGGCGATCCAATACTTCCACGCCTTCCAGGCGTATTTGATAGAGCGGAAGAGCCCGTACCAGGCGATCGTCGCCTTCTCGGGCGAGTTCGGCGACGACAAGCTGACCGAGTGGTCCTTGAACGGATTTCCCAAGGACGACATCTCGACCAAAATCCAGACCGACCCCTACCGCTTCTTGATCTGCGCCGACAAATTTCAGACCGGCTACGACGAGCCGCTGCTCCACACGATGTACGTGGACAAGGCGCTTTCCGGCATCAAGGCCGTGCAGACCCTCTCGCGACTCAACCGCGCCCACCCGGAAAAACGCGACTGCTTCGTGCTCGACTTCCAGAACAACATCGAGTCGATCACCCAGGCCTTCCAGGACTACTACCAGACCACCCTGCTGGCCGAAGAGACCGATCCCAACCGGCTGCACGATCTCAAAGCCGCGCTGGACGACGCGCAGGTTTATTCGCCCGAGCAGGTGCAGCGGTTCGTCGAACTGTTCCTCGGCGAGGCCCAGCGCGACCTGCTCGACCCGATCCTCGATGCCTGCGTGGCGGCCTACGAGGAACAGCTCGACGAAGACGGCCAGGTCGAGTTCAAGGGGAAGGCCAAAGTGTTCTGCCGCACCTACGGCTTCCTTTCCTCCGTCCTCCCCTACAACAACCGGGAGTGGGAAAAGCTCTCGATCCTGCTCAACCTGCTGATTCCCAAGCTGCCGGCCCCGAAAGAGGAGGATCTCGCCCAAGGGATTCTCGAGACCATCGACATGGACAGCTACCGCGTCGAGAAGAAGGCGGTCCAAGCGATCGCCCTGGCCTCCGAAGACGCCGAAATCGCTCCCGCGTCGACCGAAGCGGGCCACCGCAAACCCGAGCCCGAGATCGACCGGCTGAGCAACATCCTCAAGACCTTCAACGAGCAGTACGGCACCCTGTTTTCCGACATCGACCGGGTCTCCCAGCGCATCCGCGAAGACATCGCCCCCAAAGTCGCCGCCGACACGGCCTACCGGAACGCCAAAGAGAACACCCCCCACACCGCTCGGATGGCGCACGACCACGCGCTCGCCAAGGTGATGCAACACCTGTTGAAGGACGACACCCAGGTCTACAAGCAGTTCGTCGAGAACGAGGGGTTCAAGCGGTCCGTCGGCGACATGGTGTACGCGATCACCAACGCATAGAAGGAGCAGTGCGTTGCCGATCCTCAACCGCCGATAGCCGTTTGCGCGGCGGAAAAGGCCGAGACGAGGGCGCGGCAACTTTTCTCCGCCCGGAACTCCGCTCGCGACGTCCGAAAAGCGGCTCCCAGATCCGACAGCCGCTATCCTGCCGCCGAGAGCGACTTCCCGGCTCCGAGAGCGGTTTACCAGCCGCCGATAGCGACTTCCCGGCTCCGATAGCCGCTTCCTGGCTCCGATTGTTAACGGTCACCCAGACCCGCAGGAATTTGGACGATTAGGTCGGCGAGAAGGCCTGTTGGTCCTTGATTTAAGCTCGAAGCGAATAAACGGAGTGCGCGGCGCACCGCAGGTCCGACAGAGGAGATAGGTCGTATCACGGTCGGGTACACCAGCAGGGCTGTTTTGTCTACGGTGCTCCGTCACTTTCGCCTCACTGGCCGTTCGGCGCTGGCGGTAGCGGGC
>JBBRUC010000208.1:0-10681 GCA_038248205.1 Thermoanaerobaculia bacterium
CAAGCTGACCGACAACCAGCGGACGATCCTGTCGTTCCGCCCCGAGGGCCCCGCACCGGCCCGGTTTCAGATCCGCCTGCACCGCTCGTTCCTTTGGGCGCCGGAAGAGGTTCTGCGCGCGGTGTCGATCTTCGTCCAGAGTCGCAAGAAGAGCCCGCGCGCCCAAGAGGCGCTCTTACGCATCCGCGAGCATTTCGCCCAAAATCGCGGCGGCGGCGAGCGCAAGCGGCGGATCGTTCTGCGCCCCTACGGTGAAGCCTACGACCTCGAAAAGCTCCGCGACCGCATCGCCGGGCTGCACTTTCCCGGCCTGAACCTGGTGCCGATCACCTGGGGACGCCAGGGACGCTGGAGAAAGCCCACCCGGCGCCGCACCTCGACCATCCAGCTCGGCAGCTACAACTTCGAGGATCATTTGATCCGCATCCACCCGCTGCTCGACGACCCGGCGGTCCCCCGCTACGTGGTCGAATCGGTGGTCTACCACGAGCTGCTCCACGCGGCGATGCCGCCGCTCACCGAAGGCGGCCGCCGATGCATCCACTCTCCCGAGTTCCGCCGCCGCGAACAGCTGTTTCCCGAGCACCGCCGAGCCGAGCGCTGGATCGCGGAAAAGCTGCCGGATTTCCTGATCTCGAAAAGCCTTCGCCGGGCGCGGTAGGGGGCGAGCGGATTTTCAGCGGCCTACGCTCCGGATAGCGGCTATCTGTGCCAGATAGCGGCTTCCCAGCTCCACATAGCGGCTATCCGCGAGCGATAGCGGCTTCCCAGTAACAAAATCTCGTCTCATCTTCCGCACCCTGCGACCGCCCTTCGACTACGCTCAGGGCTCGGGTCTACCCGCTGGCTGAGCGAAGTCGAAGCCAGCTCCGCGCATCGTTACTGTAGTGTGCGGTCGATCCAAAGTAGATTCGGCCGGCACCTATTTTTGAGCTACAGCGACCGATCCTCACGGTCCCAGAGAGCCGCCAGGTCCCTTGCCCCATGGACGACGCCCAGGATGTACACCGCGGTTTCACGGATTTCATAGATGAGCCGGTAATTCCCGACCAACAGCTCGCGAACGGCGGGCTCCTCGAGTTCGGGAACCATCCGTCCCCGAAACGCCAACTGATCGAGCGAGCGGCCTTGATCGCGAATCCGCTCAACGAATGCCGCAGCGTAGCCGGGCGAGTCCTCGGCGATGTAGTCGGCGGTGGTTTCGAGGTCGCGCCAGGCGGTTTCCGACCAGCTTACGGTTCGAGCCATCGGGACATCCGGCGTTCGGCCTCGTCCTGAGAAATCACGCGCCCGGCCTCCACATCCTGTCGCCCCCGTTCGATGCGCTGGAGAACGTAGAGGTGGTACTGGATGTCCTCTAGAGAAGCTTCTTCCGGCAGGGTCTCGAGAACCTTCCGGACTTCCTGTTTCGCGGTCGCCATGGTGTTAGAAGTCTACTGCATCCGGATCCCTCAGCGGCTTGCCGGCAGCCCTCCTCGTATTCGTTTCTCGAACCGTTTGAGTTCGTTTTCGAGGAGCCCAAGAACGTTCTCGAACTGCTCGAATTCGAATTCCGGGGGCTTACCGGACTCCCACCCTTACCCCGTAAACGGCAGCGCCGCGCCCAGCTTCCGGCCGATGCGGTCCTTGATCCAGTGGGGATCCCACCATTCGACCGGGTTGACGGGTAGGCCTTGGAGCAGGAGGGTGAAGTGGAGGTGATCGCCTCCGGCGAGGCCGGTCTTGCCGGAGCGGCCGATTTCTTGGTTGCGTTCGACCTCCTGGCCTTCTTGCACTCCGATCGAGGAGAGGTGACCGTAGAGGCTCATCAGACCGTAACCGTGGTCGATGACCACCGCGTTGCCGTAGATCCCGAAGTAGTGGGCGAGGACGACTTTGCCCCGGTTCGAGGCGCGGATCGAGTCGTGCTGGACCGATGCCATGTCGAAGCCCAGGTGATCCTGTTGGTCGACCGGCTGCCCCTTGTACATATAGGTGCGCCGGTCGGCAAAGGCGGCGGTGATTTTGGCGTTCGCCATGGGCGCGAACGACTCGGACCAGAGGAACTTCGGCTCGCTCTTGGCCGCCAAGGTTTTGAGCGCCTCGGCGTTCTTCTTGCGCAGATTGCGGTTGATCTCCAGGTAGTTCTTCAACAGATCCCCCTGGTCCGCGATCTCGGGGGTTTCGCCGAGGATCGCCGGCACCACGCGGGAGAGGAAAGCGTCGTCGAGCGGGATCGTGTCGGTATGGATCGGCCGCGGCTTGAACTGGTCGACGACGCTTTGGGTCGATTCGTTCCCGACCTCGTCAGTCGCGACCAGGCGGATGCCCTCGGCGGTCTCGTGATCGTACGGTACGGCAAACAGGGCGAAATGGGTTCGGGCGTCGGGCGAGCCGGGGAGCGGATAGCCCGGGAACCACCAAGAATCGACCGCGACACCATCGCGCACCGCGCTCTCCCCCACCTGGTAGACGACGACTTCGGAGCCGCCCTGCATGACGTAGTGCTGGGTCGAAACGAGCGACAGCGCGGGGGGTGAGAGCCGGACCGGCAGCGTCACTTCGGCGATCGCCGGGTTCGGGCGGCGGATCATGTTGCCCGCCCGGTCCGCCGTGGCACGGACGATCGCGTCGCCTGCCCGCAAGCCCTTGACCGTCTCGCGGCCGACCTCGACCGTGAAGGTCTCGGGCCGCCGGCCGAGCCAGAACTTCCAGGCGGGAGCGGGCGTGAATTCCTTCTCGGTCACCGCGATCTTGTCCGCCCCTTGCACCACTTCGATCCGTACCCGCTCCACGCGGGAGACGTCGTCGACCTTCACCTCGATCGGCGTCCGTTTGCCGATCCCCTTGAGCTTCGGAACCAGCTCCACCTGGGGGCTTCGGCCGGGCCAGAACGACACGGCGCCGAAGAGCGCGAGCGCCACCACCAGAAGAAGCAAGATCCGGCGGGGCCAGCGCGCCGCGTTCGACTGTCCATATGCCATTCGAAAGACTCCTTGTGTGTGATTTTTTGCCGCGCCGTCGGGCCGCAGCGAGAACCGGAGCATACCGGGTTCGGGGCCGGGTTCCGTGAAGTACGATACCGCTCGTGAAACCGATCTATCTCGTCATCTTCGTCGTCGGCCTGGCCGCCGGCCTGGCCCTCGTGCCCCTCGTCACCCAGATTTCCGCTCCGAAGGCGAGCCCTGCCGCCGATCAAACGGATGCGCAGAAGGCAGGGCTGCCGCCCGGGTGGATCGCCTTCGGGTTCTTCGCCCAGGCACTGTTTACCAGTCGCATGATCGTGCAGTGGGTTTCAACCGAACGGAAACGCCGGAGCGTCATTCCCGTCGGGTTCTGGTGGCTCAGCCTGTTCGGCGGGCTGCTGCTCGCCATCTATTTCCTGCGCCGCGGCGATCCGGTGGGCTCGGTCGGCCAGCTCGCGGGACTCGTGGTCTATGCCCGCAACCTCGCGTTGATCCTCAGACCCCGGCCTGGCGCAGAATCTTCTTGATCATGTCGGCATCGGCGATGCCCGCCTCGAAGTAGGCGACCTTGCCCTTCGTATCGATGATCAGGAGCGTCGGCAGGGCGAACACGCCGAGATCGTCCGAGACGCCGTCCGGATCGAGCAGCACCGGGTAGGGGAAGGGCTTCGAGGCGACGAAGCTCTTGACCGTCTGCGAGGTCTCGCCGACGTTGGCCGCCAGGAATTGGACCTTCTTGCCCTTGTAGGTCGTCGCCAGCGAGTCGAGAATGCGCGCCTGGATCTGACACGGACCGCACCAGGTGGCCCAGAAATCGACCACCACCACCTGGCCGGGGAAGTCGATCGGCCCCAGCGGTTTGCCCCCTTCGAGCGTTTTCAGGCGGAACTTGGTCGCCGCGTCGGTGGCGGACGCACCGGTCGCCGAGGAGGAGAAACCTTCCTGGCAGCCAAAGCCAAGCAGGGTCGAGAACAGGGCGAGGGCGAGGACCGACCGGAAGCGAAATAGGCTGAGCGTCTTCATAGCCTGCCGAATATATGGCATGAAGGGCCTCGGCGGTCGGGGCGGATGACGGAAAAACCGACGAGGGAGAGAGCTTTCGCCCTCTCCCCCGTCTCTCCTCCCCCGACTCGTACGGCACACGCCCCTCCAGACGCGTCTTCCCCACCCGCCACAACTCACGGTACCAATGGCGTGGATCTTAACTGCAACCGCTGGTAGAGCCGCAATTCAGGCACTTGTAGCAGCTGCCGTTCCTCACCATGATCGAGCCGCACTCGTGGCAGCTCGGGGCGTCCTGCTGGTAGAGGAAGGTCACTTTGCGATGCCCTTCGGCCACCGGATTGCTGTTTGCGGGGGCAACCGGCTCCAGGCGTCCGCCGCCCAAGAGCGCCACCGCGGGCGGCGCCTCGGCCGAGGGAACCTCTTCGCGCAGGATCACGCCGACGTTGAACTTCTCTTCGGCCGACAGGAACTTCGAAGCCATCCAGCGGAAGATGTAGTCGATGATCGACTTGGCGATCGGGATCTCTGGGTTGGAGGAGAAGCCCGAGGGCTCGAACCGGGTGTGGCTGAATTTATCGACCAGGGTCTTGAGCGGCACGCCGTACTGGAGCGCGATCGAGACCGCGATGCCGAAGGCGTCCATCAGGCCGGAGATGGTCGAGCCTTCCTTGGCCATCATCAGGAACAGCTCGCCCGGCTGGCCGTCGTCGTAAAGGCCGACGGTGATGAACCCCTCGTGGTCGTTGATCGAGAACTTGTGGGTGATCGCCCGGCGCTCGTCGGCCAGACGACGGCGAATGGTCTTGCGCTCGGCCGCCAGGTTGAGCACGGCGGCGACCGGCGAGCCCTCGTCCTTCTTGGTCGAAAGCGGCTGGCTGCGCTTGCAGTTGTCGCGGTAGACCGCGATCGCCTTCAGGCCCATCCGCCACCCTTCGACGTAGGCCTGGAGGATCTCGTCGACGGTCGAATCCTCGGGCATGTTGATCGTCTTGCTGATCGCGCCCGAGATGAACGGCTGCGCCGCGGCGAGCATCTTCAGATGCCCCATGTAGTGGATCGAGCGGATTCCCTTGTTCGGCTTGAACGCGCAGTCGAACACCGCGAGGTGCTCGGGCTTCAGGTGGGGCGCCCCCTCGATCGTGTCGTTCTCGTCGATGAACTCGACGATCGCGCGGGTCTGCTCGCGGTCGTAGCCGAGCCGCTTCAACGCCTTCGGCACGGTGCCGTTGACGATCTTGATCATCCCGCCGCCGACCAGCTTCTTGTACTTGACCAGGGCGATGTCCGGCTCGACCCCGGTGGTGTCGCAGTCCATCATGAAGGCGATCGTGCCGGTCGGCGCGAGCACCGAGATCTGGCTGTTGCGCAGGCCGTGCTTCTCGCCCAGCTCCACCACCTCGTCCCACGACTTCTTCGCCGCCTGGAGCAGGTCGAGCGGCACATGGGCCGCCTCGACCTTGCGCAGCGCGTCGCGGTGCTTGCGCATCACCCGGCTCATCGGCTGCCGGTTCTCTTCATAGCCGACGAACGGCCCCATCGCCGCGGCGAGCCGCGCCGACTGGGCGTAGGAGGCGCCGGTCATGAGGGCGGTGATCGCCCCGGCGTAATCGCGGCCGGATTCCGAGTCGTAGGGCAGGCCGCGCGCCATCAAGAGGGCGCCCAGGTTCGCGTAGCCGATGCCGAGCGGCCGGAACAGGTGGGAGTTCTTGGCGATTCTGGGCGTCGGATAGCTGGCGAAATCGACCAGGATCTCCTGCGCCGAGATGACGACTTCGCACGAGTGCTTGAAGCTCGCGACGTCGAAGCCGGTCGTGTCCTCATAGAAACGGAGCAGGTTGAGCGACGCCAGGTTGCACGCCGTGTCATCAAGGAACATGTACTCCGAGCAGGGGTTGCTGGCGTTGATCCGCGCGGTGTTGGACGAGGTGTGCCAATCGTTGATCGTAGTGTCGAACTGCATGCCCGGATCGCCGCACACCCAGGTCGCCTGGGCGATCATGCGCATGATCTCGCGCGCCTTGCGGGACTCCATCGGCCGGCCGTCGATCCGCGCCCGGGTCGACCAATCGCCGTCGTTGGCCACCGCCTGCATAAACTCGTCGCTCGCGCGGACCGAGTGGTTGGCGTTTTGGTAGGCGATCGAATCGTAGGCGCCGCCGGGGATGTTGAATCCCCCTTCAAAGCCCGCGTCGATCAGCGCCCAGGCCTTCTTCTCCTCCACCTCTTTGCAGCGGATGAAGTCGACGATGTCCGGGTGATCGACGTCCAAGATCACCATCTTCGCCGCGCGGCGGGTCTTGCCGCCGCTCTTGATCACCCCCGCGAAGGCGTCGAACCCCTTCATGAACGAGACCGGGCCGGAGGCCGTGCCGCCGCCCGCGAGCGGCTCTTTGGCCGAGCGGAGGGCGGAGAGGTTCGAACCGGTGCCCGAGCCGTACTTGAACAGCATGCCTTCGGTCTTGGCCAGCTCCAGGATCGACTGCATGGTGTCGTCCACCGAGTTGATGAAACAGGCCGAGCACTGCGGCTGCTCCTCGATCCCGACGTTGAACCAGACGGGCGAATTGAAGCAGGCCAGCTGATGGAGCAGGATGTGGGTCAGCTCGGCGTGGAACGTGTCGCCGTCGGCCTCGGTGGCGAAGTACCCGCCCTGGCGCCCCCAGGAGGCGATCGTGTCCGCCACCCTGCTGATCAACTGGCGGACGCTCCGCTCCCGATCGAGGGCGCCCAGGTGGCCGCGAAAGTATTTCGAGACGACCACGTTGGTGGCGGTCTGCGACCACGCCTTGGGCATCTCGACGCCCTTCTGCTCGAAAATCTTCTCGCCGCGTTCGTTGGTGATCAGGGCGTCGCGCAGCTCCCACTCCACCGTGTCGAACGGATGAACGCCCGGCGTCGTGTAGTAGCGCTGAAACTTCGACCCCCGCGGCGCCTCGGACTTGAGGTTCGTTGCCTCGTTCGAGCTTTCGGGGCTAAGGGTCGGTTCGGTCGCCATGCGGTGCTCTCCTAGCTGTGCTGCCTGTTAGTTCTTCGTCGAAACATTAAGGCGGAGGCAGGGCGAGATTCCGCCTGCACCCCCGCGTCATCATCTCTCGTTACGCGGTAGCCAAAGTACCGCCCGACTTGTTGCGTGTCAACCCCTGAAGACCACCAGCGCTGGGGGCCGCATCGCGGCATAGCCACCACATCTGGTAGTCGCCTGTCCACAGGATTTCCACAAGTTTCCCCCCTTGGGAGGCGCGATCCCGGGGCGCGGGAGCGGGCCGGTCAAACCGGTGCGTCTCGCCCACACCCCTACCAAAGTTCCCTGGCCGCCGACCCCTTATAATCCCGCGCATGCCCGCCGAAACCCGCGCCCCGAAGAGCCCCGCGCCGCCCGCCGATCTCGAGACCTCCTCCGGCATCCCGATCCGCACCTCGTACGGCCCCGCGGAGGTGGCCGCGATCGATCCCGCCTCGATCGGCCGGCCGGGCGCCTACCCCTTCACCCGGGGACTGTACGCCGACATGTATCGGCGGCGGCGCTGGACGATGCGCCAATACGCCGGGTTCGCCTCGGCCGAGGAGTCGAACCGGCGCTACCGCTACCTGCTCGACCAGGGGACCACGGGGCTCTCGGTGGCGTTCGACCTGCCGACCCAAATCGGCTACGACTCGGACCACGCCTTCGCGCTCGGCGAGGTCGGCCGGGTGGGGGTGGCGATCGACTCGATCGAGGACATGCGGCGCCTGTTCGCCGACATCCCGCTCGACCAGGTGACCACCTCGATGACGATCAACTCGACCGCCGCGATCCTGCTCTCGCTCTACCTCGCGGTGGCCGAGGAACAGGGGGTCTCTTGGGCGAGCGTCGGCGGCACGGTGCAAAACGACATCTTGAAGGAATACGCCGCGCGCGGCACCTACATCTACCCCCCCGGCGCCTCGCTCCGCCTGGTCACCGACGTGATCGCCTTCTGCGCCGAGCGGGTACCGAAATGGAACACCATCTCGATCTCCGGCTACCACATGCGCGAGGCCGGCTCGACCGCAGTGCAAGAGGTCGCCTTCACCCTGGCCAACGCTCTCACCTACGTCGGCGCCGCGCTCGACCGGGGGCTCCTGATCGACGATTTCGCGCCGCGCCTGTCGTTTTTCTGGAACGCCCACAACAACTTTCTCGAAGAGGTGGCGAAGTTCCGCGCCGCCCGGCGCCTCTGGGCCGAGCTGGTGCGCGAGCGGTTCGCCCCGAAGGACGAGCGCTCGCTCTGGCTCCGCTTCCACACCCAGACCGCGGGCTCCACCCTTACGGCGCAGCAGCCGACCAACAACGTCGCAAGAGTCGCCCTTCAGGCGCTCGCCGCGGTCTGCGGCGGCACCCAATCGCTCCACACCAACTCGCTCGATGAGGCGCTCGGCCTGCCGACCGAAGAGGCGGCCCGGGTGGCTCTGCGCACCCAGCAGGTGATCGCCTTCGAAAGCGGGGTGGCCGACGTCGCCGATCCGCTCGGCGGCTCGTACGTGATCGAAGCCTGGACCGACGAGATCGTCACCCGGGCACGGGCCTACATCGACAAGATCGACCAGATGGGCGGCGCGGTCGCCGCGATCGAACGAGGTTTCCAGCAGCGCGAGCTCGCTGACGCCGCCTACCGGGCGCAGATCGCAATCGAAGAGAAGCGCGACCTGGTGGTCGGAGTCAACGCCTTCGCCGCGGAAGAAGAACTGCCGATCGAAGTGCTCCAAATCGAGCCCGAGATCGAACGCGACCAGGTCGCCCGCCTCCAGGCGCTGCGCGCCCGGCGCGACGCCACGCGAACCGCCGCGACGCTCGAAGCGCTGGCATCCGCCGCCCGCGGCGACGCGAACCTGATGCCGCCGATCCTCGACTGCGTCCGCGCCGAAGTGACCCTCGGCGAGATCTCGGACCAGCTGCGGAAGGAGTTCGGAGAGTACCGGGAGTCGGATCTGGAGTAGGCGGGCTTCGACTACGCTCAGCCAACGGGAGGACGGTGCCGTTCCCTGAGCGAAGTCGAAGGGAGCTTCCGGAACCTGTCGATCTCGCCCGCCCCCGTTCGACAAGAGGTCGAACCCGAGGCGCTCCGCGCCGCGCCTCCCTATTGGAAGGAGAGACCCCGATGAACTACATGCTGCTGATCTACGAGAACGAGGCGAACTGGCTGAAGATGTCGCCGGAAGAGCAGGGCAAGATCTTCGGCGAGTACATGGCTTTCACCGAATCGATCCTCGCCTCCGGCCATTACGTCTCCGGCAATCCGCTCGACACGACGAACACGGCGACCACCGTGCGGGTCCGAGACGGCAAGACCCTCAGCACCGACGGCCCGTTCGCCGAGACCCGCGAGCAGTTGGGCGGCTACTACCTGATTCAAGCCGCGGACCTCAACGAAGCGATCGCCATCGCGGCGCGCATTCCGGCGGCCCTCGCCGGCTCGATCGAGATCCGGCCGGTGCCGCCGATGGAAGGCGCGGAGTAGCCGGCCTTCCGAGCCCCCCTTTGACCTCCGAGCCCGCCACCGGCCCTTTGCGCCCGGACCTCGCCCTGGAGCGAATCGTCCGCCAGGAATCCGGCCGCGCGCTCGCCACTCTGATCGGCCTCCTCGGCGACTTTGACCGCGCCGAGGAGGCGTTTCAAGACGCCTGCGCCGTGGCACTCTCCACCTGGCCCACGACCGGAGTGCCGGCCAACCCGCGCTCCTGGCTGATCTCGACGGCGCGCCACAAGGCGCTCGACCACCTGCGCCGCGAGAAGGTTCTCTCGGCCAAGCTCGAAGCGGTCGCCCGAGAGACGCCGGGGCATACCGATCCCGCCGACGAAACCGCCGACGACACCTGGCCGGACGAACGGCTGCGCCTGATCTTTACCTGCTGCCATCCGGCGCTCGCTCCAGAGGCCCAGGTGGCGCTCACCCTGCGCACCGTCTGCGGCCTCTCCGCCGAAGAGATCGCCCGCGCGTTCATGACCCCGCTCCCTACGCTGCAACAGAGGATCGTCCGGGCCAAGGCGAAGATCCGCGCCGCGGGCATTCCCTACCGCATCCCGGAGCCTGCCGAGCTGCCCGACCGGCTGGACGCCGTGCTCGCCGTGATCTACCTGGTGTTCAACGAGGGGTATGCCGCGACCGCGGGCGACGTCCTGGTCCGCCGCGAGCTGAGCGGCGAAGCGATCCGCCTCGGCCGCCTGGTAGCGGCCCAACTTGCCGACCGCCCGGGGCGCCGCGCGGTCGACGGCCTGCTCGCCCTGATGCTCCTCCACGACGCGCGAGGCGACGCGCGGCAAGCCACCGATGGCCTACCCATCCTCCTCGAATCCCAAGACCGCACCCGCTGGGATCGGCGCAAAATCGCCGAAGGCCTCTGGAGAGTCGAAAGAGCCCTCCGATCCGGCCCGCCCGACGCCTACGCCCTGGAGGCCGCCATCGCCGCGGTCCACGCCCGAGCCGAGCGCGCCGAACAAACCGACTGGCCCCAGATCGTCGAGCTGTACGGCATCCTCCGCCGCCTCCGCCCCTCCCCCGTCGTCGATCTCAACCGAGCGGTGGCCGTCGCCATGGCCAAAGGTCCGGAGGCGGGGTTGGCATTGCTGGACGAGATCGAAGCCAGCGGCGACCTCGCCGACTACCACCTGCTCCCCGCGGCGCGGGCCGATCTTCTTCGAAGGCTGGGGAGGACGACCGAAGCCGCGGAGGGGTATCGAATGGCTTTGGCGCTCGCGCGGCTGGAACCGGAAC
>JBBRUC010000209.1:0-10578 GCA_038248205.1 Thermoanaerobaculia bacterium
GGGCTTCCTTCGGCCGGTCCCGCCATGCCAGATAGGCCGGCAACAGGGTGATGGCGATCAGGCTGGTGGCGAGAGCGCCGAGGATTGCGACCTTGCCCACGGTCTGTAGTCCGAGGTAGTGGGAAAAGATGATCGAGCCGAAACCGACGATCGTCGAGAGCGCGGCGATCATGATCGCGCCGCCGGTCTCGAGCAGGCCGTTTTCGCGTTCGGCCCAAGGAAGCTCCGACAACTCACGGTAGCGGTGGATGATGTGGACGCCGTAATCGACGCCGATGCCGATGATCATCGTGGTGACGAAAATATTGATGAAGTTCATCTGGATGCCGAACGCCGCCATCGCGCCAACCATCCAGATGATGCCGATCGACAGCGGCACCAAGGCGAGGATGGTCAGGCGCAAGCTGCGAAAGTCGATCCAGACCAACAGCCCGACCAGGGCGTAGCCGAGCAGCCCGGCGATCCAGGCGTCGTGCAACACGATTTTCCGGACGTGCTGATTGACCACATTGGTGCCCGTGAGAATCGCCTGGGGACCGAGAGCGCGGACCGCCGCTTCCGCCTCGGGAGGCGCTTCGCGCCGCCAACGGTTCGAGGGTGGATAGAGGTAGACCATGCTGACCCACCCCTCGCCGGTCTTGGCCAGGTAGCGGTCGAGAAGCAGGCGGGTCTGGCGCGAGCCTTCGAAGTCCGCGACACCGATCGGCCCGGAGAGCGAGATCGCCTGATCGAGCAAGGCAAAGCCGCGATCGAACGGCTCGGGGCGCAGCCCGGCCTCTGCCGCCGCTGCGGCGAACGTCGCTTTCACCCGCTCCCGATTGAGCGCGCCGCTCCGCTCCCGGCTGAGCCAGGCAAGCGTTTCGCGCTGACGCACCAGGGGCGGAATCAGATTCCCGACGCTGCTGTAGCCGTAGAGGACGCCCTTGGCCACCAGCCCCTCGGCGCTCGCGGTCGCCCGATCCGCGAGAGCCAGCACCTCTTCGAGCGTCTCGCCGCGAACGATCACGCTCATCGAATCGAACCCGGAGCCGAACCGACGTCCCACCTCCTCGGTCGTCTCGATCCCCGGGTTGCCGCGCGGGCGCATGGTCTTCATGCTCTCGTCGAAACGGATGCCGCGCGCGGAGACGATCGCAAGAAGGGTGATGGCGAGCCCTATCCCCAAAGTGGCGCGCGGATAGGTGATGCAGGCCGACATCAGGCGTCGTGTGCCGAAGCCGTGGATGTAGAGGTTCGGCTCTGAGCTGCGTTGGGCATGACGATCCTCGCGCCAGGCCAGCAGCGCGGGGAGCAGCAGGAGGATCGAGGCGAGACAGAACAAGATCCCGGTGCCGGTGAGGATGCCCATCTGCCGCAGGCCCTGAAAATCGGTGAAGGTGAAGGCGTAAAACGTCGCCGCGGTGGTGATCGCGCCGGTGACCACCGCCCGCCCCGACGAGCCGTTCATCGCCTCCAGCGCCTCGTCGAGGCTGGCGCCGCGACGGCGCTCCTCAATGTACCGGCCGTAGTTGACGATCACGAAATCGATCCCGAGCCCGACCAGGAGCGCCGCCACCACGCTGGTCGCCGAAGAGAGCGAGCCGATCGCGAGCCGGGTAAAGCCGAACGTGAGCACCAGACCGCCGACCAACGGCACGAACGCGTAGAGCAACGCACCCGGCCGGCGGAAGGCGATCAGGAACAGGATCAATACGCCGAGTACCGAGGTGCCGATGTTCAAGACCATGTCGCGCCACAGGAGCTTCGCATCTCCCACGGTGGTCAGGTACGGTCCGCCGAGCGCGGTCTCCGGCGGCGCGGGCGGCGCGGCCCCCAGGGCTCGGCCCTCGCCGATCCCCTCGACGATTCGAGGCCACGAGGCGCTCGCCGCTTCGATCCGCGCGCGCACGCTCGTCACCATCTGCTGGCTGAATTTCACGTCCTGCGGCGGCCGCACCGGCTCGGCGAGCAGGAGCAGCATGCGGTGGTCTTTCGACAGGTAGTAGCCGCTCGCCCAATCGACGTTCAAGGCCCCGCGCGAGCTCTCCATCCGGCTCAAGAACACGTCGCTCAACCCCAGCGGATCGAGCTTGAACAGCTCCTTCATCGCCGCGCCCTGCGGCGTGCCGAAACGCCTGCGCAGCTCGCGTGCCCGCTCGCGAATCGCCTCGTCGGACAGTTTGTCGGCCAGCGCCTGCCGGCCCGCGTCGTCCAAGAAGAGCACCGCCTTGGGGAAGAAGGTCGTGAGCAACTCTTCCGGATTGCCGAGCTTGAATTCCACCCGCTGAATCTCGGGGGCTTTCGCCACCTCGGCGCCGAGCAGATCGGCATAGGAAAGGTAGGGATCGAGCACCGCGCCCTCGGGGATGCGGATCACGACCAACAGCAGCGACCCGGTACCGAACTGGTCGAGGGCGTCGACGTAGGCCGAGATCGCCGGATCCTTCTTCGGCAACAGCCGGAGCATGTCGGTGTCGAAGTGGAGGGTCGTGGCGAGACCGATCGAGGCGAGCACGGCGAAACCGAAGACCGCGAAGATCAACCGGTACCGACGGCGAGCGAAGCCGGCCATCCGCTGCAGGTAGGATCGCTTTTGCCGAGCAGGGGTCGGTTCGAGCAGGCGGCGGCCGAATTGGAGGAAATAGTCGATCCCAGACCAAACGGTCACGAGCATCGCGAGCCAGAGCGAGATCGGCGCGAGGTGGCGGAACTCGCCGAGCTCGTTGTAGACGATCAGCAGAGAGATCGCGACGATCTGGAGCGTCGTCTTGATCTTGCCCGAAGCGGCGGCCGGAATGACAATCCCTTCCGCCGCGGCGAAACTGCGCAGCGATGTGACCGCGAACTCCCGCGCGATGATCACCACCACGATCCAGGCCGGCACCACTCGCGGATTCAGCTCGACCAGGGAGATGAACGCGGCCGAGGTCAAGATTTTGTCAGCGGCCGGGTCGAGGATCTGCCCCAGGCGGGTGATCTGCTTCCTGCGCCGGGCGAGAAAACCATCGAGAAAATCGGTCAGCGAGGCGAGCAGGAAGAGGCCGAGGCCGATCCACTCCTGGCCGAAGTACTTCGGTTTCGTAAACAGCACGACCACCATCAGCGGCACGAGCAGGATGCGAAACAGACTCAAGAGGTTGGGGATGTTCAGCATGGCGGCAGGTCGGGCTCGCGAATTGTATGCCATGGGCCGGCCTTCCCGAGGGCGGCCAATCGAGGCACCCTCAAGGCGCCACGCCGAACCGGTCGAGGATTGCCTCGAACGACAGTCCCGCCACCGCCGGCACCACCCGCTCGGCGAGGATGAGCTCCTCGGCCGGGTAGGTCTGGGCGACTCCCAGGGTTCGCAGACCCGCGTCGGTCGCCGCCGACAATCCGGCCGGGCTGTCCTCGATCGCCAGAACCTCGTGCGGATGGAGCAACCGGGCGGGCAGAGGGGGCTCGGAGTTCAGCATGTCGAGCGCCAGCCGGTACCCCTCCGGATCGGGCTTCCCTTCGGTGACGTCCTCGGCGGCGACGATCACCTTGAAAAGATCGAGGCATTCGGCCTGGCGTAGCGCCCCCTCGACCTCTTCCTTAAGCGCGCCGGAGACCACGCCGAGCATGCAGCCGGCGGCGGAGGCCGAGCCGATCAGCTCGACCGCTCCGGCAAACAGCGGATACCCCGAGGCGCGGATCTGCTCCTGGTAGTAGCGGGATTTGCGGGCGATCAGTCGCATCAGGCGAGGAACGGCCACCTCTTGCCCGGCCGCCGCGAGCACGGCCGAAAAACAGCCGCGATCGTCGAACCCGAGGAACTTCCGGTAATAGTCCTCGGTCGAGAGATCGATTCCCTCTTCGGCGAGCACCCGCCGGAACAGATCGAAATGCAGCGGCTCGTCGTCGACCAAGACGCCGTTGAAATCGAAAAGGATGGCCCTGAACACGCGGCGATCATATCTCGCCTATCTGTCGCCGGAATTGGTCCGGCGGACACCTTACGAGGTAGGAGGCGCGGGAAGAGATCAGCCCCCGCTGTTGTTCAGGGATGAAATAGGGGACGGCCGGCCTTGCCAACGCGAGGCACCTCCCCCAGAATGACCGCCACCGTCCGGCGCTAGGCCAGCATCGGCGCCCCGAGGAGCACACGATGGAAACGACCCAGACCACCGAAACGACCACCCCGAACGCGATCTCTATGTCGGACCCCGATATGCCGGTCACGTTGACCCAGAAGGCCGCGGACATGATTCGCATCACCCGCGAGCAAGAGGGGCTCGACCCGGCGAGCGGCCTGCGCATCGCCGTGCGCGGTGGAGGCTGTAGCGGTTTTGAGTACGCCCTCGATTTCGAGCTGGAGCCGCGGCAGAACGACTACGTCTACGAGCAGCACGGGATCACCCTGTTCGTCGACTCGCTGTCGGGCCGCTACCTTTCCGGCACGAACATCGACTACATGCTCGGCGCGACCGGAGCGGGCTTCAAGTTCAACAATCCGCAAGCCAAAGGCAGCTGCGGCTGCGGCTCGTCGTTCGCGGTCTAGCCCGTCGCCCGTAGCCCTTCGCCCTTCGACTTCGCTCAGGGACCGGTGGCTTACGCGTAGTCGAAGCCCGGTGTTCATTCAGGCAAACGGCAGATCCACCACCTCGGCGACCGCGCTATCGGGCAGAAGAAGCTCGGTTCCGGTCGCCGCCCCTCGCTTATGGAGGATCGCCAAGCCGATCGAGCCGAACCGGGGCGACCTCGCCGTGCTGCCGACCGAACCCACCTCGCGCCCTTCGAACGAGAGCACCGCGCCGCGCTCCGGAAGCTCGCCCGTAAACCGGAGCCCGCGCAGCGAACGCTGCACCCCGCCCCGGTAGTGGATGCGCGCGACGACCTCCTGGCCCAGGTAGCACCCCTTGGTGTAGGAAACGGCGGCCTCCTCCTGCCCGGTCTCCTGGGGAAAATTCTCCGGCCCGAAATCGACGCCGAAGAGCGGCAACCCCGCTTCGATCCGCACGACTTCCACGGCCTCAGCGCCAACCGGCCGCGCACCCCGCTCGATTAGAATGTCGGTCAGCCGCACCACCTCGCCGGCCGGCGACCAGACCACCGCCCCCGGCGCTCCCAGCCGCGGATGGCGCGAAATCTCTACTTCGATTCCACCAAGGTAGGCTCGTCCATGCCCCCACTCCCCTTCTGGCAACCTCTCCACTTCCGGCAGCCGGTCGGGTAGGCCCGGACCGACGAGGGCGAGTGGGACAACGCTATCAAGACCCTTCACTTCCACCCGGTCGGCGATGAGGTACTTGGCCAGATGCCCCGCCACCTCGGATTCCAAACCAGGGGGCAGGTCGAGCCAAAGCCGATCGTCGAACGCCAGCAAGCCGAAATCCGCCAGAATCTTCCCCTGCCCCGAGGTAAAGAAGCCGTAGCTCCCCGAGCCAGGCGAGAGACCCTTCACGTCGCAAGAGACCAACCCATGCAGAAACCGCTGCCGGTCCGCCCCGGTCAACTCCAGGCGCCCACGGGAAGAAAGATCGACAAGGCCCACCCCGGCGCAGAGGGCGTTCAGATCGTCAGCGAGAAATGCGGGCGTTCGAGACGCTACGGATTCGGAGGAAGCGATCATGGCCGACAAGTCTAACTTCGAAGAGCCTCCTCCACGCACTCCAACTCATCGAGGGCAAAATCCTCACTCCGATGTTTCTTCAAGAAGGCGATGAAACTGCTGACGGCGCGCCTCTGGTCTTTGGTGAGCACTTCGACCCGCGCCCGGCGGATCTCGGCGATCTCCGGCGGCTCGAATCGTCCCAGCGCCGACAGAAGCTGCTCTGGAATCCCACCGCCTCGTGCTGTCTCGAGCAGCGATGCCTTGCGCTCCCTCCACCCCTCCGAGCCTTCCGGACCAGCGAGGCTCGAAAGGACACGGTCCGGGGCCAGGTCAGCCCCGACGGGATCAAGGAGCGAGACCTGGATGAAGGCTGGAAGGAAAAAGCGAAAGGCGCTAGGGGTGAAAAAGGCCAGCGCTTCAGGCTCCTCGTTGATGTCCGCCGTGGACACATCGCGCCAATGCTTACCTCTGAACTTAGTACGTATTTTGTTACAATCCAAATGGTAACCCGAGTTGTCTTCGACGAGAAAGTCTTCCTCGGGGATAGGAAGCTCACCGAAGGCCTCTTCGAGCTGCCGAAGGATGGAAGCGACTTCATCGTTCATGGACCGACTCATCGGGTCCTGCCAGCTCTGTCCATTTGAGCATATTTAGGCATGCACTCAGCGTTCCTCCCCAGGCCGAATGAGGGTTCAGCTTCAACCACTCTTCCTGCGAGAGATTCCTCCATCGACGTACCCTGCGGGCTGACATCAAGAAGACCAATCCTAGGTCGAGAAAAGACCCCAAAGTTGCCAGCACAAAAATGAAACTTACTCGCGATCCTTCTGCCCAAAAAGAAGTCACCGTAGCGAGAACGCCGAGAATGGAAACCGCGAGAGCGGCAGTACAAACGCGCCGCACAAGTATGAGTTTTTTCCTCAGAGACATCTCGACGCCTCATGTAATCTTCATCCAGCAGTTTGGGGCCGGAGCAGAATAGTGGACAAGGCCAATTTCAAGAGAATGCACCAGAACACCGTTACCGAGATAGCTCCACTCTTGGGCAGGGTAATCTGCCGAATAGTCACCAGTGTCGAGCGCACATACGACCCTTCCCACCGCTCCTTCTTCTAGGGCGATTGTGTCGCCCAAGCGAATTGGGCTGCCATTCGGATAGTCCATCGAGTTCGGCACCTTAAGGCGCGAAAGGCAGTATTGGAATCCAGCCGGGTTGCCTAGCTGGTGGCGGCTCAGAAGGCAGGTGGCCGGCAAAGTCCCAGATCAGCGCGAGCGAGCAGGGGACACGGGTACAAACTCGAAGTGTCTCCGACAGATCTGGCGGCGCACCTCTACCAAAATCGCTCAATTCGACCCGCCGAAAGCGTCACCTATCACATAGGTTTCGACTATAGTCCCAGCTACCACCCTGGTCAAGGCAGGAATCGATCGCGATATGACGACGGATGTAATATCTTCCTGAAACAATGAGCAAGCCCAGTGCCGCCAGAACAAGGATACTTATCCACCAAGCTCTTCGAGTTTTTGGCAACATGGCGCACTTCCTAGTACTTTCCAGGCAGGCTGGAGGGTCGGCAACGGAGATCGAACCAGGGATTCTCGCGGCGCTTGCCGAAGTTCCTATCCGTGAGCCGTTCAACTGAAACGACGGTCACCCGAACCCCTACCCTACCCTACCCTACCCCTCCAGAGCATACGGCAAACATTCCTGCCGCGGGTAGATATGCCGGCTCTGTTCGGCGAAGCGTTCGAGGTCTTCGTGCCAACGAAGTTGGGAGATGACGATCTTCTTTTCATCGAATTCGATCCAGTTGCAGGTGTTCTTGGCCCGCTCCGCCGCGCGGCCTCGGCTGGAGGTGGTGGTACCGGTGTGGACCATGAGGACCGGCGGGCGCCCCACCGGGTAAAACTCTTCGGAGCTGGCGATGTACGACTGGTGCTGATGGCCGGAGAGAACCAGGTCGACTCCAGCACGCGCGAAGAGATCGATCGCCTCGTGGGCGTTGGCGAGCACCCGCTGGCTGCCGAAGTTGGGCGGCGGAATCAGATGGTGGTGAACGACCACGACTTTAAACACGCTCTCGGGGGTCGCGGCGAAAAGGTCGCGCACGGCGAGCAGGCGTTGCAGCCGAATGCGTCCATCTTTCCTCGTCCAATTGAAGGCCGAGTTGATGCCCACGACCAGCAGTTGGTCGTCCCGGTAGACCGGTTCGAGGTCGGGCGAGAAATGCTTGGCGTAGGCACCGAAGGGGTCGAACGCCCGCTCCCAGACCCGCCAGAGTGGCACATCGTGATTGCCGGGCACGACCAGGGATGGCATCTTCAGCCGATCGACGAAGGCGCGCGCCGCCTCAAACTGCTCGGGCCGGGCGCGTTGCGTGAGGTCGCCGGACACCACGACAAAGTCAGGCTGCCGCGTAGTAGTCAAGGCAAGCACTCCCTCGGCGAGCCGAGGGAGATGCTTGGGACCAAAATGGACGTCCGAGATGTGAAGGATCGACCGCACGCGGGAGTTAGGCCCGTTGGCCGTCGCCGGCATCGCGACCGAAGAGGTCACCTCCGAGGAAATCACTGCCAAGGCGAGCGACCTGCTCGGCGGCCAGGCCGGAGAGCGTCGCCACCACCGCGGTACCTTTGAAACGGCCCAAGAGGTAACCCCCTACGCCTGCAACCAGCAGCGCCGGGATCGGATAGGCGCGGACGAGGCGCTCCCATTCTCCAGGCAGAATGTCGTCGACCAGCTCGTCGATGCGGGATCGCTCGCGGGTCGAATCGGCGGCATCGGTCATTTCAGTCTCCTGAGAAAAGGGGCGGCCCGCCTCGGTTCGAGGGGGCCGTTTCCACAAGGAACTCGATTTCGGATCAATCGTCGTCGCGCGAACGACGGACCACCAGACCGACCAGGAAACCCACGGCGGCGGCGATCAGAACCGATTTCCCGGGGTTGTCGCGCACGTAGTCGTTGGCCTGACCGGTGACGTCGGACATATTCGAGCGTACCTTGGTATAGGTACGCCGGGCTCCCTCGGCGGTTTCGTCGTAGCGCTCGCGGGCGAGCCGTGCACCCCGAGAAAGCTCGCGGCGAGCCCGATCGGCCCCCTCGCGAACGTCGTCGGAGAGCTTGCGGTACTTTTCCTGCACACCATCGGAAAAACGGGACACCCGTTTGCGTGCGTCGTCGAGACCACCTTCGACGGCATCGCGAACCGAGTCCGCGGCCTCCTCCAGGTGATCCTGAGCCTCACTAAGATCTTTGGTAGCCATCAGGTACCTCCTTTTGAATCATCTTGTCGCGTCATCGCTCCAGGACTGTTCTCAAGAGCAATGAGAAGGAGAGCAGGAACCGTGCCCGCTGGGGATCGGCACTTCGCTCCGACGCGAATCCTGATGACAGGTTAGACTCAAGAGACAAGCCATGGCAACCTATGACACCTCGCAAGCCGGGGACCGGGCATCGTGCTAGCCCCGAAGCGTCCTACCACTTCCGCCGCTCCGCCGACGGACGAAAGGGGCTCCTTTCCGCGGCGTCTCGGCCGATTCTTCGGCCTTACTCTGCGCCAGGCGAACGACGACTCGATCCTCCTCACGGCATCGGCGCTCGCCTTCGTGACCGTCCTGTCGTTGATCCCCTTGCTCGCCGCGCTCTCCTATGTCGGCGCCCGCGTGTTCAGTCAGTACCAGCAACGCAGTTTCGAGGTCTTCGTCAAGATCCTCCCCTACGCCGAAAAGCCGATCACCGACAAGCTCGCCGAATTCCTGGCGCAGGCTCGCGCTCTCCACGGCTTCGGAGTCGCGGCCTTCTTCGTCACCGCCATGCTGGTGTTCTCGACGATCGAACGGACGATCAACCGGATCTGGAACGTCGGACGCCACCGGCCGATCCGCGTTCGGCTCGCCACCTATCTACTACTCATGTTCTGGGGGCCGGCGCTGCTTTCCGCGACGTTTTCGAGCCTTATTCTGCTGCGCCAGAGCCCGGCGTTCCGCCAATTGGTCCAGCGTTCGGTGCTGCTCGGCGTCCTCCCTTTCGTCGCCGCCCTGGTCGGCCTGGTGATGCTCTACTGGTTCGTTCCCTATACGCCCGTCCGGTTCCGGAACGCCCTGGCGGGCGCTTTGGTCGCCGCGATCCTGCTCGATCTGCTACGCCGCGGATTTGGCTTGTACGTCGAGTTCTTCCGCAACGTCAGCGCCGTCTATGGCAGTTTCGCCTTCGCTCTGCTGTTCATGATCTCGATCGAGCTCACCTGGGCGATCATTCTGTATGGAGCCGAAGTTGCCTATACTGCGCAACATTTTCCGATCCTCGCCCGCGGACTGCACCGTCATCCGCCGCTGCAGGCGGCTTGGGTGGGCCTGGCCGCGGTCGCGATGATCTCCGGCCGCTTCGTGCGCGGGGAGACGGGACTTTCCGAAGACGAGCTCGCAGCGCAGCTGCAAGTCTCTACCCTGGAACTCGACCGGGTGCTCCATCCGTTGCTCACCCACGACGTTCTCCGGCGGACCAAAGCGGGTGAACCCGGCTATCTGCTCGCCGCCGACCCGCAGGAGATCGGGCTCGACAAGATCTTTCAGGCCTACGACCATCGCGCTCGGCGCGCGGTGCAGCCGCTCCCGCGGGATCTGCGCCAACGGCTTGAGGCGATGGTCGCCAACACGGCCACATCCCGTGGCCGTGCTATCGGCGCCGCGACGATGGCAGACCTGCTAGAGAGCGACGAGACGACCCTTCAGTTGATACCCGCCCTCGTCCGCGCTTCCGACGAAGACAAATAGAAAACGGGCCGGAGGGAAACCCCCCGGCCCGTTTCCAGCACTCAGAAAGTCTGAGGCTTAAAAGCCGATCAACGAGTGATTGGCCGAGCAGGCGCTGTCGAGCTGAATCGCGTCGTAGCCCACGCTGAAGCGGCCCGAAGCGTCCATCACGACCGTCACCCATGCCTGAGCAGCCGCCGGATCCTCGGGCGGATTGGAGCCCGCCGCGGCGACCGTGGTGTTCAGGTTCAAGAAGATCCAACCGAAGTCGA
>JBBRUC010000210.1:0-10400 GCA_038248205.1 Thermoanaerobaculia bacterium
CAGCGGTAGGAGTAGGGGGTGGTTCCGTTCGCGGCGGTCACGGAAAAGCTCGCCGAGGAGCCGATGCGCGCGAGCCGGGCGACCGGGTGCTGGCTGATCGAGAGCGGCGGCGTCGGGGGGGTCAAGCAGCCGGCGTTGGCGAATCGGTCGCGAAGGACGGCGCCTGGCTGGGGGCCGAAGCCGTTGTTGAAGTTGATGCCGGCGGACACCTGGTGGCAGTAGCTCATGATCGTTCCGCCGACGCTTGGCAGGGGACTCGGCGGCAGCGGGCAACCGCCTTCCGTGAAACCCGAACAGCCGTCGATCGCCGTGTTGTTGCCGTTCCAGACGCAGGCGTGGGTGTGGCGCGACCCGACGAGATGGCCCATTTCGTGGGTGACGACCTCGACGCTCCACGAATATTGAGGGACGGTCGAGTAGACGCTAAAGATCCCGCTGAAGCACTGGCTCTGCCGACGGTCCGCGTTGCACAAGCCCGAAAAGCCGGCCGCCAACCCGCCGTTGCCGCGGAAAGCGAGCAGATGGCCGAGGTCGCCGTTGAACGGAGGCCGCGATCCCTGGGGCTGGAACTGCGCTTGAAATGCGTTGAGGAGGCTGTCGGTATCGTTCAAGCCGGCGTAGGGGCTGGCGGTCTGCCAGATGAAGAGATCGGACAGGGTGAGCGGCACGCTCTCGTTCTGATAGAGGATCGCCGACTGGGAAAAGAGCCCGGTGACGAAATCGGACACCTCCTTGATGCTCTGCCCCTTGGCCTGGTAGATGTCGTAGTCCGCTTCGAAATACACCCTTACCGACTGCCCGCCCGCCCCGAGGGGGGGCCGGCCGCCAACCGTCGACTCGCCGAACAGAGTCCTGCCGAGGTCTGCCGCCCCGTCGGGCGTATCGCAGATGAACGGATTCTTCGCGGTCAGGTCCTTCTCCGCGTAGAGGACGTGGTCGCCCCGGGGGTTCTCTCCCTGGAGGCGGCCCAGGACCATGGTGCCGAAGGCCTTGGTTCGAAAGATCCCCATCACCTCGCCCTTGAACACGCTGACCGCGGCGAGCGAGTCCGGCATTCCTTGCACCACTCCCCAGTAGTGAAGCCCCGGCTCGACCGCCGTCGCCCGATCCGGCGAATCGCTGCCCACGACGCGGAAATCCGGCGTCAGGAAGTTCACCCGGGTCATCTCCAACTCGACCGTTGCGCCGTCGAGCCCGGGGAGCTTGAGGACGATGTTGTCCGGACGCTCGGAGAGCAGGGTGCGCAGCTTCCCAAAATCGACCGAGAGGACGAGCCCATCCTTGAGCGCCTCGCGAGTCTCGGGCCAAGCGACCCCTGTCCGCAGAGCGGACGCGAACGGATCGACGGCCTTGAAGCTCTGCCCTGATGCCTTGACTCTCTCGATGAGGGTTTCGATTCGCTCCGACCGCACGGAGGCCGCGTGGTTCTGTGCGTCCACCGTAGAGGGGGCTCCGGCAAGGGCCGGGAACCTCGGTGGAATTTCGGCTCTTGCACTCGGTGCGAGAGCCGCAAGGAGGCAGAAGAAGAGTGTAAATCGTATTCCACGTTTCATGGTCGTTCTCCTTTGGGTTGATCAATCGTCGGAGGCGGTGGCCTACTCGATATAGACGCGATAGTTCGAAGCTCCGTTGAGACATGGATACGAGGTGAAGGCGGCGGGGATTCCCAGCCGGAGGGCTCGGGTAGTCGCGCAGTCAGATCCGGAGAATCCATACGTCCTCCGGTTCAGCGGCCAGAACGAAGACGGCCAGCCGTTCTTCGCCGTGGTTCGCGTCCCCTAACCCGCACCTCCCCAAGGTGAAGCACATAGGGCCGGTCCTCCCAAGGGGGCCGGCCTTTTTCTTGCTATGCTCGCCGTGCCATGGCGAGAGACGATTCGAGCGTTCGAGCTTCCGTATTGATCGTCGATGACGAGGCGGCGATCCGCGAAAGTCTGCGGATGATCCTCGAATTCGAGGGCTACCGGGTGGACGAGGCGGGCAGCGGCGCCCAAGCCCTTGCGCGGGTGGCCGACCGCCAGCCGGATGCCGTGGTGCTCGACATCAAAATGCCCGAGATGGACGGTCTGGAGCTGCTCAAAGCGCTCCGCGAACGCGGCTACGACATGCCGGTCCTGATGATCAGCGGCCATGCCGACGTGGCGACCGCGGTCGAAGCGACCCGCCGCGGCGCATACGACTTCTTCGAAAAGCCGCTCCAGCGCGAGCGCGTCCTGCTCGCGCTTCGCAACGCCACCGAAGCCTTCCGCCTTCAGTCCGAGGTGCGGCGCGAAGGGCGGCCGGCCGACGAGATGATCGGCGCCTCGCCTGCGATCAAGCGCCTGCGCGAGACGATCGAAAAAGCCGGCCCAACCCCCGCGACGGTGTTGGTGACGGGGGAGAGCGGCACGGGCAAAGAGCTGGTCGCCCGCGCGCTCCATCGCCTTTCGCCGCGCCGGGACCGGCCGCTGGTGCAGGTCAACTGTGCGGCGATCCCCGAGGAGCTGATCGAGTCCGAGCTGTTCGGCCACGAGAAGGGAAGCTTCACCGGCGCGGTACGCAAGCAACTCGGCAAATTCGTCACGGCCGACTCCGGCACGATCTTCCTCGACGAGATCGGCGACATGTCGGCCCGCACCCAGGCGAAGGTCCTGCGCGTCCTTCAGAGCGGCGAGGTCGAGCCGGTCGGGGCGGAGCGGACGATCCACGTGGACGTCCGGGTGATCGCCGCCACCCATCGCAATCTTGAAGAAGAGATCGCCGCCGGCCGTTTCCGCGAGGATCTGTTCTACCGCCTGAACGTGATCCCGATCCGCACCCCGCCGCTGCGCGAGCGGTTGGATGACATTCCGCTCTTGGTCGAATATCTCGTCCGCCGCTATGCCGAGCAAAACAATTACCGGTCGAGGCAGTTTTCGGCCGAGGCGATCGCCCACCTCCAGGCGCTGCCCTGGAAGGGGAATATCCGCGAGCTGAAAAACCTGGTCGAACGGCTGCTGATTCTCGCGCCGCACGATCCGATCACCCGCGACGACCTGGTCGCCGCCACCGGCGGCGCCCGCCCCGAGCTGTCGGGAGCGGTGCTCGCGGCCAAAACCCTCCGCGAGTTCCGCGAGCTGTCGGAGCGGATGTTCCTGGTCCAAAAGCTCGAAGAGAACGGCTGGAACGTCACCCAGACCGCGGTCGCGGTCGACACCCCGCGCTCGAACCTTTACAAGAAACTGGAGCAGTACGACATCCGCCGAGACGGCGGCGCGCCCAGCGCCGCGGGCGATGGGGCGGATAGCGCCGACTCCGACGATCCGGACGATGACGATGACTAAAGCGGTCGAGATCGAAAAGCGCCTGGAAGAAAGCGGTGCGCTGCGGCGCGGCCATTTCCAACTTTCCTCCGGCCTCCACTCCGCGGCCTACGTCCAGTGCGCGCTCCTGTTGGAGTTGCCCGCCCGGGCGCGCGAGGTGGGAACGGCGCTCGCCGAGAAGTTGAAGGGCTATGGCATCGAATCGATCCTCTCGCCCGCGCTCGGCGGAGTGATCATCGGCCACGAAGTCGCCGCCGCCTTGGGCGTTCCGTTCCGCTTCGCCGAACGCAAAGGCACCGAGTTGGAAATCCGCAGAGGCTTTGCGCTCAAGCCCGGCGAAAAGATTGCGATCCTCGAAGATGTTGTCACGACGGGTAAATCCACGATAGAAACCGCCCGCGTCGCGGAATCCGCCGGAGCGGAAGTCGTGGCGATCGGTGCGATCATCGACCGAACGGTGGGGGCCAAGCCCTTCGAAGTGCCGTTCGCTTCGTTGTTGGAGCTGAACCTGCCAGCCTACCCAGCGGAGGACTGCCCGCTGTGCGCGGCGGGCGGGGTGGCGGAGAAGCCGGGGAGCCGGCCGGGGGGGGCATAAGCTTCCGGAGCAAGCGAGATGACGCCTCGGCCGACCGAGATCCTGCGCATCACCCAGGGCAGCTTCGAATACATCTATGACGCCTTCGACCTCCTGGTCGCCCAAGGCCTCGTTCCCGACGACCCCGATACCGAATCGCGCCTGGTGGTCGCCGTCGGCTTCTCAGCTCCCCCCGAAAAACAACGAGACGATCCGCGCCTCCGCGGTTGGGTAGGCCCCACCGAGACAATTTTCGGCAAACCCTGGGACAAGGGCCACTTCATCGCCCATACCATTGGCGGCGCTGTCGAAGGCATCGAAGCGAACGTCTTCGTCCAACGCCGCGACCTGAACCGTGGCTGGTCCGAAGAGGGAAGAAGGTTCCGAGCCCTGGAGAAATACTGCGGCACCCACCCCGGCACCTTCTGCTTCAGCCGGCCGATTTACCTCGACGGAACCTCCCGCCCGGCCTGGCTGGAGTACGGGCTGTTAACTGCGGAAGGGGAGCTTCGGGTGGAGGTTTTTGATAATCGGGGGTGAGGGGGGCACCTTTTTCGGTTGCCCACGTCTAACTCCCAAAAGTTGGGCAACTCTGGCCCGCTGCTCCGGAGGGTTTGAGACGCTAACTCCGCGATGGAGAGCGCGCGGCCCGATGCGATTTTTCGTGATCCGTTCGCGGAGCGGCTGGCGGGGCGGCGGGGCCAGGAGATCGTCGACCAGTTGCCGCACGGCCGGGCAGATTCCCGCGGGTCCGGGTGACCGTTAACACCCCAAGGCCTCGTCAAAGTCGGTGGACTCTCAATTCGGATCCCCGCCGGGCTCGGGAGTGCGCGCCTCCTCGCGATCAATGCCGGCGAAGTCACGCAACCAGGCCCGAAGCCACGGGAAATTGCCTCGCTCTGGCACCCGAATTCGATTTTCTCGGTGGCGAGAACGACTTTCTCGGTGACTTCAGCGACTTTCTCGGTGACTTCGGTGATTTTCTCTGTGACTTCAGTGATTTTCTCGGTGACTTCAGTGATTTTCTCTGTGACTCCGGTGATTTCTTCGGTGACTTCAGTGATTTTCTCGGTGACTTCGGTGATTTTTTCAGTGGCTTCGGTGAATTCTTCGGTGACTCCAGTGATTTTCTCTGTGACTTCAGCGAATTTCTGAGTGACTTCAGCAAATTTCTCGGTGACTTCAACCAATTTTTGGGAGACGCCAGCGATCTCCTGAGGGGCTCGAACGATCTGGTCAGGAGCATCGGCGGATTCCCTGAAGGTGCGAGCGAATTCGCGAGTGGCGCGAGCCGATTCGCAGCCGGCGCGACCGATCTTCCGGCCGGCGGCGGCGAACTCGGGCGCGGCCGACGAGATCACGTTTCAATCCACGCCCCCGCGAGGGAGGCGACGATACGTGGCTTCGCCGACGCCTTCGCCGTCTCTTGTGACGAATGAGCGCGGAGCAGCTAACCAGGGAAGCTCGCTCGGCTTCTTGGAGCGAGCCTCGCCTAAGGGAAGCCCGACACGTTCGTGCTAGCATCTGATGCATGCGCACCACTCTCGACATCGCAGACGACGTCTTGATGGCGGTCAAAGACAGGGCGCGACGGCAGAAACGCAGTATCGGAGACCTTTTGTCCGAGCTCGCCCGTTCGGCGCTGACCCATAGATATCGGGAAGATGCCGAGGCCAACAAGCCAAAAAGCTTCTATGGCTTTGATCCGTTGCCTCTGCGTGGCGGGACGGTCTCCAACGAGCTGATCGACAAACTCCGAGAAGAAGATCTCGATTGATGCGCGCGCTTCTCGACATCAACGTCCTTCTCGCGCTGCTAGATGCGGAACACGTCGACCACCAGCGAGTTCAGGAGTGGGTCTCCGCGGAGATCAGGCATGGCTGGGCATCTTGCGTCCTGACCCAAAACGGGTTCGTTCGCATCATCAGCCAGCCGAAGTACCCGAGCCCGGTGTCTCCCTCCGAGGCCATCGAGAGGCTCAACCGCGCAACCCGCACCGAATTCCACGAGTTCTGGCCTTGCTCGATCAGCCTTCTCGACCACCGCCGCGTCGACCCGAGCCGTGTTCACGGGCCTCGCCAAGTGACCGATATCTATCTTCTTGCGCTCGCCGTCGAGCACAAGGGACGATTCGTCACCTTCGATCGCTCCATCCCGCTGTCGGCAGCCCTGGAGGCTACACCCGAGCACCTCGTCGTTATCTGAAAAAGACCTAGAAGCGCGCTGGCGTTGGGTGCCGGTCTACCGGGCGATGGAGAGCGCGCGGCCGAACGCGAATCAACTCACCTCACACGGTTCCCGGTGAAAGTATCGGTGAAAGCCGGGGGTACGCTGGTGGCACCGGGTCCCAAGGGCCGAGCCCCACTGCGGCATGCCGGCGTCGAAGGTTCCCGCCCGTTCGAGCGTGTCGTGGCGCATCGCCATGAAGCCGCCGCCTTGAGCTCCGCGGTGCGAAGTGGCACACTGCGGCCGAGGAAATCACGCCCCTTGAGCCTTTCCGGCGAACCGGTTCGCTTGCGGCCGGCGGATGGCGAGCCGTCCGTTGAGGGTGAGCCTCGCCTGTCCGGGCCGGAGGTGACCCTCCTGTTGCATGCGTGGCAGCAGGGCGATCGCGCAGCTTTCGATCGCCTGGTGCCTCTGGTCTACGACGAGTTGCGCAGTTTGGCCCGGGCGCAGTTGCGGCGCGATGCCGGGCAATGGACGCTCCAGGCAACGGCGCTCGTTCACGAGGCGTATTTCCGCCTCGCCGGGGCGGATGTCCCCTGGGAGGGGCGCGGTCATTTCTTCGCGATCGCCGCGCGGGTCATGCGCCAGGTGCTGGTCGACGAGGCGCGGCGGCGCCAGGCCGAGAAGCGCGGCGGCGGCGTGCGTCCGTTGGAACTCGATTCCGGCGCCGCGGTCGGCGACGTACGGGAGGGTGCCGGGGCGGAGGCGGATCTTCTGGCGCTCGACCAGGCGCTGGTACGGCTCGCAGCGCTCGACACCCGGCGCGCGCAGGTGGTCGAGCTGCGCTATTTCGCCGGCATGACGATCGAGGAGACCGGCCGTCATCTCGGATTGTCCCACGCGACGGTGGAGCGCGATCTCAAGCTGGCCCGCGCCTGGCTCTCGCGCCAATTGCGCCGCGACGCCTGATGGAACCCCGAGATTGGCAGCGGCTCGCCGAGCGCTTCGAGCGTGCGATCGAAGCGCCGGAAGAGGCGGCGGGAATCGTCGCCGAGGTGAGGCGCCAGGATCCGGCGCTCGCCGCCGAGCTGGCAGCACTTCTCGCCGAGGCGGAACGCGAGGGCGGGCCGGGCGCCGATCCGATCGCGGAGATCGTCGATCGCGCCTCGGAATGGCTGGCGGGCGATGCGGCGGACGGCAGGGCCGGTGAGGCGCTGGGCACCGTCGGCCCCTATCGCTTGATCCGCGAGCTGGGGCGCGGGGGGCTAGGCACGGTCTATCTCGCGACCCGCGAGGACGAGGGGTTCCCGCTCGAAGTGGCGCTCAAGATGGTCGATCGGCGCTTCGCCTCAAGCCGCGATCGCGAGCGGTTGATCGAAGAGCGGCGGATTCTCGCGACCCTCGCTCACCCGAACATCGCGCGCGTGTTCGACGCCGGCACCGCCGCGGACGGCACCCCGTACTTCGTGCTCGAACGGATCGAAGGCGAGCCGATCGATGCCCACTGCGACCGCCTGCGCCTGTCGGTCGAGGAGCGGATCGAGCTGTTCCTGGGAGTCTGCGAAGCGGTCGCCTATGCCCACCGCCGGCTGGTCATCCATCGCGACATCAAGCCCTCGAATATCCTGGTCTCCCTTGAGGGGGTGCCCAAGCTGCTCGACTTCGGCATCGCGAAGGTGCTCGAAGACGACCGCGTAGGGCTCACCCAGGTGGGTGAGCGCCTGCTCACCCCGGAGTTTGCCAGCCCCGAGCAGATGGCGGGGGAGGTGCTGACCACGGCGACCGATCTCTATTCGCTCGGTGCGCTGCTGTTCGTGCTGCTCGCAGGGCGGCCGGTGTTCGCGCTCCGCGGTCTGCGCCCCGCCGAGGTCGAGCGGCAGGTGTGCCGATCGATTCCCGCTCTGGCGAGCGCGGCGGCGGCGGAGGATTCCCGAGCCGATCAGGTGGCGAGTGGGCGGCGGAGCAGCCCGGGCAAGCTCCGGCGGCGGCTGCGGGGAGATCTCGACACGATCGTCGCCAAGGCGCTTCGCAAGGAGCCGCAGAGGCGTTACCTCTCGGTCGAGCAACTCGCCGAAGATCTGCGTCGGCATCGCGACGGGCGGCCGATCGCGGCGCGCGCTGACTCAGGCTTCTATCGTGCCGGGAGGTTCGTGGCGCGCCATCGCGCCGCTGTCGCGGCCGGCGTTTTGGTGATGCTGGCGCTGGTCGCCGGCCTGATCTCGACCGTGTTCCAAATGCGCCGGGCGCGGCTCGAACAGGCGCGCACCGAGCAGGTCGCGAGCTTTCTGGTCGGCCTGTTCGAAGCGGTCGATCCGAACGTGGCGCGCGGCGCCGAGCCGTCCGCGCGCGAGATCCTCGACCGCGGCGGGCGCGAGCTGCTGGAACGCCGGAATGCGGGGCTGGGTCCGGAGGTTCAGGCGACGCTCGCCGGGACGATCGGCCGGGTCTACGCCCGACTCGGCCACTATGCGGAGGCCGAGCGCCTGCTCACCCGGGCGCTGGAATTGCGCCGGCAAAGGGAGGGTCCGGCCGAGGTGGCGCGCGCGTTGGTCGACCTCGCCCAGCTGCACGACGACTGGCACGACTACGAGACCGCGGCGCGCGAGCTGGCCCAGGCGCTTACGCTGGAGGAGGCGAGCCTGCCGGCCGATTCCCCCGATCGCGCGACCACGCTCTACCGCCTCGCCTCGGTGGAGCTCGGCCGGGGGCGCACCGCGGAGGCCGAGAAGCGCCTGGACGAAGCGCTGATCCTCCGTCGCCGCGCCTTCGGCGAGCGCTCGTTACCGGTCGCCGAAGTGCGCCACGCCCGCGCCCAGATCCTCTACCGCACCGGCCGCTTGGCGGAGGCCGAAAGGGAGCTGGTTTCCGTGCTGGCCCTACGCCGCGCGCTGCTTGGCGAGGATCATCCGGCGTCGCTTACGGTGCTCAACGATCTCGCGTCGGTCAAGTTCGATGCCGGAGACTCCGCCGGGGCTCTCGCCCTGCTCGAACGGACGGTCGCCCTGCGCGAAAAGGTGCTGGGCGCCGAACATCCGTACGTCGCGACCGCGCTGCTCAATCTGGCGACGGTGGCGCGCCGGAGCGGCGACCTTTCGCGGGCTCACGGCGCGGCGCAGCGGGCGCTGGCGATCTACCGCAGGACCTTCGGCGAGGAACACGCGCGGGTCGCCGAGGCGCTGGCGTTGCTCGCCAAGGTAGATTTCGCCCGCGGCGACCTGGCGCGCGCCGAACAGCTCGGCCGCCGTGCGCTCGGGCTGCAACGCCGGCTGCGCGGTCTGGCGCAGCCGGGGAGTCGGGAAGACATTGAGGTTGCGCGCACCCTGCTACAGCTCGCCGCCGTGCTCCGCGCGCGGGGCGCAACGCCCGAGGCCGAAACTCTGCTGCGCGAAGGGTTGAAGATTCAAGAAGCGGTGCTCGGGGCGACCGACCCGGCGCTCACCTTCGCGCTCCTGCCGCTCGGCGAGCTGCTCGCCGAGCGAGGGGACTACGCAGAGGCGCAGAGCGATCTGCGCCGCGCGCTCGCGATCCGCGAGGCGACTTTTCCCGCCGGGCACGACCGCATCGCCGAAGCGCGCGAGGCGCTCGATCGCTGCCTGCGCGCTAGTGCCGCGGCGGGCCGCAATCCCAGTCGTTGATCCGGATTCCCTCTTCCGTCGATTTGAGCGGGTCGGCCGGGAGGTGCGCTAGCCGATGATCGGTGATTTCAAGGATCGCTTCGGCGTTCTCGACGTCCTCGGTGCGCACCACGAACGCGAAGTAACCGGCGCGCGGCGCTTTCGGATCGCCGGGCCAGGCGAGGTAGGTGGCGAGCGGACCGAAGAGCCCCTGGATCACCTCCCCGTCGGTGTCCAGGTAGGGGCGGACCTCGGCGAGCGGCATCGGCTCCACCCAGGCCGGGCGATCAGGGACCAAAAAGACCCGAGCGATCCGCGGCGCCCGCGGTCCGTGAAAGGTCAGGTAGACATCTTCGGCGGGTGCGAAATCGTGTCGTGGGCAGCCGAAGGGATCGCTTGCGTAGACCCGAAAGTCGCGGGTCGGTTCGAGCAAGAGCGCGCGGCGGGCGAGCACGGTTGCCCCGTCGGCCGCGACCAGCTCGACGGTCCACCGGGTTCCCGAAAGCGCCCACTCGGCTTCCTCGAAGGTGGAAAACCGGTGGGAGGCTTTGTCGGCGCCGGAGCGGCAATCGCAACCCACTACGCCGGTGCGCCACCAGAGGAGATCGAGCGGCAGATCTCCCTGGGCGTCGGCCCGGAGCCGCAATTCGGCGATCGGCGCCCCGAGCGGGTCGATGAGCCGCAGATCGGCCGCGCCGCCGGGGGGCAAGCCTTTGGCGCCCACCCGGAGCGAATCGCCGATCGCCAGCCTGCCGTCTCCACCCA
>JBBRUC010000211.1:0-10397 GCA_038248205.1 Thermoanaerobaculia bacterium
CATGCGTCACCCCGGGTCGTTGAAACCCCCGAGCATCGCACGAAAAAATTCAAATCGTGGACACACTTTAACCGCCTGAACGTACTGCTACCATTGGCTTTATGGCTCGATGGTCGCAAATAAACCGGACACTAGTGAAGATTTCTATTGGCGCGATCGGGGAAGCATTGGCGTTTCCGAGAACGACCGCGGCGACTACCAACTCACTCTCCCCAAGCGGGGCGGTGCTGTTCACCGTGAACGACAAGTTAGCCAGACCTCCATCCCCCAACGATGAGTTGGCCGGCGTAGAAATCACGAGTCTCAATTGGCTGCACCGGAAGGCACCACGAAGACGAGGTTATCGTCGCCGGAACTCATCACCGGTGCGCCGAGAGCTCCGCCCCCCTGGCGTGCAAGCGTGACCGTAGGGGGAACACCCCCTGCGGCGAAGTGGCTGCCATGGACCGTTACCAGCGTGCCGGCCGTGGCCGTCGTGGGCAAGAACTCGCTGATCGTGGGGGCGGTTTGCGCGATCACCCGCTGAACGCAGATGACATCCAGAACGTCGACGTGGCTATCCAGCGTGCAGTCGGGGTTGCCCGGCGCGGGGTGAATCTGAAGGATCGTGTCGATGATCGCTGTGACGTCGCCAGGCCCGATCCGCCCATTGCCGTCGGCGTCTCCTGCGATTTGAGCGGCAATCGCGCCAGGCACCAGGCCAAGCGCGAGACCCAGGCAGGCAAGGAGCCAGCGATTCAACTGACCTGCACCCCGAAGTGGCACTCCCGCAGATTGAGCATGTAGCCCCCCTTCACGTTGAACAGCCACTCACTTCACAGCAGAACGACAGCACCACCTCAATCTTTTGTAGAGTAGCTCCACACCCTCGAAAGAGCAACGGCACCAAGAACAGGACAGGCCAATTCGGGCGCAGTGCGCCTCTTGATGAGTACGCGAGAGATCCCAGGCAATCGGGTCGCGGGTAGACTCCTGGGCAGTTGTCGGCTGCTCAGGGTCGCCTTCTCGCCCGGGAGGGTCGAATGCCTCCGAAGGCGGAGCCGGGCGACGGCGTGTTAGTTTCGAACTCACATTAAACTTCTGGGCGCTGAGCGCGCGATCGTTGATCCAGCCAAGGTTCGCGACCATCTGCTCTCTGCTCTCGGCATTCCCGGATGAGGCGCCATGAAAATCGAGGAACTCGCAACCGTCGTACTGAATCGAGATTTCCCGGAACACGGGCTGTGCAAGGATGATCTCGGCGCCGTGGTTCAGGTCTACTCCCCGGAAGACTTCGAAGTCGAGTTCGTCACGGCTTCGGGTAGGACCCAGGCTCTCGTATCTTTGAACGCTGCCGACGTACGGCAAGTGAGGGACGAGGATCTGCTCTCGATCCGCACGCTCGAACGTGGCGCCGCCTGACTTAGCCTTCGGCAGTAAGCGGCCGGGGTCGGTAGAGGCACCGTCGCCTTCCCTCTCCAACGATTAGATTCTTCCAGCGATATCGGGATAGGGGCGGTCATGAGTCAGCCGCACCGCGGCCTGGACGTCTCCAGGTGGAGGGGGAGGGATGCCGGGAGGTATGAAGGACCGCGAGCACCGTCACGGCGTTCGGGGTAAGTCGGTAGTAGAGCTGCGCTCGACCGCGAGCGTCAAGACCCTACGTGAGCCGCGAGGTTCGGTCGCACTTCGATGTGCGCCACAGCACCCGGGCGGCGGCCGTTGTGGTAGTCCGGAGACGCCCCGACAGCCAGCACCCGGAAAGGATCGTGGTTGAGGACTGGGACGTCTCTACACCCGCGGCGGGAAGGTTCACCAGCGCCAACCGATAGGCAGCATTCTTGTAGAGACGCCCCAGTCCTCAACCCCAGACCCTCCGGGTCCACCAACGTCGGGGCGTCTCCCTCTCCGTTACCACGAACCCAATGGGCTCTGAGGCGACCCCGCCCCACCGCGCGGCCCCGGGAGATGTAAGGCCGCCCGACTCCCAGATCCCTCGCTCTCGCTCAGGATAACTGGAACAGGCGGTTTCAACCGTTCACTCCAACGACCTCAATACCGAATCAGCGACAGCACCTCATACCCCTCCAGCTTCTTGCGGCCGTCGAGGAAGGTCAGCTCGATCACGAAGCCCAGGCCGACGACTTTGCCGCCGCGTTGTTCGACGAGCTTCGCCGTGGCGCTTGCGGTGCCTCCGGTGGCGATCAGGTCGTCGACGATCAGTACGCGGTCTCCGGATTCGATCGCGTCCTCGTGCATCTCGAGGGTGTCTTGGCCATATTCGAGGTCGTAAGTCTCACTGATCGATTTGGCCGGCAGCTTGCCCGGCTTGCGCACGGGGACGAAGCCGGCGTTTAAGTTGTAGCCGAGAATCGGACCGAACATGAAGCCGCGCGACTCCATGCCGACCACTTTGTCCACCTGCTTGCTGGCGAACTGCCAGACGAAGCGGTCGACCGTCATGCGCAGCGCGAGCGGATCTTTGAGCAGGGTGGTGATGTCGTAGAACAGGATGCCTTTTTTCGGGAAGTCCGGCACTTCGCGGATGAAGCCTTTGAGATCGTCCATCGATGCTCCCTTCGGTTCGGCGAGGGTTCTCGACCCTCCGCACTCGATTTCATTACGGTCCCGGCGACGGGACGCTCTCGTCTCAATTTACGCCTTGGTCTCTTCGGCCGGCCAGCCGTGTCGGCCGACCAGCGGTACGAACACGACCTCTTCGCCCAACTCGCACGCCACCTGGCCCGTTGCGTCCTTGCGGTAGATCATCAGGCGCTGCGCATTCTTCGACCCTTCGGGAATCACCAGGATTCCCCCCGGGGCCAGTTGATCGAGCAGCGGCGGCGGCACCTGGGGCGCCGCGGCGGTGACCAGGATGCGATCGAACGGCGCCACGTCGCTCCAGCCGACCGTGCCGTCGAAGATCTGGACTTTGACGTTGTCGAACTTCATCTCGCGCATTCGGCCGATCGCCTCCCGCGCGAGCGACGCCACCCGCTCCAGACTGTAGACGCGACGGGCGAGCAGCGCGAGGATCGCGGTCTGATACCCCGAGCCGGTGCCAATCTCCAAGACGGAGGTCTCGGCGTGGACCTCCAAGAGTTCGGTCATTCGGGCCACCACCGAGGGCTGGGAGATCGTCTGCCGCTCGCCGATCGACAGCGCATTGTCCGCGTACGCGAGGAGCGGCAGGGTGCCTTTCTTGACGAACAGGTGGCGCGGCACCCGGCGCATCGCTTCGAGCACGCGCTCGTCGCGGATGCCGCACTTGCGCGCCAGATCGCCGATCAGCCGCTCCCGCGCCGTGGCGTAGGGATCGCTCACGCGGCGCCGTCCGGGGGCCGTTCGAGGTCGAGCGGCAGGGCGGCGAGCTTTTCGCCGAGCGGTGCGAGAGTGTCGAGCCCGGGATAGTAGGTCAGGTCGAGGTGGAGCGGCGTGATCGAGATGCGGCCGAGAGAGATCGCCTCGAAATCGGTGCCGGTCTCCGGCTTCCACTTCGGCGTACCGGCGATCCAATAATACTTGCGCCCGCGCGGATCGAGTTTTTCTACCACCGTCTGTTGATACGTGCGTTTACCGAGGCGCGTGAAGCTGACCCCGGCAATGTCTCCGGCCGGCACGTTGACGTTCAGGATCAGGTCCTCCGGCAGCGACTCTTCGGCGAGCACGGTGGCCGCGAGCGTCCGGGCGAAACGGGCCGCCGGCTCGAACGAGTACCCTTCCGCCACCTCCTGGCTGAAGGCGAGCGAGGGCACACCGAGCAACGTCCCTTCAAACGTCGCGGAGACGGTGCCCGAATAGGTGACGTCGTCGCCCAGATTGAGGCCGAAGTTGATTCCCGAGCAGACCAGATCGGGCTTTTTGTCCGCGAGCAGGTGGAGCAGCGCCAGGTTCACGCAATCGGTCGGCGTACCGTCGACCGCGTACCAGTTGGTTTCGAGCTTGGTCAAGCGCAGCGGCCGGGAGAGCGTGAGGGCATGGCCACTCGCGCTCTGCTCGCGATCGGGAGCGACGACGACGACCTCGCCAAGGTCGCCCAAGGCTTTCGCCAGGAGCTTGATCCCCTCGGAGAAGACGCCGTCGTCGTTGGTGACCAGAATCCGTTTGCTCAAATCGCAGCCTAGGAGATGTACTTGCCGACCAGCGGCGCGAGTTTCTTGAGCGTTTCGGCCGGGATCAGCGAGCGCTCGGTGATCAACGAATGAGCGAGCGCGTGGCGGCAGAGCGGACAGTCGGTCGACTCCTCGGGCAGCCGGTTGAGCACCTGGCGAATCACCTCTTGCGACATCTGGACGTTCTGGCGCACGACCTCCATCACCCCTTCGCCCGAGACCGCCTCTTCCGTCTCGTGCCAGCAGTCGTAGTCGGTGACCATCGCGAGGGTGGCATAGCAGATCTCGGCCTCGCGGGCGAGCCGTGCCTCTTGCAGGTTGGTCATGCCGATGATGTCCATCCCCCACGAGCGGTAGACCTCGGACTCGGCTCGGGTGGAAAACTGCGGCCCCTCCATGCAGACGTAGGCGCCGTTCTTGTGGACCTTTGCCCCCGCCGCTTCGGACGCCTCAACGAAGGTGTCGATCAGCGCCGGGCAGATCGGCTTGGCAAGCGAGACGTGGGCGACCAGACCGTCACCGAAGAAGGTGTCCACCCGGTGGCGGGTGCGGTCGAAGAACTGGTCGGGGACGACGATGTCTTTCGGCGCGTATTCGATCTTGAGCGAGCCGACCGCCGAGACCGAGATCAGGCGCTCGACCCCGAGCACCTTGAAGCCGTAGATGTTCGCCCGGTAGTTCAGCTCGGTGGGCAGCAAGCGGTGCCCTTTGCCGTGGCGCGGCAGGAAGGCCACCTTCTTGCCTTCCAGCCGGCCGATCACGAACGGGTCGGACGGGGGACCGAAGGGGGTGTCGATGCGCCGCTCCTCCAGCACTTCCAGCCCCTCCATCTGATAAAGGCCGCTGCCGCCGACCACGCCGATGTGGATATCCGTCATGCGCAAATCTCCTGAAGTGAACGTCAATGACTCCTCAACCGCAAGGCTGAACGAATTCGAGGCGGGGAGTTTAGCAGCACCGTTAGGGCAGAAACCCCTCCCGATCGACCAGGCCGTTCAACACGTCGCTGTTAGGCGAGACGCCGGGGAGGTTGTAGTACTGGATCGGCCCTCCGGCGATTTTCTGGATCCAGAGTTCCACTTGCGAGACGGTGAAGCGGATGACTTCGGGCCAGAGGAAGCCGTTGGGGCGCGGGCCGATGATGCGCACGAAGATCTCCGTGCGGGTGGGGATGGCGCCGGCGAGGCAGAGGGTTTCGGGGACGCAGTCGCTCACCGGGGTGGCGAGGCGGGTTGCGTCGATGCGCGACTTGAATTGAAAGCCGGGCAGGGCCGGCGTGGTGAGCCAGGGGCCGGGGGGCGGATCGTTGGCTCCGTTCGATGTCACCTTGGCGGTCCAGATCTCTTCGCGCCCGCCCGAGCGGCGGTCGGTCCAGGAGGGCCAGAACGTTCCGGCGATCCCGGAGAGGCTGTTGTAGTCGCCGAACTGGTTGCCGTTGTCGGGGCCGCCGGTCGTCTCGTCGGTCGTCTGTGACGTCACCTGGAGCGGCGCCGACCAGGTGACGCCGTCGTCGAACGACGACTGGAAATAGACGTGGGCTTTCTTGCGTCCCGCGTCGGCCACCGTGTCGTAATACATCAGGCCGAGCTGGCCGGTCGTCTCATCGACCGCGAGCCATTGGTTGTACTGGTCGTTCAGCGACGCCTGATCGTTCACCATTCTCTTGGCTGACCAGGTAGCGCCGCCGTTGGTCGAGCGGGAAAACCAGATCCGCGTTTTGCAGATCGAGGCGACGCTCGCCCCCGGTTCGTTGGCCGGCGTGGTGCAACCGGCTTTACCGGACAGGTCGGTCCAGGTGGCGTAGACCAGGTTCTTGCCCGCCGTCCGGTAGGCGCCGCCCGCAACATAGATCAGCGCCCGTCGGCGATTGAACGAAGGCACGCCGATGTCGAACGTGTCGAACGTGGTCGCGATCTGCACCGGGGTACCCCACGAGGTACCGCAGTTGGTCGACTTGACCCCGAACACCCGGGCGTTCGTGGTGGTCGGCCAGAAGCCGAAGGCATCGCCGAAGGCGTTCGCCTTGACGTCGCCGCCGATCGCCGTGCCGGTCGATTCCGCGCCGCTCACCTGGACCGGCGCGCTCCACACCTCGGTGATCGGATTGCGCACGGACACGAACGCCGGCTCGTCGTTGTGCCAGATGGCGTATTGGTAGTCCTTGCACGGGGAGCTTGCGCCGTGATCGACCCAGTGCATTTCCTTGTCGACTTGGTTTTGCGAGCCGGACGGCGTCGCCTCGAACGTCCACGTGGCGCCGTTGTCGGTCGATTTGTAGCTGCGCAGCCGCAGAACGAAGCCGCTTTGGGTCGAGATGCCGAGCGTCCGCGTCCAGGCGGTGCCGTCCGAGGTCCATTCGACCGCCGGGTCCGATTGCAGCTGATCGCCGAGGACGAGCGACAGCTTGGTCTGACCCCAGGTTTTGCCGCTATCGGTCGAATAGAACATCGACTGTCGGCCGCTCGCTTCGACACTGTTGGAAGCCGCGATGATCTTGCGCGGATCGAGGAAGTTGACGCGAATGTCGGATTCGCTGCGCGGCTTCGTCTGCGGCCCCGAGACGCGGACCTCGCCGCTCGCCGTCGCCTCCGGCTCCAGCCAGGGCGCTTCGCCAGGTACGCGATCCGCCTCCACCGCGCCCGGCTGAAGATCCTGGTGGTGGAGCAACCACTCCCAAACCTCTTTGAGCACGAGCGGATAGCCGCCGGTCGGATCTTGGGAGAGCGGCGGAAACTTGGCCTGCGGATGCGACTTCCGCCAGAGGACCCTCAGCCAGGGCGGCAGGCCGCGGTTGTCGTTCGCCTCTTCCGGGCGGAGCATGCCGAAATCCTGATTCACCGCGATCAGCTTGGCCAGCTCGCTGCCGCTGTCGATCGCGACCGGCGAAGCGGCGATCTGCGCGCCCAGGGAAGGCCAACTCTGCGCCTGGGTCCCCCGCGGCACGAGACCCGAGACGCAGAGGGCCACGAGAAGAAGCGGGAGGGTCGTCGGGTACCGCCTCCGTTTAGCTCCGCTCGGCTCCAACGTGTGCGCGCCTGCGGCGCTGCCAGTCGCCTGCGCGAGCCAATCTGAGCCAGTACCGAGGGTCGAAATTCGCATGGCGGAAAGCCTCCTAACCGACGGTGTCCCCGGAGACGGCCGGGAGTCCAAGATTCACGTCCAACAACACACAATGCCGGCAGGCGTGTTCCCCTCACCGGGAGAGCGGCAACTCCGCCGCGCGCCAGGCGGCCATGCCGTCGCGCAGCCAGAGGATCTGACGAAAGCCGGCTGCCGCCGCCGCGATCGCCGCCGTTCGGCCCCGCAGGCATGCCCGATCGTAGCCCAGCATCACCAGCGGTTCGCGCGCGCGGTCGGTCTTCGGCCAGCGGGCGGCGACCGCGGCGTCGATCGCCGGAGCGCCGTTGGCGAGCAGGCCGAGCGGCAGCGGGGCCGCCCCTGGCAGATGACCGACGTCGTAGTCGGCGAGATCGCGCAGGTCGAGGATCGGCAGCGGCGCCGGCCGGTTGCCCGCGACCGTCGCCGGCCCCAACAGGGCGCGGATTTCCGCGGGCTCGACGATTCGAACGACCGGCATCCCCGCCGCGGTCCAAGCCGCGAAGCCACCGCGGACGACGCGGACGTCGAGCCCCATCCCGCGCAACCGCAGATAGGCGATCACCTGGCGGGCGCCGGAAAGCCCTTCGCCCAGGAGCGCGATCGGCGCGGTCGGATCGACGGTGGCCCCCGCCACCGGACCGAAGCGCTCGAACGCCGAGCGATCGGCGCGCGGGTCGGGCAACCGGGCATCGCCGGGAAGTCCCGCGCGCGAGTCCCAAGGAAGGCTCGCCGGCACATGCCCGTCACGAAACGTCGGGGGCGGTGCGTAGCCGACCGTCGTCCAATCGCCGCCGTCGCGCAGATCGAGAACCTGCAGGAGACGAGCCGGATCGTCGCCGTCCGATTGCGGCGGCGCCGCCAGACGCGCGAGCGCCTCGGCGGGCTCGATCATTACGGCGCGCGTCGCGGCCTCGCCGAACGACCGGGGCTTGAGCGTCCGTTCGCGGCGCGAGACGCGGAGCCCCGCCGCCAGCCAAGCCTTCCAGCCGCCATCGAGCAGACGCACGCTGCGGCAGCCGGCGTTTTCCAGCTGGAGAAAGGCCCGCGCCGGAAACTCGAGATCGGTGCCATAGACCGCGATCTTCTCCTCGCCTTCGATGCCGAGCGCGCCGAACGCCGCGCGCAGACAGGCCGCCTCGGCCGGATCGCTCTCCGGGCAGCGCCGCACCAGGGCACCCAAGTCGAGCCGTACGGCGCCCGGCAGATGGCCGGCCGCGTACTCTTTGGCCCCGCGAACGTCCAGCCGCAGAAAATCCCGATCCCCGCCCAGCTCCCCAGCGGAGATCGCGATCGGCGGCACGGGAAAGACCGTCGCTCCCGGCTCCGCGGCACCCGCCACCCGACCGAACACGAGCATGGCGACACAAGAGATCGTTCGGATCGGCGCCTTTCGCATCGAGCAAGGATGCCACAATCGTAACGAACCTCACGGCGCGAGCGCCCATTCTTCGCAGCGGGACGGGCGGCTCGGCCACGGCCTCGTCAAAGTCGCCGAGACAATCCTAGCCGTGAGATCTGCATAGGTAGGGGCGGAGCTTGCCTCCGCCCGGGCGTCCGAGCCCTCCGAGGGCGGAGGCAAGCTCCGCCCCTACGTGTGGAGCTAAACCAAGGATCATCCTGCATTTTTAAAGGAGACTCCGCGATGCCAACGCCATTTTGTCCGGGATACGGGGCCGAACCGTACAAGTCGCTGGTTGAGAACGCGCCGGGGGCCGAAGTGTTTCCGGCCAAGGATTTCCGCGTCGAGTGGGGGCCGATCTTCCACCGCGGGCGCGTGGACGGTAGCGCGCGGGTGCTCGTCCTGGGTCAAGATCCGGCGGCGCACGAGGCGATCCTCCGGCGCATCCTGGTCGGCGCGGCGGGCAAGAGGGTGCAGGGGTTTCTCGCCCATCTCGGGATCACCACCAGCTACGTGATGATCAACACCTTTCTCTACAGCGTCTACGGTCAAGCGGGAGGCAACAAACACAAGAAGGATCCGGCGATCGCCGCGTATCGCAACGACTGGATCGCCGCGATTTTGGATGATCATACGATCGAAGCGGTGGTCGCCTTCGGCGGGCTCGCCGACGCGGCGTGGGAAACCTGGCTGGATTCCGAGCAGGCCGCAGGGCGCCCGGCGCTCCCCTATCAGCACGTCACCCACCCCACCGCACCCGACAGCGCGGGGGGAACCGCAGCGAAGAAGAAGGCGGCGATGAAGGCGATGCTCGCCTCGTACAACCTGGCGATCGAGGCGCTGCTGCCGGCGATCGAGCATCCCGATACGCCCGACGTGGTGGCGCCGTACGGTGACGAGCTGCGCCCCGAGGATCTGCCGCCGATCCCCCTGGTGGACATCCCCGCGGGCTTTCCGTCTTGGGTCAGCACGACCAACAGCTGGGCCACCCGTACGGGGAAAAACGCCGCCGAGAAACGGCGGACGATCCAAGTGACGGTCCCGGCCTCCGAGGTGCCGTGATGGCGAAACCCAAAATCCCGATCGATCCGCTGGGCGGCGGACCCTACGTTCTCGAAGGGCGCATCGTCACGATGGATGCGCACTCGACCGTGATCGAGAAAGGGCGCTGCTACGTCAAGGACAGCACGCTGATCGCGGTACGCGACGCCGCGGCCCCGCCGCCGCCGGGATTTACCAAAGCGCCGAAGCTGGTGACGAAAGGGACGATCTATCCCGGGCTGATCGAGCTGCACAACCATCTCGCCTACAACGTGCTGCGCCTCTGGAACGTCCCGAAGCGCTACAACAATCGCGACCAATGGGCCGGCATCGCCGAGTACCGCAGGACGATCAGCGGGCCGATGCAGATCCTCGGCAAGAGCCTCGACGTGATCCCGTCGCTGATCCGCTACGTCGAAGCGAAAACCTTGATCGGCGGCTGCACGACGAGCCAGGGAATTCAGCTGTTCAGCCAGGCGGGCATCCGCCGCTTCTACCGCGGCATCGTGCGGAACGTCGAGCTGACCGACGAGGCCGCGTTGCCGGAAGCCTCCACCCGGGTCGCCGACATCGATGCCGCGACGGCCTCGAAGTTTTTCGAGCGGCTCAAGAAACAATCGTGTTTCCTCCTTCACTTGAGCGAGGGGACGGACGCCAAGTCGCGCAAGCATTTCCAAGCGCTCCAGATCGACGCCGACCGCTGGGCGATCGGTCCGCAGCTCGCCGGCATCCATTGCGCGGCGCTGATCCCCAAGGATTTCGCGACC
>JBBRUC010000212.1:0-10312 GCA_038248205.1 Thermoanaerobaculia bacterium
GGCCGGCGAGCAGGGCCGCGAGCGGATTGCGGCGCAGGAATTTCGCCGCCCGGTACCCCCAGCCGTCCGGGCGCGCCTCGACCGGCAGGTGCTCCAGGTGACGGCGAAGATCCTCGTCCATCTGCTCGACCGAGGCGTAGCGCCGTTCCGGTTCGCGGCGCAGCGCCTTTTGCAGGATGTTGTCGACGTCGCCCGCGAGCTGCCGGGAGAGACCGCGCGGCGTCGTGCCGCGGCGGCGTGCGGTCTCTTCCGGCGCCAGGGCCGTTCCGAGCCGGGCGCGCCGGCTCGGGTTGGCGATTTCGCCCGAGCCGTCGAGGACTTCGGTGGAAGCGGCGGAGGTCGTGGGCCAGGTCGGCGCCGTGCGGGGCAACGCCCCGGTCAGCAGGCGATAGAGCACGACGCCGAGCGAATAGATGTCCGTCGCCGTGGTCACCGGCTCGCCGCGCAGCTGTTCGGGGCTCGCGTAGCTGGGGGTCAAAGCCGGCGAAATCGTCCGTCCGCCGTCCTCGCCAAGGTCGTTCGGGGTCAAAACCTTCGCGATGCCGAAATCGAGCAGTTTGGGCGCACCGTCGGCGCCGACCAGGATGTTGCTCGGCTTCAAGTCCCGATGGACCACCAGGTTGCGGTGCGCGTGGGAGACCGCGGCGCAGACGGTGCGGAAGAGGCGGATCCGCTCCGGGATCGACAGGCGCCGCGCGTCGCAATGTTGGTCGATGTGCAACCCGTCGATCCGTTCGAGCACGAAATACGGCACGCCGTCTTCGGTCGTTCCGCCGTCGAGCAGGCGGGCGATGTTCGGGTGTTCCAGTCGCGCCAGGATCTGGCGTTCCTGGACCAAGCGCTCGGCGAGCCGGGGATCGAACAGTCCGGGATAGACCAACTTGACCGCGACCTCGTGCTCGTAGGCTTGATCGGAGCGTCGAGCCAGGTAGACGACGCTCATTCCGCCCCGGCCGATCTGGCGCACCAGGGTGTAGTTGCCGACCCGTCGGCCGCCCCAGTCTTTCTCGGCGGCCCGCGCAGCCGAGGCTGGGCGGTGTCCTCCGGGGCCTCCCGGGTGCAGCTCAACGCGAGTGGGAGGATCGAGAAAAGGTCCGGCCTCGTCGTGCGCTGAAAGCAGCGAGACAACCTCGCGCAACAGGTCGCGATCTCCGCCGCATTCGACCCCGAGCCATTCGGCGCGCTGATCCGACGGGCGATCGAGCGCTCCGTCCATCAGCTCGGAGATCCGCCGCCAGCGCTCAGCGTCCAGGGTCGTCCTCCGCGGATCCCGAGGCTTTCAACTCGCGATAGAGCCAGGCCTTGGCGGAGCGGAACCTGCGCACGACCGTCGCGGAGGACAGTTCGAGCGCGGCGGCGGTCTCGTCCAGCGTCAGGCCGCCGAAGGTATGCAGCTCGATCACCGAGATCGCCTGGGAATCGAAGGCCGCGAGCCGCACCAGGGCCTCGTCCAACGCGATCAGATCGAGTTCCCGCTCGGGAGCCGCGAGGCCCACCTCTTCGAGCAGGACGCGTACCCGACCGCCCCCTCGCTTGTCGCGGGCGAGGCTCCGGGCATGATCGACCAGAACCCGCCGCATCATCCGTCCGGCCATCGCGAAGAAATGGCTGCGGCTGCGCCAGTCGATCGCGCGCAGTTCGGCAAGGCGCAGATAGGCCTCATGAACCAGCGCGGTCGGCTCCAAGGTGTGCTCGTCGCGCTCGCCGCGCAACTGGAACGCCGCGAGCCGCCGGAGCTCGTCGTAAAGCGCCGGAACCCACGCCTCGGCGGCATCGACCTCCCCGGCGCTCCAGGCGTGGAGCAACTCGGTCACCGACCGATCTTGGGGCAGGTCGGATGCCACTTCGGAGGCCATCACCCTTGAGTATACGGAGGCGGGACGCGTGGGTTACGGGAATCTGGGACTGATCGACTCCGTGGTGGGTTGGCGCCTAGTAAACAGACGGCGGACGCCGTGGTTTTCCAGTCTGCCGGGAGGGCATCAAAGAATGTGTCCAGCCGACCTTTTTACTCGTATCCAGAAACTCCTTCTCCGGGAAGGAGGAGGAACCGAGCGAACCAATACGCCAGACCGGCTGCCGAAAACTTCGTGGGATCGAATGACCTTCGCCGCCGTGCTCGGCGCGGAGGAGCAAGCGTTGCTCGCGAGCTTCCTCGACGAGCACCATTGGAGCCTGCTGACCACGACGCGCCTGATCTGGAGGAACGACCCGACGCTCGGCAGCCTGCGCTGGTCGGAGATCGAAGAATTCGAAGAGACCCCGCAGGAGGTCACGGTGGGCGCCGGCTGGGGTGATCGGATGCCGCTCCCGGCGGAACCCGGCCGCGGGCGCCTGTTGCTCAAAAGCGCGCTCCGCGAGCTGATGCCCACCCGACTGGCGAAAGCGGCCTAAAGCCTTCAGAGCGTCTCTTATGCCGGCCGGCCGGCCCGAACCCGGCTGATACACTGCCGTTCCAATTGGAAGGGCTCCTCCGCCCCTCCGCTTCCGTGACCGAACTGGAGGGTACATGAACCATCGAATTGCCACGATGCTACTTTTCGCGGCTTCCGTCGGCCTCGTTTCCACATCGGGCCTCCTGGCCGAAGAGGTTCCATTGAGCACCTTCAAGAAGGAAGGCGCGGGCGCCGTCATGCCGGAAGGCTGGGAGCGCTGGCTCTCTTCGGCCTCCCCTAAGTTGACCCGGTACAAGCTCGTGGTCGATGGCAAATCGGCGCACCTTCGCGCCCTGAGCAGCGGAAGCGGCTCCGGCCTGGTCAAACGGGTTGACGTCGATCTCGCCGTGACACCGAAGCTCGCCTGGAGCTGGCGCGCGCTCGAACAGCCGAGCGGCGCCGACCTTGGACGGACCGCAAGCGACGACGCTGCGGCGCGGGTTTGCGCTCTGTTCGGCGACAACGCCCCGCCGGAGGAAACTCCCGAGCCGATGATGGGCCACGAGGGCGAAGAGCCCCCCGTGGCGCAAACCCCGCCAATCGCACCAACGATACCGGCCCCGCCGGTTCCGCCGACCGCTCCCATCGAACCCGCAGAATCGATGCCGCCGATCGCCCCCATGGCTGAGGCCGTGCCGCCCGCTCCGCCCGAGCCGATCATCTCGAATCTCGGCCCCACCATCCCGGAGTTGTCCGGCGCGCCGCGGGCGACGCACGCGCTCTGCTACGTCTGGACCGAAGGGGGCAAGGTCAATGACCTCATCGCCCCGCCCGACGCGCCGCAGGTACGTTATCTGGTCGCCGAGACGGGCCGAGGAAGGCGCTCCGTCGGCGAAGAGCACGACCTGGTCGCGGATTTCCAAAAGGCGTTCGGCACCGCGCCTGGCCCGCTCGTCGCGGTTGGTTTGGTCACCGATAGCGACGCGACCAATTCCGGCGCCAGCGCCTACTACGGAGAGCTGGTCCTCCGCGGCAAGCGCTAACACCCCGATCGCCCGCCGGAAGCGATCCTCTCGCTCCCGGCGGGCCGGAAACCGGCGCCTTGGGAGTCAGGTATAGTTCGCCGCTCGAATGAAGATCCTGGTCACCGGGGGAACCGGATTTTTGGGGCGGCGGACGGTCGCCGAACTGGTCGCGCGCGGGCATGCGGTGCGGCTGCTGGTCCGCGCCGGCTCGTCGCGGGAGCGCTTTGCCCCCGGGGTCGAATTCGCGACCGGCGATGTGACCGACCGCGGCAGCCTGGTCGCCGCGGCGTCCGGCTCCGGCGGGTGCGATGCGATCCTTCATGCCGCGGCGCTGGTAAAGATCTTGGCTCCAGCCGAACAGTTCGACCGGATCAACGTCGGCGGTTTGTCCAACGTGCTCGCCGCGGCGCGCGCGACCGGTGTTTCGCGGATCACCTACGTGTCGAGCTTCATCGCCCTCGGGCCGACCGAAAACGGCCCCGGCGGCATGCTCGACGAATCGACGAACTCCGCGGGAACCGAGGCAGCCCCCCGCGAGCGGATCTGGATCAACGACTACGAGCGAACCAAAACACTCGCCGACCGGCGCGCCCGCGCGGCGATCGCGGAAGGGGTTCCCCTCTCGGTGGTCTACCCCGGCGTGATCTACGGCCCGGGCGAGCTGACCGAAGGCAACATCGTCGTCCGCCACGTGCTCGACCTGATCGCCAAGAAGCTCCCCGCCCTGCTGGGCCAACCCGGGCGGCGCTGGAGCTACGTGCTGGTGGACGACGTGGCGCGCGGCACGGCCGACGTGGTCGAGCGCGAGCCCGGTTCCCGCTATGTCCTGGGGGGCGACAACGTGACGCTCGCCGAGTTCTACGCCCTGGTGGAAGAGCTGACGGGCGTGCCGGTCCCCACGCGTCGCTTTCCCGACGGGGTGGCGAAGATGGCCGGCGGGTTGGCGAAGTTTTGGGCCAAGACGACCGGCACCGTTCCCGCTCTGACGCCCGACCTGGTCGAAATCTATCGCCACGATTGGGCCTACAGCTCGGCCGCCGCGACGCGCGATTTCGGCTACCGGCCGACGCCCCTGCGCGAGGGGTTGGGCGCCACCCTCGCCTGGCTTAAAGAGATCGGCAAGTGGGCGTAAGGTCGCTCCCTTCGGGCGAGCTGCCGCGGAAGATCGTCCATATCGGCAGCGGACTATTCGCTCTCGCGCTCCGGTTCCTCGGGCCGCTCGGCTCCGCGGCGATGGCGGCGTTCGCGGTCATCTTCAACTTTCTGATCCTGCCGCGAGTCGGCGGCAAGAACCTGCTGCGCGAAAGCGAGCGCGAGCGCTCGATCGGAATCCTGCTCTACCCCATCTCGGTGCTGCTGCTGATCCTGGTCTTCTGGCGCCATCTGGAAGTGGCGGCGGCCGGCTGGGGTCTCCTCGCCTTCGGCGACGGCATGGCCTCGGTGGTGGGCCTGACTCTCGGCGGGCCGCGGCTGCCGTGGAACCCTAAGAAGAGCTGGTCGGGCACCGCGGCCTTCGTTCTGTTCGGCGGCGCCGCGGCCTGGGCGTTCGTGCTCTGGACGGCGCCCGGCGCCTATAGCGTTGCCTTTGCCGCCGCCTGCTGCTTTACGGCGGCTCTGGTCGCCGCGGTGCTCGAATCGCAGCCGCAGGGACTGGACGACAACCTCGGCGTGCCGATGGTTGCGAGCCTTTTCCTGCTCGGCCTGCTGCTGACCCAAGGGCATTGGGCCGACCTTCTGGCGGGCGGATTCTGGACCCGGGCGGCGATTGGCCTCCTGATCAATGCGGCGTTCGCCGCGGCGGCCTATGCCGCCCGCTCGGTCGATGTCTCCGGCGTGATCGCGGGGACGTTGCTCGGCACGGCGATCTACGCCTTTCTCGACTGGCGCGGCTTTTTGCTGCTGGTGGCGTTCTTCGTCATCGGCACCGCCTGCACCAAGTTCGGCTACCAGCGGAAAGCGGCGGCGAAGCTCGCCCAAGAGGCGGGGGGGCGGCGCGGCGCGCGCCATGCGTTCGCCAACGCCGGGGTGGCCGCCGCCTGCGCCCTGTTCGCCGCGGCAACCCCCTACCCGATCCTGTTCGGCCTGGCGTTTGCGGGAGCGTTCGCGACCGCCGCCGCCGACACGGCGGGCAGCGAGATCGGCCAGCTGCTCGGCCGGCGGACGTTCAAGCTCACCACGCTGCGCCCGGTGCCGCGCGGCACGGAAGGGGCGGTCTCGCTCGAAGGCACACTCGCCGGAATCTTCGCCTCGCTGCTGATCGGCGGATTGGGCTTCCTCGTCGGACTCTACCCCGCGCTCGGGATCGCCGTGGTGGCGGTCGCCGCGTTCGTCGGCACCACGTTCGAGAGTCTGGTGGGGGGAGCGCTCGAACGCCGCGCCCTGCTCGACAACGAGGCGCTGAACTTTTTGAACACCCTCGTCGGCGCGCTCGTCGCGGCGTCTGCCGCCATGGTGGGAATCCTGGGAATGGCGAGGTGACGGTTTGAGCAAACTGAATCTCTATCGCCAGCTGGCCCGGCCGTTCACGCTGCTGCCGCCGCTGCTCGGCATCGTCTCGGGCGCCATCTGCGCGTTCGGATCGGTTCACAACCCCGACCCGAGCCGCCAGGTGACTCTATCGGTGATCTTGACGATCGCGCTCGGTTCGCTCTGCGCCAGCCTGATGAACGCGGCGTCGAACGCGATCAACCAGATCTACGACCTGGACATCGACCGCCTGAACAAACCGGACCGGCCGCTGGTGACCGGCGCGCTGTCGATTGCCGAGGCGTGGAAGTTCACCTGGGTGCTCTACGCCCTGGCACTCTTGCCTACCTGGCTGGTGGTGCCGTATCCGTATGTCACCTGGAGCCAGAAGTTCTACGCCCCGGCCGGCGCGCACGTGGTGTTCTTCATCTACCTTCTGGGCCTCGCCTTCACGTTCGTCTACTCCGCGCCGGCGCTCGGGCGGACCAAGGTGCGTGGCATGGCGGCGAACTTCACGATGGCGATTCCGCGCGGCTTTCTGCTCAAGGCCGCCGGCTGGGGCATGGTGGCGCCGGTCGCCTCGACCGAGCCCTGGTTCATCGGCCTGGCGTTCTTTTTGTTCTTGATCTTCGCCGCCTCGACCAAAGACTTCGCCGACATCCAAGGCGATCTCGCGGGCGGCTGCCGCACGCTGCCGATTCTCTACGGGGTCAAGCGCGCGGCCTGGATGATCAGCCCCTCGTTCGTCCTCCCCTGGATTCTGCTGCCGCTCGGCGCCCACCTGCGCGACCCACAGGCGCCCGAGCATGCGATCCTCACCGGCAATCCGAACCTCTTGGTCGCCTTGGGCGCGATCCTGATGACCTGGGGCGCCTACACCGTGTACCTTTTGGTCCGCGATCCCGACTCGCTCACCGCGACCGAGAATCACCCGTCGTGGAAGCACATGTACCTCATGATGATGTTCGCCCAGGTGGGATTCGCCCTGGCGTATATTCTTTGAGGGGCGACACCTAGGGAGGGTTCCAAGCGATGACCGAAATCCACTACGAGCACGAGTTCGACGAGCACGCCGACGAGCGGGAGGAGGAGGCCGCGCGCGTCCTTTCCGGCGAGACCGAGATCCCCGCGCCGAAGCTGCTCGGCTTTTACGACCGGTTGCGCCAAAGGATCGTGCAGGCCGTCGAGCGGCGCGGCAACAAGCTGTCGACCGACGCGGTGCGCGCTCTGATGCTGGTGCCGGACGTCTTCATGCTCCTGGTTCGCCTATCGCTCGACAAGGACGTACCGGGCAAAACCCGGGCGCTCATCGGCGGAGCGCTCGCCTATTTCATCCTGCCGTTCGATCTGCTACCCGAGGCGATCCTCGGCGGCGTCGGATTCATGGACGACCTGATCCTCGCCGTAGCAGTACTCTCCCAAGCGTTCGGCGGCGAACTGGAGCCCTACGCCCGCCGGCACTGGAGCGGTTCGGAAGACCTGCAAAAAGTCCTGACCGACCTCTCCGCCGCAGCGCACTCCCTGCTGGGCGACACCCTCTACCAGAGACTGCAACGCCTCCTCGGCCGGCGCGGCGTGAAGATGTAGGGAAGGTGTCCGGTGGCTGCCGCGTTAGGGGGTGGCCTTCAGGAACGTATCGATTTCCTCGTCGAACACTCGCCGGGCGCCTGCGCACCTACATCGCCGAGCCGAAGCGCGGCCGACATCGTTGGAAGAAGCAAACTGGCGAACAAGAGGTAACTTACGCTAATCGGAGACGAATCCGAGGGGCGCGAGGCCGAGGTCTGATGCGCCAACGAGGGGAACGGATCGAAGGTTCTATGCGAGAAAAGAAGCTTGAGACGGTAGACCCGGGAAGCGGCGATGTGTTGGTGGATCTTGGTTTCGCGGATACCGGCGAGCGGAAACTTCGGGTTCAGCTCGCGATGCGCCTCAATGAGCTGATCGCCGGCCGCCGGCTGACGCAGGCGCGGGCGGCGGATTTGTTCGGGATTTCGCAGCCTCATGTCTCGGAACTCAAAAACTACCGCCTCAGCCGGTTCTCCTCCGAGCGGCTGCTACGCTTCGTGACGCTCCTGGACCGCGACGTCGAGATCGTGATCCGGCCGAAGGCCAAGGGGCATGCGTCGGGAGTGGTGTCGGTGTCGGTCGCCTGACGGATGGGGAGCCCGCGCCAGCGTGAGGAACTCCCCCTTGGTCGCTCTCCCCCAAAGGGATCCATCCGTGTCGATCGGTTGCATTACAAGCCGGAGCCCGAGCGCCCCACCGTCAGTAGATCAATCAGACGCTTCCAGAGTTCAGGATCCGCAGGAAGCCGGAGAAGTGCTCGAAAAAATTCGCTAATCGGACGTCCTCTTGTGATCGCGCCTCCAAACTCTTCAGGACGAGCCCTGTCAAATCTTCTAGCGCTAACCTTCAAAAACGAACACGAACTGTCGAGCTCTCTTTCTGCAAGAAATGTGAGAACAAGGCGTGGCGGGCATGAGTGAATAATTGCGCGCCGCTTCCAGCCACTCTTGAGTTGCCATGGTGTTCCTTTGGGGGCTTGCGTCCTGTTGCGGTTTGATTCTGCCGTTCGTAAACGCGAGGTGTCGAGCTAGTTCGGCTCAGCTATCGACGAGGCGCAGGTCGGAGTCTCCTGATCGGTGCCGTACGCTACGCCGCCTCGACTTGTGAGTCGTTTGGGTGTACATTTTAGGTGTAATGGAGAGCGCCATGCCCAGCCATGCCGCAGCCCGGAAAGAGCGCGTCACCCGCGATGACCGCCTCGGTTTTCGGCTCGACGTGCAGACCAAGGAGCTGATCGAGCACGCTGCTCACCTCGAGCGGCGCAAGGTCAGCGACTATTGCGTGACCGCGATTACAGAGGCCGCGCGCCGGACCGTTGCCCAGCATGAGGGGCTATATCTCTCCGAGCGCGACCGGGCGGCGTTTTTCGATGCGCTGATCCACCCACCCGAGCCGAACGAACGCTTGCTGCGTGGTTTTGCCGAGCACAAACGCCGCGTCGGTACATGACGATTGGATCTATCCAGATTTGAACTTTCGGTCGTCCCGCTGGGCGACGGCCACCGCCGCGCCGAGTTCACCTGCGGTGCCGAAAGCCTCGATAACTACCTGCATACCCAGGCCGGTCAGGACATGCGACGCCACGCCAATGCGGTTTTCGTTCTGGTCGCCGAGGCGGCACCCGACACCGTCATTGGCTACTACACCCTTTGTGCGACTGCACTTCTGCCGGGAGATGTTCCGGAAGTTGCAAGGAAGCACATTCCGCGGTACCCCCTGGTCAGCGCCACGTTGATCGGGCGCCTGGCAGTCGCTGCCGACCGGCAAGGCCAAGGGCTGGGTGCGGTCCTTCTGGTCAACGCCCTGCAAAGAGCGCTGGCGAGTTCGGAAACCGTGGGATCTTCAATGGTCGTGGTGGACGCCTTGGACGAGACCGCCGCGGCCTTCTATTCCGCACACGGTTTCGTGAAACTCCCTGATTCGCTTCGTCTCGTTCTGCCGATGCGGACCATCGAACGCAGGGTCGCATCGTTATGATCAGGCCGGGCCGATTGTCAGAGTTCGTTCTGGGAGACAAGCGGTGAAAACGCTCGCCCTCCGGGCCACGGAAAGGAACCCTGATGGTATCCGCTCATGAAATCGAGGTCTTTATCCCCGAGGATCACCGCCTGACCGTGGAAGTTCCACGATCGGTCCGCTCAGGACCGGCTCGGCTGATCTTGCTGGTTGCTTCTGAAGACTTGGGGCAGTCGCAGGATCCTAAGGCTCTTGAGCGATGGCAGGCGCTGTCGTCGCATCTGGCGGCGGATTCGCGATCTTTCGACGAGCTATCGTTGAACGAGCGGCGAAAACGGCTGCGGCAGGTGATGGGAGCCGGTCGAGGGGTCTCGTCGTCGAGCGAAGAGTTCGCACGGCAGAAATCCGCTGAAATCGATCTTGAGGAGCGGCTTCTTGCCCGCTGAGCCCATTCAATTCATCCGCTGACCTCAGAGGGGACGTCGCGCCAGGTCCCGAAGGCATGGACCGCGGATCGCCGGTGAGGGCCGGCTGCGACGCCGCCGTTGCCCCGTGGTCACCCTAGACCGTAGCGATTCCGGCCTCGCGCCACTTGGGAAATCGTTTGGTTCGAGTTGTAGGTGATCGAGGTGGCGTAACCTGGCACGGCGGTCACTGAGCCTGAGCACAGTAACCGATGGTCGAGGGTGGCCTGATGATCACGGTTGTTGATGGTCGGGGGGTACGGTCCATCGGATAGCTCGATCACTTACCGGGAGAGCATCATCATCCGCGCCCGTTGGGCGCGCGCTGCGCCGCCAGTGCCCGTTTGAGGAAAAAGCCCTCCAGGGGGGTTGACGGTTCCCCCAGAGGGCTCGTCTTCTTTCGTTTGCGACGACGAAAGGAGATGCCCTTTGTACCAGACCTTGCTTCGCAGCTCCA
>JBBRUC010000213.1:0-10304 GCA_038248205.1 Thermoanaerobaculia bacterium
AACTCGCGAAGCTGGAGGCCAGGGCACGCCTCGCTCATGAGATCGACGAGGCGCAACGGCTCGCTCGCTTCCGCGCCCGCGCCGAAGGGGCGATCCCGCCGATCGACGACCTCCAGGCCTACCTGGCCGCCCTCGCCGTTCTGCCCGAGATCGAAGGCGAATGGGCGGCGCTGCGAGCCGCAGCGCCGAAAGCCCGCCGCTCTGCCTACGCCGAAGTCGACCGAATCGTCGAGCAGATCCAGACCGAAGCCGACACCGACACGTTGATGGTTCTCGACCTCGACCAAGGAAAGGGTTGGAGCTTTCTCAAAGAGCCAACCGAGCTGCCCGAGGACCTCGGGGGCGTATTCGGGGAGGTTTCCGGGAGCTACGCCGCGCAGCTCGAGAAGGAACCGGACGACGAGACCGAGATCGCCGACGAGGCGGAACCGGCGGAGGGTGACCTCGATTGCGCCGAGGACGACGAGGAGTGCCTCGCCGCGGCCGAGGCGAAAGCGGAGACGGAGGAAGCCGCGGCCACTGAAGAACCGGCCGAGACCCCGGAAATCACCGAACGCAATCCCCTCCCTTCGGAAGCGGCGCCCAAGATCACGCCGCCGTCCCCCGGCCTTTGCGACGACTCCTCCGCCGAGGGATGCGTCGCCGCGGATCCTCCCCCGGCGCTGGAATCCGGCCCGCCCTCGAAGCCTCCCCTAGTTGGTCGTTGCGTTGGAGACGCCCCGACGGCGGTGGACCCGGTTCTTTCGTGGTTGGGTACTGGGGACGTCTCTACCCCCCGCGGGTCGGTTGGTCGGCGCCCACCCCCTCGGCAAGGGTCTCCAGGAGGATCATCTGCGCGAGCGATGGCGGCGAGCCGACCGTGGCGCGCAGCAGGGTCTTCACCTTCGATTCGAGCGCCGAGGCGACGGGCGATCCAGGCTCATAGGGCAGGGTGAGGTACGCGAGGCCGGCGCCGGGGAACGACTCTTCCGGACCATCGACCAGGAATGGCACCAGGTGCGGTGCCCGGCCGGCGAGATCCCAGAACCAGGTCCGAGGATCGAGGCACTCACCGGCATCGCAGACGACAATCAACGGGCGAGCCACCGCTTCGAGGGTGCGGACGACCTCCGTTCGATCGGCGACGTCGGTTCTCGAGATCAGCAAGAACGCCGACTCCCCCGCCGGTAGTTTCCCCAGCGCCTCGTCGAGCGAGCCGCCATCGAGCGCCACGGATTCCAGCCGCGCTCCCGTGTGCAGCGTCAGCAGATCCTCGAACTCGGCAGGGTCGGGCGAAGCGACCAGCGCCGTGCGCCCCGGTTCCAAGAAAATCTCCGCCAGCCCCGAGATCGCCAGCTCCCGGCCGGAGGTCGCGATCGGCAGCGAGGAGGGGATGCCATCGGCAATCCCCCTCCGCTGCCGCTCCCGCCAGGCCACACGGACCTCGGCGATTCCCTCGACCGGCGAGTAGAGAAACGCCCGACTACGCGCCGCTTCCGGCAATCCGGAGAGCGCCGCCGCCATCGGTTCGAGCGGTAGCGGCTTGCCGTGACCGTCGGTGATCTGGCCAATCGTGCCGTTGTAGGCGGTACCGCGGGCGTCCGCCGTCTGTTGCGGCAGGAAGTTCGCGGGCTGAACCAGCCGCCGCCCGAGCGGCGAAAGGGCGGCCCAGACCGCGGGCGCCTCGGCGCGGAGGATTTCATCGGCGGGGGAAAGAGGGGCTTCGGCCATGGCGAGACTCTACAGCGGCCCGCCCCTCGTCTCGCTTGCCGCACCGGCTTGCACTGATACAATTCGGAAATACCTGGGCGGTGGTTACGCGTTACATACGCGCCTGCCGTGGCAGGCTCCATGGCTCCCTGCGCGCTCGGTGCTGGCTCTGATCGCGCCAGGGCTCCGGGCCGGCCCCAGACTTAAACCAACATTTCGAGAGTTTCCCGTAGAGGAGAATCGCATGGCTGCCGTTGCCGAGACCCATCAGTTCCAGGCCGAGACCAAGAAGCTGCTCGACCTGATGATCCACTCGCTGTATTCGAACAAGGAGATTTTCCTCCGCGAGCTGATCTCCAACTCGTCCGATGCGCTCGACCGGCTGCGGTTCGAGGCGCTCACCCACCCCGAGCTGCTCGGCGACGAGAAGCTCGAAATCCGCCTCGATACAACCAAAGAGCCCCGCACGTTGACGATTTCCGACAACGGTATCGGCATGAACCGCGAAGAGGTGATCAACAACATCGGCACGATCGCCAAGTCCGGCACCCGCGAGATGGTCGAGAAGATGGACGCGGCCGAATCCAAGCAGGCGATCGCCGAGATGATCGGCCAGTTCGGCGTCGGTTTCTACTCCTCCTTCATGGCGGCCGACAAGGTCGTCTTGGTCACCCGCCGCGCGGGCGAAGACAAAGCCTGGCGCTGGGAATCGACCGGTGACGGCACCTACACGCTGGAAGAAGGCGAGCGGCAGGGGCACGGCACGACGATCACCCTGCACTTGAAGCCGGAGGATAAAGAGAACGGCCTCGACGATTTCGCCGAGCGCTGGGCGATCCAGCGGGTGGTCCGCCGCTACTCCGACTTCGTCACCTACCCGATCATTCTCAAAGCCGAGAACGACGAGGATCTCGACAAGAAAGTGATGGGCGAGGACGTGACGGTGCGGGTCGAGGACAAGACCCTCAACTCGATGAAGCCGATCTGGACCCGCCCGCAGTCGGAGGTGACGGCCGAGGAGTACAAGGACTTCTTCCGCCACATCGCCCACGACTGGAACGAGCCGCTCAAGGTGCTTTCGTACAAGGCGGAAGGGCGGATCGAGTACCAGTCCCTTCTGTTCATCCCGTCCGAGGCGCCGTACGACCTGTACTACGTGGCGTCCAAGCCGGCGCTGCAGCTTTACGTCAAGCGGATCCAGATCATGGAAAAGTGTGAGGAGCTGCTGCCGCAGTACCTCCGCTTCGTCCGCGGCGTGGTCGATTCGCCCGATCTTCAACTGAACGTCTCGCGCGAGATGCTGCAGCAGGACCGCCACATCGCCCAGATGAAGAAGTGGCTGACCAAGAAGCTGCTCGAGTCGTTCGAGGAGATGAAGTCGAACGAGAACGAGACCTACCTGAAGTTCTGGACGCACTTCGGCCGCTGCCTGAAGGAAGGCACCAGCTCGGACTACGAAAACAAAGAGAAGCTGCTCAGCCTGCTGGTCTTCGAGTCGTCGGCCGACAAGGAGAAGCTGACTTCGTTCGCCGACTACATCTCGCGCATGCAGGAGGGGCAGGCCGAAATCTTCTTTCTCACCGGCGAATCGCGCGAGGTGGTCGAGAACTCACCCCACCTCGAAGCGTTCAAGGCCAAGGGGATCGAAGTCCTGTTCCTGACCGACACGGTCGACGAGCTGCTGGTGCAGTCGCTCCAAGAGGTCCAGGGAAAGAAGATGAAGTCGGTGGAAAAAGGCACGGTCAAGCTGGGCAACGAGGACGAGCAGAAGAAGGTCGAAGCGGATCTCAAGGACAAGGAAGAGCACCTGCGGCCGTTCCTCGACCATCTCCAGAAGCTGCTCGACACGCACGTCAAGCAGGTGCGCCTGACCAACCGGCTCACCAGCTCGCCCGTCTGCCTGGTCGGCGCCGAGCACGACTACAGCCCGCAGCTCGAACGCCTGCTCCAGAAAGGCAAGGGCGGCGGCCCGGCGCAGCGCCGGATCGTCGAACTCAATCCGAGCCACCCGATCCTCACCCGCCTGCACGGGCTCTGGCACGCCGATCCGAAAGACGCGCGGATAGAGGACTACGCCCAGATGCTGCTCGGCTACGGCCTGCTCGCCGAAAGCGCCGAGATCCCGGACGTCGTCCGCTTCAACCGCGCGGTCTCCGACCTGATGAGCCGAGGGATCGCCGACGCCCCGCCCGCCCCGGAACCCGCACCGAAGCCGGAACCGGTGGCCGAAGAGCCCAAGGCCGAGGAACCGGCGGCGGACGAGCCGGAAGAGGTCAAGGCCGCGGACGTGGTGATCGATGTGCCGAAGGCGGAAGATCCGAAACCGCCCGCCGAAGGATAGAGTCCTCTTAGGGGCGGCCCCCGGTGGCCGCCCCTTCGTAGCGTAGAGGCGGCCACCCCGTGGCCGCCCTTCGTTCGGCGCACATCCAGGGCGGTCCTCCTAAAGCCGCCCCGCCCTCTTTGCCCTTTTCCCTTTTCCCATCCTTCCAGGAGACAAGCTCCCATGACCGATACGTCAGCTCATCGCATCGCCGAAGTTCTCGAAGCCTTGGAGATCGGATCCGACAATCCCGGAGCCTTCGACGGCACCTGGTTCGAAACCCACGGCGAGCGGGTCCTTTCGCTCAACCCGGCGACCGGCGAGCCGATCGCCGCCGTCCATTTGGCCACCGAAGCCGACTACGACCGGGTCGCCGCGGCGAGCGTCAAGGCGTTCGAGGAGTGGCGGACCTGGCCTGCCCCGCGGCGCGGCGAGATCGTCCGCCAGATCGGCGACGAGCTGCGCAAGCACAAAGACGAGCTGGGCCTGCTGGTCACCTACGAGGTCGGCAAAATCCTCTCCGAGGGGCAGGGCGAGGTGCAGGAGATGATCGACATGGCCGATTTTTCGGTCGGTCTGTCGCGCCAGCTCTATGGCCTCTCGATGCACTCCGAACGGCCGCAGCACAGGATGTACGAGCAGTGGCACCCGCTGGGGCCGGTGGGCGTCATCACCGCGTTTAACTTCCCCGTGGCGGTCTGGGCGTGGAACGCGATGGTCGCCGCCGTCTGTGGCGACTCCTCGATCTGGAAGCCGTCCCACCAAGCGCCGCTCACCGCGATCGCGGTGACCAAGATCGCCGCCCGGGTACTCGAACGCAATCACGCCCCGGCGATCTTCACCCTGGTGATGGGCGGCCGGACCGGCGTCGGGCAAAAGCTCGTTGCCGATCCTCGGGTGCCGCTGGTCTCGGCCACCGGCTCCGTGCGCATGGGGCGCGAGGTGGGCAAGGTGCTCGCCGACCGCTTCGGCCGCGCCCTCCTGGAGCTGGGCGGCAACAACGGCATTGTGGTGATGGACGACGCCGATCTCGATTTGGCGCTCCGCGCCGTCCTGTTCGCCGCGGTCGGCACGGCGGGGCAGCGCTGCACCTCCACCCGCCGCCTGTTCCTCCAGAAGGGGATCGCGGCCGAGATGAAGAAGCGCCTGACCAAGGCCTACGCCTCGATCCACCCGAACGACCCGGCCGAGGCCGGAACGCTGATGGGGCCGCTGATCGACGAGGCGGCGGTCGAAAACATGATCGCCGCGATCGAACGGGCGAAGTCCGAAGGCGGCACCGTCCTGGTCGGCGGCAAGCGAGTCGACCGCCCAGGCTTCTACGTCGAGCCGACGCTGATCGAAGCCACCGCCCAGATGCCGATCACCTGCGACGAGACGTTCGCGCCGATCCTCTACCTGTTCGAATTCGACACCCTCGACCAGGCGATCCGAGACCACAATGCCGTACCGCAGGGACTCTCCTCGGCGATCTTCACCCTCAACATGCGAAGCGCCGAGCGTTTCCTCGCCGCCACCGGCTCGGATTGCGGCATCGCCAACGTCAACATCGGAACCTCGGGAGCCGAGATCGGCGGAGCCTTCGGCGGAGAGAAAGAAACCGGCGGCGGCCGAGAAGCCGGCTCCGACTCCTGGAAGGCCTACATGCGCCGCCAGACCTGCACCATCAACTGGGGCGAAACGCTGCCGTTGGCGCAGGGGGTCAAGTTCGAGGTGGAGGGGTAACCCACTCCTAAGGCGGCGAAGCCCCCGAACCTGCGCCGCCGCGTTCCCCCATTTTCTCCGCTTTGCCGCGGCTCCTCACGGGGCGATCTGTACCTCCCACCCTTCGAAGAACATACGCCCACCCCACAAGGTGGCAGAAGCAACTGCTTGCACCTTGAATATCGGAGTGCCCGAAGTAAATGAGCACCAATGGTTCCTGGGGCCTTCCAGGCCGGCATTGGCACGACCCGGAGGAAGGTTGCTATGAGTTCCACGCCGGTGAATCGCGACACGTACGAACCGGATGCAGAGAATCTAAATCCAGATGCCGTCTGTTTTGCCGCAGGATGGAAGGCCGCCCCTTTTGCCGCCGGGGTGATCCATGCTTATCTGGCGGCCGGGCGCCCCGCTCCGAAGCTGGCTGCGGGCATCTCGGTCGGAGCCCTCTCCGCCGCCGCGATGCAGCGCTGCTACAGAGAACTCGGGACCGAAGAGGGCCAGGATCCGCTGGAGTGCGAAGCCAAACGCTGGGGCTGGTTTCGCCGCTATCTTCGCAGCCTGATCGACTCGCCGCTCGACGTGCTCTGGCGGGCATTTCCGGACCCCATCGATCTCGACTCCGACTTGCCGCCGGTTCGCGATCTCTCCTGTCCTCCGTTCATGCGCGTGGATGAGTCCCAGGCCCGGCGGCGCTACTTTCTATTGATCAGGCTCGCCAGCTGGCTCGCCCGGCTGCCAATCCGGTTTTCTACCCTCGCGCAGCTGGCGGTCGCCCATGTACGTCGACGGGAGGGCTACGGTGGCTTCCGACTAGCGCGCTGGTTCAGCTTCCAATGGGCGAAACTCAAAGTCGTTGCCGGCGGTGCCCGGCATTTGGCCTTCTCTCCTCAATTCGTCAACGAATACTCGATCAGGGGCGCCCACGCGGCGAAACTCCACGGTATCAATCGAATCGTCCACCCATTGTTCGGCTGGTGGGTTTGGAGCATGGCCCTTGCCCTCATGGCGAGCGGGCTGTACCTTTCGGTCGGCCTGGCGCTCCGCCTGGCGCTCTCGATTACGAACCGGTACCTGCCGGAGGCCCTGCTCCCGGCTGTCAATGTCGCTCGAAGCATCTTTCCATGGTGGGGATTCTGTGCGGCTCTCCTGGTTGGGATCCTCTGCTTCGGTTCCGCGCGCTATCTGCGCGCGCAGCCGGGCGTATTCTTCGCCCGGCTCGAGATTCAGCAGGGATTACTCTCCGACTACCATCTCCATCGGCGGCTGCACGAGTTGTTCGCTGAAGAGAGCGTCGACGCCGAGCCAAGGATAGAGAGCGATCCTTTCCCTTTGCTGCTGGTCGCCGCTCCTTTAAACCAGCTTGAAAAGGAGTTCGGCGTCGTTCCGGTGGGCCAACAGCTGTGGGCCGGGAGGGGTGCGCGGCTGATCGAAGCCCTGCGGGCCGCGCTCGCCGTACCGTTCCTCTTTTCTCCTTTGCATTTGACGGGAGCTGACGTGGACGATTGGTTGGTCCTCGGTCCCGACCAGCCGAAACCGAGCGCCCTGGATCTGGTCGATGGCGCGGCGGTGCGAAACAATCCCATCCCCGCGGTCGTCGCGTTCTTGCGCAGTCCGAAGAATCGTGCCCTGGCCGAGCAGCTAGAAGGCAAAGCGCCTAGCGATTGCCGGCTTCACCTGGTCTCCGGCATCCCGACCAAGCCCACTGTCCGCGGCAGATCCAACCCCTCGGGTCGAATGAACATCGTCGAGGTCGCTGCACTGAGCTTCACGCTGTCCCACCGCCGAGACATCCAGATGGAATGCCAGGAGGTGAATTTCCTAAGTGCGGTCGAGCAGAAGCTCTTCGGTGGTCCGCCGTCACCCGGCAATGCGAGACCGGGGACGACCGATCCGAGGCTGCTCAAGCTCTTTGTCGACGAGATCGTCCCCTCCGAAGACATCGCCTTCAAGAGCCAGCTCGCGCCGCAACCGGACGAAATTCTCACGGCTGCGGCGGCTGGCTGTCGCCGAACGCTCGAGAAGCTCTACCGTTCGGATATCGAAAAGCTGCAGAGCAAAAAGCAGAGATCTGCAAACCCGAATCGGCCCGAGCCCAGCATCGATTGCCATGAGCTGCTGCGAATACTTCCCGACCATGGCGGTTCCAGATCTCTTCAGGCGACCCTTGAAAAGGCACCAGGATTGCCCGAAATCTGCCAACACTGTAGCCGCAAGCTGACAGCGGCCCAAGAACCCGACCCGCTGCCACCAAGCTTCGGATTGAGGGAAGAAGAGATCCCTGAACAATTCGCCCACCTGACCGGCGAGAAGCCCAGAATCTGTTTCCTCGCCAGCGGCGGCGTTTTTCGAGGTGCGACGCATATCGGCGTCCTGGGAGCTCTACGAGCGGCGGGTATTCGGCCGGATCTGATCGTGGGGGCGTCCGTGGGGGCACTGATCGGCGGCGCTCTGGGAGCGATTTCAGTGCTCGATGACGAGCGGGCCTTCCGCCTCCTCGGCGAGCTCGCGACCACGTTTCGAGAAGTCGATCAGAAAGTCGCGCTGACGCGCACGCTAAAGAGCGCAGCACGCCAGCTCGGAGTACGGGCGCGACGGGTCAAACTATCTCCGTTCGACCTCCAACGTCTGATCGAACGGGGTACCCGCTCCGATGCCGGGTTCGCCGCGACGAGCGCTCCTCCGGCACTCGTCGACGCGATGTCGGAGCTGACCTTACTTCCCTACTCTAGAACCCGGGAAATCGCGACCGAGTTTGTGGCCGGGCATTACACAAAGGCGTTCGACTTGTTCTTCAAGGCGATCCAGAAAGAGACTCTCCGGCGATTGGACATCGAGTACGAAGTGATGGGGACTTCACTTTTGGCGAAGGCAGCCAACCGCCTTCTCGGCGGGGGCGCGGGAATTCCCCTCGACCGCCGCCAGCCCTTCCACCATGGCGGACACCCGGTCTCCTTCTTCTGCACCTCGTCTCGCTTAGACACTCACGAGGCCCTTTTGCTCGGTGCGGACTTTCCGACCACCGGCACCGCCTATGATTTTATCGAAGCGGTGTTGAGTTCAAGCGCGTTCCCCGGAATTTTTTCTCCCCGATGCGAGGCGGATCTTTCCCCGGGCTCCAGACGCATTGATGTACTGCTCGCCGATGGCGGGATGTTCGACAATTTGCCGTTCTATCCTGCCATTGAGGTGTTGCAGAAAGTTCAGAATTCGCTTGGCGAGCTGGCCGACACCGACAAACCTGGCTTCCTACGGAAGATCTTCTCACAGCCGGTGCTCTTCATCGCGGCGGCGCTGGAGGCAGACCCACCCCGGGGCGCCGAACACGGCCACGACGATCTCTTAGCCATCCACCGGCGCTCTTCCCAGTTGAGGAGTAATCTCAAGATGCACTGGTTCGAGGAGATCTTCGAGCATCTGGGACACCAGCTGAAACGTCTTCCCCACGATTTGTCAGAATGTCTGGACGGGAAGGAGGCCTTTGCCACGGGAATCGTGCCAGGTGGTGTGCTGAAGATCATTCCAACCGATCCTGAACATATCAATCCAACTTTCGCTTTCTGCGCGTCGACCGGCCTTAAAGCCGACAGGGTAAACCGCGCTATCGCGGATGGCTGTTTTCAGACCTTCCGGGCGTTAGCCCAGGCTCAGGCGCACAGCCACCACCAAGAGTCGATGGTTGACCGAAGCATCACCGTACTTCAAGAACAGAACCGAATCCCCAGGATCAAACTTAAAGAACACCCTTTGGACACCGAACCGCAGCACTGCCCTTTCTTCGAGCAGGAAGATCGATCCTTCCGCTGCCCGTTCCTGCGCGCCAGCGAAAAGGCCCCGGAACTAGCTGCGGTGGCCGGTGTCTTTGCCCAATGCATCAAAGACAAAACGCGAGGAGCTGCGCTTCAAGGCACGGGATAATCGCCGGCCCCGAGTGCTCCGGTAGAACAGGAGCCCAGGGCTCCATCAAATTCGGTAGACTCGCTATCGCCGGTCCTTTTCCGTTTAGGACGCCCCCCTGTGGGCGCCCTGGACCGGGAAATCCGTGGCCTTCTTGGGTGGCCCCGGGGGGGCCGCTCCTACATTTACAAGGTTCCGGGCCACTTTGACGGATACCCTGGACGATTGGTTGAGTTCCACCAGCATTGATCCGGGCGTCGGCTAGAATGCCGCCATGCAAGCCGGCGCCCCGTTCGATGCTCCCGATCCGCGCACGATCGCCACGGCGATCGGCCGCAGAGTGTTGGGCCAAGAGGTCGCCGTGCGGGAGATGGCGGTCGCTCTGGCGAAACATCTGGCGGGTTTGGCGACCGGCAATATCCTCATGATCGGCTCCTCTGGGAGCGGTAAGACGACCCTGATGCGGGCGGTCGAATCGTACTTGGCCGAAGAGCCCGCTCTCGCCGGGCGATCGACGGTCATTCGGATTCACGCGAACGTCTTGGCCGAAGAGGCCGAGCGCGGCCGGCCGGGCGAAGCGGTTCTGGGGCGGCTGATGCAGCGCGCCCGCGAAGTCTTGGGACCGCAGGCTCCGATCCAACAGATGATCGCCCGGGCGAAAAGCGGCCTGGTCTTCGTCGACGAGGTCGACAAAATC
>JBBRUC010000214.1:0-10239 GCA_038248205.1 Thermoanaerobaculia bacterium
CACCGAAGGCGCCGCGCTACTACCACCTGGACCACCTCGGCACCCCGCGCCTCGTCACCTCCAGCATCCGCTCGGCCCTCGGCTACCACGTCTACTTCCCCTACGGAGAAGAAGCAACCGACCCCAACCAGGGCGACCAAGACCGGATGAAATTCACCGGCCACGAAAGAGACCTCGGAAGCGCCGCCGGAACCGGCGACGACTTGGACTACATGCATGCCCGGCATGTTTCGCCGATAACAGGTCGCTTCTTAAGCGTTGACGGGCGTGGCGGTTCCCCTTGGATCCCTCAGAGTTGGAACCGCTTTTCGTATGCTCTTGGGAGTCCTCAGAATTACATCGATCCAGATGGCCAAGCCGCAGTAGCAGTGGTCGTTCCTGTTGCATTGGTGGCGCTGACCGCAGCTATACTAGTCCACACCGTAGAGTATCAAGCCAACCCAAAATACCGCGAGGCCCTTACAACGTACTTCAGCAAGCAGACCGGCCGGCAGATGCCCACCGATCTCATCGGGGTAGGCGTCGACGAACTACAGACAAGGCTCAAGGACGCTGTGGGCAAAGCAAAGGACGATATTCGTAAGGCGCTGAAGGATTTGGGTAAGCGGAACATTCAGAAGGCCCGCGGAGGTAAAAGGCAGCCAAAAACCCCACCTAAATCTCCTCAGGGAAGTGCCGATAAGAATAGGTTCGTACTGCCCGACTATATTCCTCACCAATATGAAACAAGCATTGTCTCCCCCCCTTCATCTGATTTCGACCTCGGCCTAAGCGGCGAACGAAACGCCGTTTGTGGTGTGGGGATCCTGTCATGCCCAATATAGAGCGCGCTTCCACAGGCAGGCTGGACCAATGGCTAGAGAATCTCGAAGCCCGGCAAATTCAGGGAGAAGCCCGGCAGATAGAGGCTCTTCTGGGCGCTCGGTCCGTCTCTGTCAGGATGGAGGCTGCAAGGGCCCTGGGCAGAGCAGGCATAGGCGCGAAGGCGATTCGAACTCGCATCAAATTGGAGAAGAACGAACTCGTCTTGACCGATCTCACGGAAGCGCTCCTCAGCGCAAGGGACATGGAGAGCCTTGGCTTGTTGCAAAAGCTGGCCTCCACTCATCGATCGCAGTTGGTACGCTCCTATTCCTTGATGGCGTTTGCGGATCTGACAAGAAAGAAATCGACAGCGTTTCTTCGCTCCTGTTTGGCTCGGGAAAAGAGCCGGAGGGTACAGGCGACGTTGCTCATTCTTCTTTTCGTCTACGGTGCGAACGACGTTCTCGATGATCTCCTCAGAGCCTTACGTTCTCGCGACCCCGTAGTCCGTCACAAGATCGTGAATATGCTGCGCGACTATGCGCCGCGCCGAAAGAGAAAGGAGTTCCTTGCTGGTCTACGTGCTGCGGCGGAGGTCGAAACCATGGCAGGCATCAAGCAGGACATGGCCGCGACGATTTCGGCTCTCGCGGGGTAGCTCAGCTCGTGAACCTCGCGAGCGAGCTTGGCATGGTTAGCCTCCGTTGTTCTTCAATCAGGAGCTTTCCTGGATCGACTTCAACGCCCGCGTGCTGGTCGAGGCGGAAGACCCAACCACCCCGCTGCTCGCTGCTCGAACGCGTGCGCTTCGTCGCGATCTTCGAGAGCAATCTGGATGAGTTCTTCATGAAGCGGGTGGGGGGATTGAAACAACAGGTGGCGAGCAACCTGCGTCAGCTCACCCCCTACGGCCGGACCCCGCGCCAGCAGTTGGCCGAAATCCAGGACCGCGTCCGCCCACTGCTAAAACGCCAGCGGCACCTGTTGGCCAACGAGCTGCGCCCCGACCTCAGCCAACATGGGCTCGAGATCGGCGTGATCTCCTACCCGCAGTGTACGTTTTCGGCTTGCTCGGTCACGGCCGCGGTGCCCCGGTCGGTGGTGCCGACCTACACCGATGGCTACCTGACGGCGTTGGATGAATACGCGCCCTCGATCACCTACCATCCGAACGGCCAGGTGGCCCAGATCGAGCATGGCAGCGGCTTCCGGACGGTGATCACCAACGACCCCAACGGAATGCGCCGGCCGCGCTCTTTCGAAGCGCAATCGCCCAATGGCACGCCGCTCTGGACGACCGGAAACTACGTCTACGACGGCACCGGCAATGTGACCAAAATCGGCGGCCAGTGGTTCACTTACGACAAAGTGAGCCGGCTCTCCGCGGCGAAGCAAGATCTCGGCGCGAAAGGGGGTGGCACCTCGGTCACCCAAAACTACAGTTACGATGCCTTCGGCAATCTTCAGTCGATCCTTGGCACCTCCGGCCGCAACACGCCCACCAGCTCTTCGACCAACCGGCTGACCAGCCCGGGAACCGCCTACGATGCGGCGGGCAACATGACGTCGTGGAGCGGCGCCAGCTACGAGTACGACGCCCTCGATCGCATGTGGCATATGCAAAACGGTGGCGAAAACTGGCTCTACCTCTATACGCCGGATGATGAACGCCTTTGGTCCTTCAAAATCGGCGGCGACTTCTCGGCATGGTCTCTGCGCGACCTGGATCAGAAGGTTCTTCGCGACTATACGAGCTCCTCCCTAGGCTGGACTGTCGAGCGCGACTACCTCTACCGGGGCAGCCAACTCCTTGGCGCGATCGCACCGAAGGCGCCGCGCTACTACCACCTGGACCACCTCGGCACCCCGCGCCTCGTCACCTCCAGCATCCGCTCGGCCCTCGGCTACCACGTCTACTTCCCCTACGGAGAAGAAGCAACCAACCCCAACCAGGGCGACCAAGACCGGATCAAATTCACCGGCCACGAAAGAGACCTCGGAAGCGCCGCCGGAACGGGCGACGACTTGGACTACATGCATGCCCGGTTTTGCTCTCCGGTGACGGGGCGGTTTTTGAGCGTGGACAGGCATCCTGCCAAGGCCAAGGCTCCACAAAGCTGGAATCGGTACCTCTACGCTCGAGGGAACCCGACGAAGTTCGTTGACCCGAATGGACTCGCGGAGTTGCTCTTCACCGTCACCACGTTCATTCCGGCAGCTTCTGTGACGGATCCCCTCGGAAGAGTATTCGGCGGAGATGGGCGCGGGTTCAACGCTTCCTCGCCAAAGTTCAGGACCCGCCAGTCCGTCAAAATAGAGACAGACCAAGCGAAACGTGCCAATCCGTTGGTTTCGTCTCGTCCCGGAGAAATCGGACCTACCCATAGACTTGACCAACCAGCTGTCGCGTCTGCTTCCTCAGCTGGATTGATGGCCTCTGGCTCAAGGGATTCGCAGGGAAATGCGGTGGTCCAGATAAACGGCTCAGCAAGCAACCCCTTGGCAACCCCGAGCGCCTCGATCGACTATAGCTTGAAGATCATTGCATCACCCTCGGGCAACGACGTCTCACTTACCGGAACTCAAGATGGCTTCCCGGCGATGGAAATATACGTCACCAACTCGCAGGGCAGGACTGTGGCAGTGTACCAGTTTGATCCCGACACTGTTAACAATAGTCCAATGTCGCTGTTCCCGGTAGTCGGCGATCAATCAGTTAACGTCTTGTGTAGCGGCCTCGGCTCAAGCGGCGGTAGCTGCACTTCTGCGCCGCAATGAACCGTGACCGAAGAAAACATGATGCGCTATCTCCGATTTCTGATCGTGGTTGTCGCGTTCTCTCTCTCGGCCTGTGATGCTGTTGTGAGCTTGTTTGAGCATCGCCGACAACCTTCAAGGTACCTTCTCCCACAGGGTTTCAGCGGCTGGGTCGTAATCGAGACCGAGGTCTCGGGCGCACTGCCAACGCCAGTGAAGGACGGTTTCCTTCTTTACACTATTCCTGCCTCAGGGAAGATGCAAACCTCTACGCCCTCGGAGTTCGGGTGGGCAAAAGATGAGTACTTTTACGTCAATCGAGGAGGGGGGCGGACACAGATACCGATAACTAGCGGTGGAAAAGGTGGATTGATCTGGGGCGGCAGGACTGCTAGTAGCCCTGCCGCAGGAGAAAAGCCGAAGCGGACCTACGAATTTTTCTTCGTGGGGACCGAATCGGAGTTCGATGGGAGGGCAGGTCATGGCCCGCAGTTCGAATAGTCGGTGAAGCACGAATATTAAGACCCGCTACCCTCTCCGCGCCATGGCGCAGGCGATTCAAACTCGCATCAAATTCGAGAAGGAACGGTGCGGAGAAGAAGAAAAAGGCAGGTGCCCCTTCTCTCAAATAGCGATGAGGTTCCAAGAATGACCACACACCGGCTCCTCAAGATAGGAATGGTTCTCGGACTTTGCTGGGTTCTGTCGTGGCTATTCCTCGCGAATCCATTCAATCTTTGCGTACCACAGTCCGAGCACTTTACGATGAAGAAATTCAAAACGTTTGGTCCGGGGAACTCAATTGCGCAGGCGATTTCGTCTTTGGGTGATCCCGTCGCGGTAGTCAGGCAAGAGCAGTGGGAAGTCGGTTGCGCCGGTTGCGTCAGGTACTGCTTTATGGGCAATCCGCCAAGCTGGATTATTGGCTTTCAAGAGGCTTGGTTGGTCGCCGACCAAAATGGTGCGATCGTGAGATCCTTTGTGAATACAGAGCCCTAGTTCCTTGCTCCTGGGATCTTCCCCGAAGTCGGGAACCAGGCCGCTCAGGCGGGCGGCGCTGAGCACTGGAAGGAAATGGAAGGTTGCCAATGTTGACCGAGTTCAATTCAAAGGGATTGTTTATTGCTTTTGCTTACCTTGGGTTTGGGTTCTTTGTCCTCCTTAACCCTGAGCGATTTAGATCAATATTCCTCAAATATTACCACAAGACACATCCTATGATCGATCTGCTGCGCATTGGGAAGTTCCTCTATCGCCATCCAAGGCTTCATCGGTTCGTCATCGTAAGCATAGCTGTCGCCGTGATTCTTGTGGGCTTTTTCGTCTTATATATCTCAACAGTTGCGAGGCGATGATGTCGGTTCCTCTTGTCGCCGCCATTACAGTGACGCTTCTTGCGTCATTCGCAATCTGGAAGTTCGGGCAATCGGTGGATCAGAAGCGAGTTCGGCGGTTCGATGAGCGAGAATCGTTGCCCTTACCTGCGAGATGGTCGCGGTTCGAAGTAGAAGATCGGATTTCTTCGACCTGCCTCGAAGAGGCCCTGCGACTCGTTGAAGGGGCGACGGGTGTGTCGATTCAGAAGCTTGCGCCGGAAGACCGATTTACAGACGAACTTATAGCGGCGAAGGGCTGGGAATTCGACGACGGTCTGGCCGAATTGCGATGGGCCTTAGAAGCAAGAGGTGTGACTTCGGTTGCTGAAGTCATGACCGTAGGAGATTTTGTCAAAGCCTTTGCCGGCTCAGGTGAGTTGACCGATCCTTGCGAGGCTGCGGAATGCGATTAGAGGGAGAGCCGTTGACCTTTCTGGTGATCCTCGCCATCGCCACCGTTCATGCCTTCTGGCAGGGCCGGCTCTATCGGAAAGTGCAGGAGCTTCGGTTCGATTACTGGGTGCGTTTAAGCTCGCCGAGCCTCACGAAGGTAGGAATCGGTAGGAAGTTCTCGTATTTTCGACTTGTTTGGTTCGGCGGCTATGCTGAGCTTGAGGAACCCGAGATAGCCAGAATGTGCATAGTACTTAGGTGCATCGACGTCACGACTTTGCTGTTGGCCGCAGTGACAGTGATCGTCAGGCAGACAGTCGTGATTTCCGATCTCCAAGCTCTATGCCGTTCACCTGATCACCTCGGCGTTCCGCACCTCGTCACCTCGAGTCGGGAATTTGTACTTCATCACGCGGAGACGAACGTACACAGTCCTAGCCGTTGCGATGGAACCTGGGGCAGGTAATTGAGGAGCTGGAGTTACTCTCGATATATCGACGACTTCGATCGATGGTCAAGGAAACCTCTATCCCTACTACCATGATAGGTTGACCGAAGGGAGTCCTGAGGTCCGCAATATTCTTGAAGCAGATTTTGCCACGGCGGGTTAAATTCCCGCGCCGCACGGAGAGTGGAGGCCAACCTTGACAGATAAGTGGACACGGATTGTAAGCGGTCTGACGAAAATCGAGGTTTCTCCGCTTGAGAATGAGCGTCAAGATAAACTTCCGTATGAGCGGTTGTTTCAACTCACGATAGATAATCATCATGCGGGAATTATGGAGTTTGTGGCGTTCTACGCTCCTGCGGTTTCGTTGAATTTTCCCACTGTCTTCATATGGGCAGGCAGTCAACTCTACCGGCAAGTGCTGGGAGAGAACGCAGCCCTGGAATTGATCGAACTAGACAACGAGCTTCTCTCAATATATCCATTGGGTAACAGTTGGTGCCTTGTCTTTGAAATTCTAGTCGAAGTCCGCAGCCACTCTCTGGACTCAATTCTGCAGAGATTCGACCCTGTGGAAATCATCCTGAATGATTGGTGGGAAGCGGGAGTACTTCACATTCAAGATTTGCGTGGCCGTTCCTTCGCCTTCGCCCCCCAGGCCGAGAATGATTCCCTGCTTATTCAGATCGATGGTGAAGATCTCGAGGTAAAGGTGCCGAGAACGGGAAGATGAACTGGGCAAGTAGGATCGAAGGGCTTGACTTTCCTCGACTCAGGAAACCTGGTTGCTGGTCGACCGCGGGAGGGTCGTGTCGGTCGCCGTCAATAGTGAGCCGTAGTCTTGCTGCTGGGATCTTCCCCGAAGACGGGAACCAGGCCGCTCAGGCGGGCGGCCCTGAGCACTGGAAGGAAATGGAAGGGCACCAGCGTTGCCCTTAACTGCGAGATGGTCGCTCCCGGGCAGTGGAAGGCGGAGGCGACGGGCGTTGAGGCGGCATTCGGCCGTCGAAGCGGGTGGATTCTGCCGCCGCAGCCGTGCATTCGGCCGTCGAAGCGGGTGGATTCTGCCGCCGCAGCCGTGCATTCGACCGTCGCATCCACTGCATTCTGTCGTCGCATCCACCGGATTCGATCGTCGCATCCAACGATTCTGTGGCTGCATCCACCGGGTTCGACCGTCGCTTCCACTGGATTCTGCCGCCGAATCCAAGGCAGAAAAGACGCGTTCCACCTTCACAGCGTCTGGCGAGCTTCGGTTCGATCACTGGATGCGTCTGGGATCGCCGCGCCTTACGAGCGGGGGGCTCGGGATCGAGGAAAGCTAGACTGTTTTACCGCCCCGCTTCCCGTGCCCGGCGTTCCTCTTCGCGCTGATCTCTAAAATATTGGCGCTGCCAGCGCTCGACGTTGGCATTGTGTTCGGAGAGGGTCGTGGCGAAAGCGTGTGAGCCGTCGTTTTTGCTCACGAAGTAGATATAAGGGACGGTGGCCGGGGCGGCGGCGGCGCGGAGGCTGGCGGCTCCTGGGGATGCGATCGGGCCGGGGGGTAGGCCGGGGTACTTGTAGGTGTTGTACGGCGAGTCGAGCGCGAGGTCGGAGCGGCGGATGTTGCCGTTCCAGGTGCCGAGGTGCTTGAGCGCGAAAATCACCGTCGGGTCGGCCATCAGGGCGATCCGTTGGGCGAGCCGATTCTCGTAGACCGCGGCGATCAGCGGACGGTCTGTTTCGATCTGCGCTTCCTTCTCGATGATGCTCGCGAGGATCACCACATGACGGACGCTCGGCGCCCCAGGGCGGGCGGCGAGCAGCGGCGCCACCTGCTTGTCGAACCGATCGCGGAACGTCTTCACCAGCTTGCCCACCACCTCGCGCTCGGAGACCCCGAGCGCGAAGCTGTAGGTCTCCGGGAACAGGTACCCTTCGAGATCCTGCGCCTCCGGGTCGATATCGGCGATCAGCTCGGACGAACGCATCAGAGAGAGGAAGGCGTCGAGGTCGCCGAAACCCGACTTGGCGAGTTGCTCCGCCGTCTCTTCCAGGGTGTGCCCTTCAACCAGCGTGATCGAGTGGCGCACCACGTCGCCGCGCGAGATCTTGCCCAGGACCTGGCGCAGGCTCTCTTCTCCGGTGAACTCGTATTCACCCGCTTTGAGCGCCGGGTCGCGGAGAAAATAGACGAGATAGAAGCGAGCGAGCCGGGCATCCTCGATTACGCCCTCTTCGGCGAGCTGAGCGAGGATCTGGCTGGCGCTTTGGCCGGAGGTGATCACCACCCGCTTCGATTCTCCCGCGAAGCCCTGGTAGGGCCGGGTGAGACGCCAGGCGGACCAGCCGGCCATGGCGAGAGGCACGGTGGCGAGCAAAGCGAGAACGCCCAAGCCCAGCAGAAACTTACGCACCCCGGATCTCTTTGCCTTCTTGCGCTTGGCCGGCTTCTTCTTGGCGGGCGCGGTGCTCGGGCTCATGCGCCCTCCGTTTCGCCCGGCGGGCTAAGCGCGAGCGCCTCTTCGAGCAGAATCTGTGCCGCCACCGAGTCGATTCGGCCGCGCGCCCGACGGGCATCGACCCCTGCCTCGCGCAGCCGAGCGGCTGCGGCTACGGTGGTCAAGGTTTCGCCGACCATACGCAGCGGCAGGCCGGTAGCGGTACCCAGTTTCGTGGCGAAGCTCTTGGCGCGCTCGGCGGCCGGTCCGCGGCTGCCATCGACGTTGATCGGCTCGCCCACCACCAGCGCGCCGACCTCTTCCTCCCGGATGATCGCGCCGATCCGCTCGATCGCCGCCTGGTCGCTCTTTCGTTCAAGCGTCAGCAGGGGCATCGCGAACCTGCCGAGGGCGTCGGAAATCGCAAGTCCGATCCGACGTTCTCCGAAGTCGATGCCGAGGGTCCGCATGCCAAGGGGGATTCTATAGATGTGCTAGCATCCGCGCTCGATTTGGCCGCAGGAAACGCCTGCGCGGCCCTTCGATTCATGCCGTTGAACTCCAGCGCGATCCGGCATCATCGAGCGCCGGAGTGCCCGGCTGCGACTCGGGGCTCGACAGCCCATTGGCAGAGACCGAATAGAGGATCCCGATGGACGACATCGTCATCTTAAGTGCCGCTCGGACGCCGATCGGAAGCTTTCAAGGCGCCCTGTCCGGCTTTGCCGCCCACGCGCTCGGCGCCAAGGCGATCGCCGGAGCGATCGAGCGCGCTGGCGTTTCCCCTGATCAGATCGAGCAGGTCTACATGGGCTCGGTGCTCACCGCCGGTCAGGGCCAGGCCCCGGCGCGCCAGGCCGCGCTCGGGGCGGGCTGCCCGCAGAGCACCGGCGCGGTCACCTTGAACAAAGTCTGCGGCTCCGGCATGCGGGCGGTGATGACCGGCGCCAACGACCTGCGATGCGGCGACTTCTCGCTGGTCGTCGCGGGCGGTATGGAGAGCATGAGCCAGGCGCCGTATCTCGCCATCGGCGCCCGGGACGGCCTGCGCCTGGGCCACGGCAAACTGATCGACTCGATGATCCACGACGGTTTGTGGGATCCCTACGGCGACGTCCACATGGGCAACTGTGGCGAGCTGTGCGCCCGCGAGTACGGCTTCACCCGGGAAGAGCAGGATGCCTATTCGCTCGCAAGCTACGAGCGCGCCCGGGCGGCCTCTGATGCCGGCCTTACGGCGCGCGAGATCGTCCCGGTCGCCGTGCCGCAGCGCAAGGGCGATCCGGTGCTCGTCTCGCGCGATGAAGAGCCGTTCAAGGTCGACCTCGCCAAGATGCCGGGGTTGCGGCCTGCGTTTCAGAAGGACGGCTCGATCACGGCCGCCAACTCCAGCAAGCTGAACGACGGTGCGGCGGCGCTCGTCTTGACCACCGCGAGCCACGCCGCGGCGCTCGGCAAGACGCCGATCGCGCGGATCGTGGCCCACGCCGGTTTCGCCCAAGCGCCCGAATGGTTCACCACCGCGCCGGTCACCGCCACCCGCCGGGTGCTCGAACGGGCGGGTCTCGCGACCGCCGACATCGATCTCTGGGAGGTCAACGAGGCGTTCGCGGTGGTTGCCATGGCGTTCATGAAGGATCTCGGGTTGCGTCACGATCGGGTCAACGTTCGCGGCGGTGCGGTTTCGATCGGCCATCCGATCGGCTGCTCCGGCGCCCGCATCCTTGTCACTTTGCTCGACGCGCTCGCCGAGCGCGACCTGTCCCGCGGCTGTGCCGCGATCTGTCTCGGCGGTGGTGAGGCGACCGCCCTCGTCGTCGAACGGATCGTCGGGTAGATCTGGAACTCGATTCGCCCGAGTTCGAACCTTCGAGAGACCACGGAGGAATCCTCTCAAACATGAGCCGCCGCGCCCCCCTTCTCGCGCTCGCCTGCCTGGCTGCCTTGGCCGCCGCCGGCTCGCTCACCGCCCAAGAGCCGGAGACCGCCCCAGAAGGCGCTGCCGCTGCTGCTGCCGCCGCTCCCGCCGTGGCGAAAC
>JBBRUC010000215.1:0-10220 GCA_038248205.1 Thermoanaerobaculia bacterium
GATCGCCGATGCCGCCGCCCTCCGCGACTATGCGCCCTTGCCGGCGGCGCGGGGCGACTTTCTGTTCCGGGCCGGCCGACGGGCCGAGGCGCGTTCGGAATTCGAGGCTGCGGCTACGCTGACCCGCAACGTGCGGGAAAGGGCGTTTCTTCTCGCACGGGCGGACGCCTGTGGCGACGAGGGCTGCTACCAGGATCTCGACGAGATCCGCGGCGAAGGACGACAGGAAGGCCAACAACAGGCATTGCGCGGCGCCATCCTCGACGTGCTTCACGCCCGCGGCCTCGCGGCCGGTGACACGGCGCGTTCGGTCCTTGCGGCGATCAACGATCCCGGCGTATTACGCCGTCATCTCACCCGGGCGGCAACGGCGGCAACGGCGGAGGAAGTTTTCGCCGACGAATGACGCGCCGCCTAGAGCCAATGGACAGAATTCGCGAGTTGAGCGACGCCTTGGTGCCGTTCAATTTCGACGTTCACGCGCTGTTCTTCTCAAAAGACGCGGTTGGTATCGAGCCAGCCATGCACGAGCGGCTGGCGGGCGTCAGGGTCAGCATTGTCAACCGCCGCCGAGAGTTTTTTCGAGCCTCGCCGCTGGAAGCGAAGGAGTATCTCGCAGATTTGGCTGGCGAACTACTGCAATTCCAGGATCTTCCGGAGGCATTGGAGTATCGGCAGGGCCTTACGCGGAAGCAAGCGACGACCGAGGCTCAGGAGATCGCTTAAACAGCCACAAACTCCAGCGCCGCACCTGACTACAAGTTCAGCACCGCTCGCCAATTACTGGAGGGAGCCGGGGACCGGCTCCCCATCTCGGATGCCTGCGGTCTTCGACATCGGCTCCATCTCGACGTTATCGTTCGGGCCAGAGCGTGAGCCGCGTCCTCGTCTCCTTCGGAATCGATGGCGAGTGTAAAGAATTGTTATATCTTGAAGTTATTCGCATGAGCGTCTAGGGTAAAGTTATGGAGGTCATGGTGACCTCCACTTTGCTTCTCGGAGGAACAGCAAGATGCGCCTAAAGATCTTTGCCGTGACCGCAGCCCTGGCTCTCTCCGCCACCACTTCGCTAATGGCCATCGACTGCACAACCCTGGCGAACGACCCCTATTCGACCGGCTGCGCCAGCAGCGGGACCAAGGTGACCTCGATCTCATACAGCGGGCATACGGTGGAGCTGTGGTATTCGACGAGTTGCCAGACGAATTGGGCGGTCGTCAAGAGTTCGACGAGCCAGTCTCTCAAGGCCATCGTCGAGAAGCAGGGGAGCTCGGGAGTTTTTTGCTGGTACAAGTACAGCCCCGCCACCAACGTTTGGACCAATATGATCCCGTGCCCCGACGGAAGCTGTAAGGCGCGCGCCTGCGACCTGTCCGCCTACTACAACAACGACAGCGCTCGCGGCAGCAACTGCTCGGGCTCGGGGTGCTGCACCGGATACTTCTAGCCGAATCCGGCTTCGTAGCCGCCGAGCTGATGCTCGGCAAGCCGAAGGTAGAGCAAAAAAGGCCCGGCGTCACCGCCGGGCCTTTAGAACTTCTCGGACTTGAACCTCGATCAGAAGTACGGCTCGAGTTCGCCCCAAGTGTCCTCTTCGATCGTGCGCTTGATCTCCAGCATGAAGCGGTCGGCGGCGGCTCCGTCGACCAGGCGGTGGTCGTAGGTGATCGCTAGGTAGCACATGGTTTTGATCGCGAGGTTGTCGTTGCCGTCTTCGTCGGTGATGACGATCGGACGCTTCTCGATCGCTCCGACGCCGAGGATGGCCACCTGCGGCTGGTTGATCACCGGGGTTCCGAACAGGCTGCCGAAGACGCCCGGGTTGGTGAACGGCTCCCGGCCGGATTACGCAACTCTTATCGACTCAGCCTCGACCGTAGGCGCGGTTCAGGTTTCGGGGAAACTGTTGCGGGTGCTGCTCGACGAGCTTGAAGGCCCATCAGATCTCGAGGTGGACCGCGCGTGGCTCGAGGTGGCCCAAGGGCGTAGCCGAGACCTGGAGGCCGTGCTCGTGACTTCCCCACCTGCGAGACATACCTCGGCAAGGGAATCGGCCCCTCGTTCTGCTCCTGATGTGGGCTCGCGCTGGCCCTTTTCGCCTGACTGCCTCTCTTTTTTTCTCGCGGTTGTAGACTGGAGCCATAACGGAGCCGACCATGCCCCTCGATCTCTCAACACCCCCTAGCCATTCCCGCGACGCAATTCTCCGTCGACTGCGAGAGAGTTCCTCCGAGATCAACGCCCGCTTCGGGGTCCGGCGGATTGGACTCTTCGGATCGTTTGCAAGCGACACGGCGAACCAAGGCAGCGACGTGGACCTGATCGTGGATTTCGAGCGACCGATCGGCCTTGGGTTCGTCGAACTGGTCGAGTACCTGGAAACGCTCCTAGGAAGGCGAGTGGACGTCCTGACCGCGGCTGGCCTCAAGGGTATTCGCCTCCCCGCTGTAGCGCGCCGGATCGAGGAGAGCGTCATCCATGTCTGACCGTGCCGACGACGACCTCCTCGGCGACATCCGGGAGGCCATCCACAGAGCGCGGAGCTACACCGCCGGGCAGAATTACGAACAGTTCCTGGCGGATACGAAAACCCAAGATGCAGTCATTCGGACTCTGGAGATCCTCGGGGAAGCGACGAAGAAGCTATCTCCGCTTCTCCGCGAGAGACATCCTGAAATCCCTTGGAAGAGTATGGCCGGAATCAGGGACAAACTGATTCATGACTATTTCGGCGTCAACATCGACATCGTCTGGCAGGTCGCCCGCGATCAACTCCCGGCGCTTGCGGCGCAGATAGAAGCCGCTCTTGAGAGTGAGGCCCGAGAATAGGCGACAGCGCCTAATTCGGCCAAGCGACGAAAGGCCCGGCGTCGCCGCCGGGCCTTCGAACTTCCAGAAACTACCTTCAACCTCAGAAGTACGGTTCCAGCTCGCCCCAAGCGTCTTCTTCGATCGTGCGCTTCAGTTCCAGCATGAAGCGGTCGGCATCGGCTCCGTCGACCAGGCGGTGGTCGTAGGTGATCGCGAGGTAGCACATGGTTTTGATCGCGAGGTTGTCGTTGCCGTCTTCGTCGGTGATGACGATCGGGCGCTTCTCGATCGCTCCGACGCCTAAGATCGCCACCTGCGGCTGGTTGATCACCGGGGTTCCGAACAGGCTGCCGAAGACGCCCGGGTTGGTGATCGTGAAGGTGCCGCCGGAGGCTTCTTCCGGTTTCAGCTTTTTGGTGCGGGCGCGATCGGCCAGGTCGTTGGCGGACTTGGCGAGGCCGACGAGCGAGAGCTGGTCGGCTTTCTTGATCACCGGGACGATCAGGCCGTGGCCGAGGTCGACCGCCATGCCGAGGTTGATGTCCTTCTTGTAGACGATGTTCGTGCCGTCGATCGAAGCGTTCACCTGCTTGTACATCTTGAGGCCGTTGACCACCGCCTTGAAGATGAACGGCATGTAGGTGAGCTTCGTCCCTTCCTTCTTGTAGAAACCGTCCTTCGTGCGAGCGCGGAGCTTGGCGATCTTCGAGAAATCGACGTGGAAGACCGTCGTCACGTGCGCCGAAGTGGCCTTCGAATAGACCATGTGGGCCGCCGTGATCTGGCGGATCTTCGACATCGGTTCGATTTCGACGTTCTCGTTCGGACCGTAGGCCGCGACGCTGAAGCCACCGGTCGGCCGCTGCGCGGGCGTCGGGGCCTGGGCGGGCGGAACGGAAGCGGCGGGCGCCGGAGCGGCGGCGGGTGCCGGAGCGCCCGACTTCTTCGCCTCGACGACCGCCAGAATGTCGTCCTTGGTCACCCGGCCGTGGGTGCCGGTGCCGGAGAGGGTCGAGAGGTCGATCCCCTCCTGTGCCGCGATGTTGCGAACGAGCGGGCTTGAAAACTTCCGCAGGCGCTCTTCTTCCGTGGTCGCGGCGGCGTCGGCGGTATCCGCGCTCGCGCTTGGGGCCGCGGCGGGCGCCGCGGGAGCGACGGCGGCCGGAGCGGGCGCCACGGCCGGCGCTTCGGCCGGAGCCGGAGCGGCGGGTTCAGGAGCAGCCGCCGGAGCCGGGCTCGCTGCCGGGGCGTCCGCCCCGCCGATCATCGCGACGACCTTGTTGACCGCGACCGTCTCGCCCTCTTGATTCAGGATCTCGGTGAGCACGCCGGAGGCGGGGCTCGGGATTTCCGCGTCGACCTTGTCGGTCGAAATTTCGAACAGCGGCTGGTCGCGTTCGACCTTGTCTCCCACCTTCACCAGCCACTTGGTGATCGTTCCCTCGGCGATCGACTCGCCCATCTGAGGCATCACGACTTCGGTTGCCATATCCTTCTCCGTGGTCTTAAAGCTCGAATCTCGGTTCGTTGTCGGCTCGGACGAAACTAGTAGCGGAGCAGATCGCGGACCTTGGCGACCAGCTTCTCAGCATTGGGCAAATAGAACTCTTCCATCGTTGGGCTGAACGGCACGGGGGTGTCCGGGCAGCAGAATCGAGTTACCGGGGCGTCGAGCCAGGCAAAGGCCAGCTCGCCCACGCGCGCCGCGACCTCTCCCGCGACCGAACCGGTCGTCTGTTCCTCCGTCAGCACCAACACTCGATGGGTCTTCTGGGCGGTCGCGAGAATCGCGTCCTGGTCGAGCGGCTTGATCGTGCGGAGGTCGAGAACCTCGATCTCGATTCCATCGGCTTCGAGGCGGGCGGCGGCGTCCAGCGCCACATGGAGCATAGCACCGTAGGTGATGATCGACAGGTCGCGGCCGGTGCGCGCCAGGCGCGCCTTGCCGATCGGCACGATCCAGTCCCCCGCCGGCACCTCTTCCTTGATCCGCCGGTAGAGATACTTGTGCTCGAAGAACAGCACCGGGTTCAGGTCGCGGATCGCCGCGCGGATCAGGCCCTTGGCGTCGACCGCGCTCGACGGAGCGACGATCTTCAGGCCCGGCGTGTGCTGGAAGTAGCTCTCCGGGTTTTGGCTGTGGAACGCCGAGCCATGGATGTTTCCGCCCGAGGGGCCGCGCACGACGATCGGCACGTTCTGGCCCCAACGGTAGCGGCAGGTGGCGGCGAAGTTGATGATCTGGTTGTAGGCGCAGGAGATGAAGTCGATGAACTGCATCTCGACGATCGGCCGGAGGCCCATCATCGAGGCGCCGATCGCGGCTCCCACCATGCCAGATTCCGAAATCGGCGTGTCGATCACCCGCTTCGGCCCGAAATGATCGAGGAAACCGGCGGTGACGCGGAACGCGCCGCCGTAGGTGCCGACGTCTTGGCCGAGTAGGAAGACCCGCTCGTCCTGTTCCATCTCGTCCCACATCCCTTGGCGGATCGCTTCGAGGTAGGTTTGGGAGGTCGTGGTGGTCATCGGGCGACTCCCCCATTCTGAGAGTTCACAGGGGGCGCGTCCGGCAGAATCGTCCCGAGCCCCTCGGCCGGATCGGGCTCATAGACCCCTTCGAGCGCGCGCTCGGGCGGCGGCATCGGCGAGGCGAGGGCGAAATCGACTTCGGCATCGAGACCGCGATCGATCTCGGCGATGATCCCGTCGAGATCTTCCTGCGTCGCGAGGCCGAGCCCCAGAAGATGGCGCTCGAAGCGGTCAATCGGATCTTTCTTCCGCCACTGCTCGAACAGCTCGGGCGGCACGTAGCCCGCGTCGTCGTGCTCGGCGTGCCCTTTCATCCGGAAGGTCTTCGCCTCGATAAGAGTGGGCCCGCCGCCGGCGCGCGCGCGCTCGACCGCTTTCTTGGTCACCTCATAGACCGCCAGAATGTCGTTGCCGTCGACCATCTCGCCCGGGATGCCGTAGGCAGCGGCGCGGGCGACGATGTGCTTGATCTTCATCTGCCGCGCGGTCGGGGTCGAGTAGGCATAGCCGTTGTGCTCGGCGATCAGGACGAACGGCACGTCGAGCACCGCCGCGAGGTTCAAACCCTCGTGGAAATCACCTGTCGAGGTGCCGCCGTCGCCGATGTAGGTGAGCGCCACGAGCGGCCGGCCCTGCATCTTTGCCGCGAGTGCCACGCCGGCCATCACCGGGATCACCGAGCCGAGCATCGAGATCGGGGCGACGATGCCGCGCGCGAGATCGCCGAAGTGGGTGTTGCCGTCCTTACCGCCGGTGGGCGAAAGGCCGCGCGCCATGTACTGCATCATCACTTCGCGCGGCAGTACGCCGCGGACCAGCATCGAGCCCAAGTTGCGGATCAGCGGCCCGATGAAATCCCCCTCTTCGAGGGCGTAGGCCGAGCCGACGGCGGTCGCCTCTTGGCCGAGACTTGTGTAGAGACCGCCGACGACCTTGTTCTGTCGGTAGAGATTGCCGAGCCGCCCTTCGACCATCCGGGTCAGGCGGAGCAGGCGGTAGAGATCGAGCTGGCGCTCGCGCGAAAGCTGAGTCTCCGCCAACCGTTCGACCGGCGGAGAGTCGGGGTGGAGCGACCCGAAGGATTTTCCTGTCGTCGACATCGAGTCCCTCCCGCTTTAAAAGTGGATCGCCTGGCCGTGGGCGGCGTGGGCCGCTTCCATCACCGCTTCCGACATCGTCGGGTGGGCGTGCATGGTGCGGAACAGCTCTTCATCCGTCCCTTCCATCTGGAGGGCTACGCACGCCTCGGCGATCAGGTCGGTCGCGTGGGCGCCGAGAATGTGGACACCCAGGATCTCGTCGTACTTCGTGTCGCGAACGACTTTGACGAAGCCTTCCGGCCGGCCGAGGATCGCCGCCTTGGCAAGCGCCGAGAGCGGAAACTTGCCGACCTGCACGTCATAGCCGCGCTCTTTCGCCTTGGCTTCGGTCAATCCGACGCTCGCCACCTCCGGATCGCAATAGGTGCAGGAGGGGACCCGGTCGTAGTTGATCGGCCGGACCTCTTTGCCCGCCATGTGTTCAGCGGCCAAGATGCCCTCGGCCGAGGCGACGTGCGCCAGCCAGGGCGTGTTCACCACGTCGCCGATCGCATAGATGTGCGGCACGGCGGTCTGCATGAATTCGTTGATCTTGACGTAGCCGCGCTCGATCTCCACCCCCAGCGCCTCGAACCCGAGGTTTTCGGTCACCGGCTTGCGGCCGACGGCCACCAGCAGCATCTCGGCTTCGATCTCGTCCTTCTTGCCGCCTTCGAGCTTCAAGCGGACACCCGTCTCGGTCTTCTCGCAGGAGAGCATCTTGGTGTTGGTCATGATCTCGATGCCGCGCTTCTTGAGGATCTTTTCGAGGTCGGCCGAGACCTCTTCGTCTTCGATCGGCAAAATGCGCGGCAGCATCTCGATCAGCGTCACCTTGGTGCCGAACGAGGTATAGATCGAAGCGAACTCGGTCCCCACCGCGCCGGCTCCCAAGACCACCAGGCTCTGCGGGATCTTTTGCAGCTCCAGGATGTGGTCCGAGTTGAGAATCTGCTCGCCGTCCGAAGGGGCGATCGGAATCTCGCGCGGCACCGAGCCGGTCGCGATCAGGATGTTCTTGCCCTCGTAGACGGCGGTCGTGCCGTCCGCTCCCGCCACCTCGACCTGGTTCGGGCCGACCATCCGGCCGAAGCCGTGGATGCCGGTGACCTTGTTCTTCTTGAACAGGAACTCGATGCCGCGGGCGTTCTTGTCGACCACCTTGCGCTTGCGCTCTTGCGCGCGGCCGATGTCGAGCTTCGGCTCAGCGACGTCGATGCCGATGCTGCCCGCCTCGCGGATCTCGTCGAGCACCGAGGCGGTATGCAGGAGCGCCTTGGTCGGGATGCAGCCGCGATGCAGGCAGGTACCGCCGAATTTCGGGTCCTTCTCGATCACCGCGACCTTCAACCCCAGTTGACCGGCGCGGATGCCCGCGACGTAGCCGCCCGGGCCGCTACCGAGGATGATCAGATCGAACGTATCTTGGATGTTGGGCGCCATTACGGTCTCCAGGGAATCTAGGAATAGCGGATCGAAATCCGGAATCTTGGGAAATCGGGGATCAGGGGGCCGCCTCTAGCGGCACCGGCTCAACGCGGAAACGCCCCGGCCGGTCCGAAGCCAGACGGGCGAGGGGAGTGTCGGCATCGTGCTCGAAGATGCAGAGCCAATTGCCTTCCGCCGCACGCGGCAGCCACTTCTTCTTGTTGTCGAGCGTCAGGAGCGGGTAGAGGTCGTAGCCCATGATCCAAGGGAGCGGCACGTGAGCGACGGTCGGCACGAGATCGGCCCAGAACACGCCGCGTTCGCCGGCTCCTCCATCAAGGAGAACGATGCACATGTCCGCGTTATGCCCAGGGGTGCGCACGGCGCGGACCCCCGGCATCGGCTCGACCTCCTCGTCGAACAGCTCGACCTGGCCCGCCTCGAACAGCGGCTCCCAGTTGTCGGGAAAATAGCTCGCCCGGTCGCGCTCGCTGGGGTTCCGGGCGTGCTCGACCTCCCCCCGATTCAGCCAATAGCGGGCGTTGGGAAAGGTCGGCACCACCCGGCCTTCGGGATTCTTCCGGGTGTTCCAGCCGCAGTGGTCGAAATGGAGATGAGAGAGAAGGACATGGGTGACGTCACCCAGCTCGTAGCCGGCCCGGCGGATCGATTCCGGCAGGCGGACCGCCTGAGGGTCCATGTCGTAGATCTCGCCGAACTTTGCGTTGTGTTTGTCGCCGACCCCGGTGTCGATCAAGAGCAGGTCGCTCCCCCGCCGGACCAGCAGGCAGTTGGTCGCCATGCGGATGCGGTTTTCGGCATCCGGCACCTTCCTCTGCGCCCACAGCACCTTCGGCACGACCCCGAACATAGCTCCGCCGTCGAGGCGAAACTCTCCGTCGCCGACCAGGGTCAGTTCGAGGTCTCCGAGGCGCATCATGAGTTTGAATTTATAGCACAGGGCTTCCGCGCCCTCCCCGTATACTCTCCACCATGAAATCGATCGCGGATGACCTGAGAGCCGAGCTGCGGGACGAGGCACGGCGGCTCTCAATCGACGAGCGGCTGACACTGGCATTCCGGCTCGGAGAGGAGGGGCTGGAGCGCTTTCGCCAGGCCAACGGTCTCGATCGGGAAACGGCGATCCGCCTCCTCGAACGGCGCCGTCAGGCCACCCGGAACCCCTCCAAGTGCATGTCCGAGATCATCGGATGACGCTGCTGGCCCGAGTGGCGTCAGCCCTGGAGAATGCTGGCATCTTTTCGCGGGAGAATACCGGGCCGAGCTGACCGCCAAGGTGGAGGCCGCCCGAAGAATCCTCCGGGCGGCGTTAGGATTCTCTTAACGGCAGATGCAGACGGAGATCGGGCCGCAGGAGTCGGTGCACTGAGCCGAGGTCCCGCAGGCGAGGGGATTCTCGGTACAATGCGAGGTCGCTCCGGCCGCTACCTCGCCCAACTCGAGGTTGTTCAGCCGGCGGACGGTCTCGGCGCTCAAGGACAGTTTGTTGCCGCGCTTTGATTTCATGGACGAACCCCTATTTCGTATCGAGGGGCGAAGGATTTCGCCCTCTCTGTAGAAGTAGGCGTGAAAGGAGCGCGAAGCGAATCACAGGGGTCGATTTTCCCGTTTCGGCCGCTCCCGATCGGAATTCCGCCGTTGCCGACCCCTTTTCGATCGCCGCCCATACGTGCTCGGCCATCGCGGTTCCTTCGTGCGCCGCCAACGACGATCCGCGAATCTCCAATCCGCACAAAGCGGAGAGAATCTTGTGCGATTCGATCGCCGCCGACCTCCTTTCAGCGGCCCACGTGCCCTTGACGACGGCAAACTCGCACAAGGGAACGGCCCACTTGTACAAGGCGACGCCTGAAAACCCGTCGCGGACGGCAGAAATCCAATGTTCGACGCCTCAAGACCCCTCGGCGACGGCTGTTCCGCACAAACCGGCGACGGAATTGTGCGCGGCAACGGCGTCTTCGCACCCGATTTCGGCGGCATTACACAGGCCATCGGCCGAATCGCTAGCGCTTGCCGCCGCCTTCTTCATCGCGATCGAACCGCGCGCCGCCGTAGACGCTGCCGCCGATCGCAAACCCGCCGCCCGCCGCCGCGGCACCGCCCCCCTGCACGATGGCGGAATGATCCGTGGCGGTAGCACTCATCACGTTCCCCGCCGGGCTCTGCCGGACGATCTGCTCCAGCTCCGCCGCGAGATCCGGATCGGCGGAGAGGATCTTCTTGAGATGAAGCACCAGCTCCGCCTGCGCGTCCTCGTCGTCCGGCGCCCTGGCCACCGCCAACGCGGCTTCCGGCGCACCCGGTTTCGCCTCGGCTTTCCCGCGGAGCTTGGCCAACGCCGTCTTCGCC
>JBBRUC010000216.1:0-10150 GCA_038248205.1 Thermoanaerobaculia bacterium
AAGGCTTGCGGCAGCCACTGGAAAGTGAGCCTTCCCCCGAGCGACGAGTGCGGCAGTAAGCGCCGGCCGATCCGCCGGCCAGCCGAGCTGCAGGACGAGGCAGCGCCGCACGAAAGCATCCGGCAGGGCGCGTTCTTCGTTGGTCGTGATGACGACGAGCGGGGGCGGATCGTCCGCGCGTCCGCTCACCAGCTCGTTCCAGGGGGTTCGAAACTGGCCCAGACCCAGCGCTTCCAAAAGCCCGTTCGGCACTGCGGGGTCCGCCTTGTCGATTTCATCGACCAGGAGCACCGCACCCTTCGACTCCTGCCAACCCTTTGGGGTCCAGGGCCGCGGCGCTTTAGCCTTCTCCGCCTGCCGCTCGGCACTTTCCCAGGAGAAGACCCACCAGATCGGCCCAGGGCTCGTAAAGCGCTCTTCGGCCAGAAGCTCCCGAACGTCGACGTTCGCCGCATCGGGCAGTCGGCCGACGATCTGCGCCTCGGCCAGGCGTGCGACCGTATCGACCGAATACAGGAGGTCGCGCGCCTCCGTGCGAGCATCGATCGTGAACGGCAAGAAGGCACGGCCAAGCGCCGCGGCCGCCGCGCGCGCGAGCTGACTCTTGCCGGTCCCCGGTTCTCCGCGCACCAGAAGCGGCCGACCGGAGGCGAGCGCGGCGTTGACCGCCTCTTTCGACTCTCCGTCGAAGACATGCACCGTTTCCGGCAGTGCGCCGTACGCCTCGACGCGCAGGTGGTGTTCCGGGTCGAAGGTCAGGAATTTCACAGTGTCACCTCTCGCTCTCGGCCGGCGCGGCGTCACGCGCCAGCAATTCGCGAAGCGGACGGCTGATCCGCCGTTCGCCCGGGTGGTCGTCACCGGTCATCTCGACCAGATGAATAGATTTCATGCGGCGCCGCAACTCCGCCAAAAAGCCCGAATGCTCTTTGGCAAAGAGGTCGTCGTAGAGCAGGTAACGTCGCATCGGTTGGTTCCCGTTCTCAGCCTGAAAGGCAAGCTCGTCATCTACCAGCAGGAAAACCCGCTCCCGAGCCGCGAGCTCACCGCCGGGGCGTTTCCTCAGACGTTCTAGGAGGTCGCGATCCTCGGGGGTGAGGAAACTCTTCTCCAGGTGGTCGCTATAGGCATGAAGCGCCCGTTCCCCGTCCACGTCAAACCCCACCTCATGCGGCAAGGGGAGCCGGCCCAACCCGTCCGGGAACTCGCCCTCGCGAAACCGCAATGCGCTCGGACGTCCGTCAAAGCCCGCGACCGCCAGCTCGGCGACCGTCGCGGTGGTGATCGGCAGCCGCAAGAAGGCGCCGCCGCTCTGGTCCGGCAGCGCATGGAGCAAACCTACTTGGAGCAGCAGAGGAGCGATGCGGGCGACGACGGCTGCCACCTGACGAGCTTCGGCCCGGTCGCTTCCTCCCGTCGCCCAAAGCCGCTGATGCGCCTGGTTGAGTTCGACCAGCACGTCGCCGACATCGCTGGAAAACAGGAGTTCGGCCGTCAGCCCCACCGCGCCGTCGGTGGAAAAGCGCCGCTCCCAGCTCGGCCGACACTCCGAGATCGCCTCCGCAGCCCGGCGGGGCGGTTTGCCGAGAATTCCCTCGACGTCGTGGATCAACCGCTGGCGGCGTTCGAACGCGATCTTTGGGCCCAGGGCTCGGCGGAAGCCTTCATCCCGCAGGGCATCGGCAATCGGGCAAGCCTCCAGGACGTTTTTGAAATTCTCCGGCGCTTCGACCACAACGCCCAGCAGCCGGCGCGCCGCGCCGCCTTCGAAGACCGGCGCACCGGAGATGCCGGTCCACAGGTCGATCGCAACCGTCAGGATCTCCGTAGTGAGCTGCACCCGCTTTTGGTGGGGAAGAAATGCCGATGCCGTGCCGTGAAGATCCACCATCGAATCGCGAACCATCGGCTCGTCCTCTCCCGCTACCGCCCAGCCCCGCGACTCCCAAGGCGTAAGGCGATCGAGGCCAGACTCAACGAAGCGCGGCGAAGAAACTTGAAACGGTACCGGCGCTGCAAGAGCGAGGAGGGCGACGTCGCAGTTTTCCACTCCGCGCCAACGTACTGTCGCCCGGCACCGCTCGGGTTTCTCCAGCGGCGGTCGCGGGCCGCTCTCCGGCTCCACAGGGTCGTAGACCACCGTCACCACATCGGCGTCCTCGACCACATGGGCCGCGGTCAGCACCAGATCCTGGCTGATGAGATAGCCGGTGCCGCCCGACGAAATCTTCGCCGGGTCGGGCAATACCTTCACGAAGCAGCGAAGGTCCATCGGTTCAGCGCTTGAGTTGGATCTTTTTCCTTGACGGGGTTGCCCGTTTCTTCGGCGAGGTTATCAGGTCGTCCTCGCCGAGCGTCGAGTCATACGGCGTGAGCTTCAGCGTCACCTTGTGCGTTCGCGTCCTGCCGGCCGCGCCCTTCGCCTCGGCGCTGGTGAAGACGAGCAGCTTGAAGCCCGCCTTGGCCTCAACGCTCTGCCGCACCTCAAACTCCGCCTCCAACGTGATCTCGCCGAGTTCGAAGCGAACCGTTCGGCCCTTGCCTTGCTCCATCGCCCCTTGCAACTCGTTGCGTAGCTCTTCGATCATGCTGCCGAGCGTGATGTCCGCCATCCGTTCCTCCCTTTCGGCTGGACCCCTTGCTTCGCCCGAGTACCCGAGGTCCACAAACGGCAACGCGAGACCGGGCCTCGAAACAGATCGTGAAGATGTTGTGCGAAATCTTACCATCTCGCGGGCTTTCACTGGGCTCGCTTGATCGATAAAGAGCAGCTCCCGGTCCGGGCGCTCCGCGCCTCAGGGCTCCGCCCCTCCACTTACTTGTGCGCAGATTGACCTCGGGCAAAGCGGAAGCCCAGGTAGAACCAGCGGACCGATGGGTCGTACCTGTTGCGAAATGCCGCGCGACAGCCCAACGCGTTAGAGAACCACGAGCCACCGCGGATCACCCGGATCGTGCCTTGGGAAGGACCGCTCGGGTCGACCGCCTCGTCGAGGCCATAGTCACCGTACCGGTCCGCGCACCACTCGTACACGTTTCCCAAACTATCGTACAAGCCCCAGGGGTTCGGGGCTTTCGTCTTCATTCGGCGTGTGCCTTCCTGGCTGTGCTCAAAACTCTTTTCTGGCTCGCCGCTAGAATCCCAGTCGTTCTTCAGGTCGAGGCCCATTCCTCTGTTGCCACCATGCCAGGCGATCCGGTCGAGCACCGACGCGCTATTCGTCCCCACGTTTTCGATCGGCCCCGCGTAGGTGGCTTCCTCCGTTCCGGCCCGGCAGGCGTACTCCCATTCGGCCTCGGTCGGCAGCCGCCACCCGGATTCTCCCGTCGGTTCTGCGAGGAGACGGCAAAACTCTTGGCACTCCTCCCAAGTCACCTGCTCGACCGGCCGGTCCGGCGACTGAAACCGACTCGGGTTTTTGCCCATCAGCCCGATCCAGACCGCTTGGGTACAGGGGGTGTCCGCGAGCCAGAAACCCTCCGTCAGGTGAACCTGGTGCCGCACTTCGTCCTCGCGGCGCCCCGGCTCGCCCTGCGGCGAGCCCATCCAGAAATTCCCCGGCTCGATCCAGCGCAGTCGCTGCACCGCCCCCGAAACCGTCAGCTCGACGAAGATTCCGTAGCGATCCTCTCCCCATCCCGTGGCCCAGGATGGGGGGCAGCCTTGGTCCAGCGGATGAGGGCGGAAGGTTGTCATGGAGGGAGAGGAAAGAAATCTAGTCGCCGACGATAGAGGCCCATGGGTCTGAGAGACATTCTACGGGGAGTTCGACCGCCCCTTCCGGGAAGAGACCCGAACGCCCGCAACCCACAGGAGGACGGCTATTGAGTGCGGCGACGCGTCGCCGCTTTTCACCGGGATCGCTACTTCACCACGCTGCCCCAAAGCGCCGACGCGTCGGCGCACTCCACAGGGGTCGCATTGCAGGAACATTCAATTTCGCGGACTCGACCGCCCCCCCTTACGCCTATGGCCCCGTGGGCGTGCGGCGGCGTCCGCGGAGCGGTGCGACCCGGAATTGCACCAGGCGTTCATTGGCGGGGCCGAGCAGGGCTTTGGCCATTTGCTGGAGGCGGCGGGCCTGGTCGACGGCGATTTCTACGGTCTCGGCGAGTTCTTGCGTCGCGGCTTGGCGTCGCGCGGCGAAGGAGTCCTGGCGGGCTTTGAGTTCGCGGGCCCGCTCCACGGTGCGGGCGAATTCTTCCCGCAGGGAGGCGGCGAGCGCCATGGCTTCTTCATTGTCGTTCGCAGCGCCGAGAAGCTGATCCCACTCCATCAGCAGGTCGGCGAAGGCAGCCTTCTTGGTCACGGTACGGCTCCTCTCTTCGGCGCGAGATAGCGGCTCTCTTGCGGGGATGATCCCCGCAGAGAAGGAATCGATTCCCGCTTGGACGGGGTAGATTCCTGATTGTCGGTTCAGTACGCCCGCATTGGCGGCTGATACTACCGTCTTCGCGGGTAATTATGCCGCCTTCTCGGAAGTTTGTACCGGGTATCCGGGTACTTTCCCCGTAGATTTGGCGACAGATACGAGTCATACGGCTACAAGCCCTACTTTGACGGGGTCGACACTTGCCGGAACGGCAACACTTCCCGCACTAGCGGAATGATTAGCCGTCTGTACGGGAAGAATCCCCAAACGTTCGGCGTCCTTTGCCGCATGCTGCCGAAACCCCTGGGAAATCTCGCCCGCCGGCCGGGTGCGGCGGCCGGTGGATCCAGGGGCTCCCCATGGGCGCCCGAAATGGCCTGACAACTTGTGTTATAGTCCGAGCCAAGTCTATGGGTTCAAACCACTTGTCGGCCCATCAGACAGTGCGGAGGACGGCGTTTGAGCACGGAAATCGACACCACCGAGGTGCGAATCTTCGGTGCCGCGTACAACGTCCGCGGCAGCGACGGGAGCGGCCATGTCCAGGCGCTCGCGGATCTTGTCGATGGCAAGATGCGCGAGATCGCGCGGCAGGTGCGGACGCAGGATACGGCGCGGATCGCCATCCTCGCCGCGCTCAACCTGGCCGACGAACTCTCGCAGCTGCAGAGACGGCAAGAAGGGGAACGGGGCGAAGTTCAAAAAAGAGTGTTCGAGCTAGTGAAGGAGTTGGGCGCGGCCCTGGTCGAAGAACCGACCGCGGCGGCGAACGAGTCCTTCTGAGATATGATTTTCTGTGCGCATCCCCTGGATGGTGCGAGATGGGCTTAACGATCGTAGAACCAACGTTATACCCCCGGGAGCTCAGATTCCGCGTGGCCCGTGCCAGCCTCGCTCGTACGAGGACGCTAACGGCTCGAGGAGAGGGCACCCACCTGTTTTCGTTACAGGTTCTTAAACGCACAGTCCAACCTCGTATCTGCGGGGGATGCGCACTTTGAATCCTTCGCTCGCGCTCCTATAAGGCGTCGCCCCCGACCCTCCCTTTGAGGGGGAGGTCGAATTGAGCACGAACCTGTTATTCGTCGCGGCCTTGGTTCTGGTCGCGGTTGCCATCTCTTACTTCCTGCTCCGGTGGGGCAAGCGGGAAGCTTTGCGTTTACGCCTCGAAGCCGAGCAGCGCGCCAAACAGATCCTCGAAGACGCCGAGCGCACGGGCGAAACCAAAGTCCGCGAAGCAGAACTCGCCGCGAAGGAAAAACTGCTCCAGGCCCGAAGCGAGTTCGAGAGCGCCTCCCGCAAACGCCGTGCCGAAATCGAGCAGATCGAACGCCGCCTGACCCAGAAGGAAGACAGCCTCGACAAGCGCACCGAGGAGCTGGGACAGCGCGACCGCGAGGTGGGTACGCGGGAACGCACCCTCGGCGGTCGCGAGCAGGACGTGGCGGAGAACGAGACCGAGGTGAACCGGCTGCTCGCCGAGGAGCGCGAGAAGCTCGAGCACATCGCGGGGCTCACCGCCCAGCAGGCGCGCGAGGAGCTGGTCCGGTCGCTCGAACAGGACGCTCGCATGGAGGCCGCCAACATCGTCAAGCGCCTGGAGGACGAGGCGCGAGAGACGGCGCACAAGCAGGCGCAGCGAATCATCGGCATGGCGGTCCAGCGCGCCGCGTCCGACTACGTGTCGGAGGCGACGGTGTCGGTCGTGATGCTGCCGAACGACGAGATGAAGGGGCGGATCATCGGCCGCGAGGGGAGGAATATTCGCGCCCTGGAAACCGCCACGGGGGTCGATCTGATCGTCGACGACACGCCCGAAGCGGTCATCCTCTCCGGTTTCGATCCCTTCCGCCGCGAGGTGGCCCGCGTGGCGCTCGAACGGTTGATCACCGACGGCCGCATCCACCCGGCGCGGATTGAAGAGGTGGTCGAGAAGGTCAAGGCGGAATTCGAGCAGAAGATCTTCAACGAGGGCGAGGCCGCGCTGTTGGAGTTGGGCATTCCCGATCTCCATCCCGAGCTGATCAAGCTGCTCGGCCGCCTGCGCTACCGCACCTCGTACGGCCAGAACGTCCTGCATCACAGCCGCGAGGTGGCCTTCCTGGCCGGCGCGATGGCCGCCGAACTCAAGGCAAACGTGCAGGTCGCCCGGCGCGCCGGCATCCTGCACGACATCGGCAAGGCGATCGACCGCGAGATGGAAGGAACCCACCTCCAGCTCGGCATCGAGCTGCTGCGCAAGTATGGCGAAACCGAAGAGGTGGTCCACGGCATGGCCTGCCACCACGGCGACTACGACCCGCAGACGGTCGAAGCGGTTCTGGTGACGGCGGCCGACGCGCTCTCCGCCGCCCGCCCGGGCGCTCGGCGCGAGGTGCTCGAAACCTACGTCAAGCGACTCGAAAAACTGGAAGAGATCGCCTCCAGCTTCAAAGGGGTGCAAAAGACGTTCGCGATCCAGGCCGGCCGCGAGGTGCGGATCATCGTCGACAGCGGCAAGCTGTCGGACGATCAGGCGCTCTGGCTCTCCAAGGACATCGCGCGGAAGGTCGAATCCGAGCTTACCTATCCCGGCCAGATCAAGATCACGGTCATCCGCGAGACTCGCTCGATCGAGTACGCACGATGAGGTTGCTATTCGTCGGCGACGTCATCGGCAAACCGGGACGTCGGGCGGTCAAGACGCTCGTGCCGCGCCTGATCGACCAGCATCGGATCGACTACACCGTGGTCAACGTCGAGAACTCCTCCGGCGGCTTCGGGGTCACCCCCGACGTGCTGGCCGAGTTCGAGAGCCTGGGGATCGACTGCTACACGACCGGCAACCACGTCTGGGACAAGAAAGACGGAGTGGAGCTGCTCTCCCGCGAGCCGCGCCTGTTGCGCCCCGCCAATTACCCCTCGGGCAACCCCGGCACGGGGCTCTACGTGGGCGAGACCGCGGCGGGGATTCCGGTCGCCGTGATCAACCTGGAAGGTCGCGTCTTCATGAGCTACCTCGACTCGCCGTTCGAAGCGGCGGATCGCCTGATCGCCTCGCTCGATCCGAAGATCAAAGTGATCCTGGTCGACTTCCACGCCGAGGCGACGAGCGAGAAGCAGGCGATGGGGTTTTACCTCGACGGCAAGGTAAGCGCCGTACTGGGCACCCACACCCACGTGCCGACGGCCGACGAGCGCGTACTGACCGGGGGAACCGCGCTGGTCACCGACGTCGGGATGACCGGACCGTACGAGTCGATCATCGGGATGAGGGCCGACAAGGCGCTCCGCCGATTTCTCCTGCAGACCTCCGTGCCGCTCGAAGTCGCCAAACGCGACGTTCGCCTGGCGGGAGCGGTGGTCGACATCGACGAAGAATCCGGCAAGGCGCGCGGCGTCGAACGCCTGCTGATTCCCTGCGGCGAAGACACCTAGGCCGGACGCCTGGGTCCTACCGATCGATAGATTCGGCCCGTCCGGGCTCCAACCGCCCGGTTGCTAAGCGGCGGCACTCATTTTGCTTTCTTCTCGAAGCCCAAGATAGGAGCAGACTCCTTTTTAGGAACCTTCGATGAGTAGCGACACCGCGCCCCCGCCCTCACTCGACGAGCTTCTCGGCTCGCTCGGTCGGCACCTCTTGGAAGGGGGTTTCGGCCCGGTGGCGCTACTGGACGACCAGGCCATCCTGCGGGAAGTGAACTCCGCCTTTTGTCGGTTGCTTCAGTTCGACCGCCAACAGCTGATCGGCCAGACGCTCTCTTCGTTTCTCCCGCCGAGCGCCAAAACTTTGGGCGACGCCGCCCTCACCGGGTTGCAAAGTCGACACGGTTTTGAAGGAGAGTTTCCCATTCTTGCACCGGACGGCTCGCTGGTGGAGACCGAGTGGCGTTTCCAGCCGCGCGCGGCGCCGGGTCTTCATCTCGCGTTCGCGCGCGATGTCCGGCCGGAAAAGCAGCTCGCCCGCCTGCGGCGCGAACTCGAACAGGCACACCTTTTCGCGGTCGACGCGGTGGACTCCAAGGATCGATTTTTTGCCGCGCTGTCCCACGAATTGCGGACTCCGCTCGCTCCCGTGATGCTCACGCTCTCGGCCATGCAGGGGGCAACCGACCTGCCGGAGCGTTTCGCGCCGATGCTCGATCGGATCCGCCGCAACCTCGAACTCGAAGTCCGGCTGATCGACGACCTGCTCTCCAAGGGGACCAGCTCGGCGGTCGCCCAGTCGGTCGATGCCCCCAAGACGCCGCGTACTCTCCCGAGCGGTGTACCGCCGCACCTCCTGTTGGTCGAAGATCATGACGACACGGCCGAAGCGCTCGCGGTCCTGCTCCAGGACTCAGGCTTCCGCGTCACCCGAGCCTCTTCGGTCGCCGACGCGCTCGCCGCCGCGTTCCAAGCGCATACCGACGAAAACGAAAGCTTCCAGCTCGTCTTGAGCGACCTCGGCCTGCCCGACGGCGACGGCTGCGACCTGATGCGGGTTCTCTCGAAGCGCCACGGCCTCAAAGGAATCGCGCTCTCCGGCTATGGCACGGACGAAGACGTCGAGCGCTGTCTCGCCGCCGGTTTCGCCCGCCATCTGACCAAGCCGGTCGACCTGCGCCGCCTGATCGACGTGCTCAAAGAAGAACTGCCGTAGGGCCACCGCGCGCCGCGATTCGATCGGCTCACTCCCGCGGGTCGATCACCTCGTAGACCGCTGAGTAATCGGCTCCCCCTAAGCCGCTTTCGACCGTCCGGGTGAGAACGTCGCGCAACGCGTCGGCGATCGCGATGTCGAGGCCGAGGTTCAAGCATTCCGCGCGGATCAGGTCGAGATCCTTGAGCATCAGCTCGGCGGGGAAATGCGGATGGCCGAAATCCCGAGTCATCATCTTCGGCAGCTTGCCGTCGAAGGTTGGCGCGTAGAGCGCGCTCTTCCTCAGGATGCCGAGGAACAGGTCCACGTCGACGCCCGAACGGCGAATCATCCCGAGCGACACCGAAAACGCCGCGATCAGATTCGGGATCAGCTGGTTGAGCGCGAGCTTGAGCGCCGCGGCCTGACCGACCGGTCCGACGTGGGTCGGCGGCCCGAGCAACGCGAGCGCCTCACGGTGGCTCTCGAAGAGATCCGGGTCTCCTCCCACCAGCACCTGCAAGGCGCCGCTTCGCGCCTGCGGCGTACTCCCTAGAACGGGGGCCTCCAGGTACTGGGCTCCGGCCGCCTCGATCTCCGCGGCCAGCGCCCGGCTCTCGTCCGGCGCGATCGTGCTCATTTGGACGAACGTCCTGCCCGTAAGCGCCGGGAGAGTTCCAAGAAGAGTGCTTCGAATCGCCGGAGCATCGCGCAACATGGCGAGCACCAGACCCCCTTCTCCCGCCGCTTCGATCGCTCCGCGCGTCGTGTCTTCCACTCGTCCGCCCTGCGCGCCCAGCGGTTCGGCCTTCGCGCGGGTGCGGTTCCAGACCGACAGCTCTACCCCCTGTTCGAGCAACCGCTCGGCCATCGCGTAGCCCATCAGTCCGGTGCCGAGAAGCGTGATGCGCATCGTGTTCCTCCTCTAGCAGCATGCAGCGGTAAGGCCAACCCTCAGGGCCGATAGACCGCCGAGCAGTCCGGGCCTTCCCAGACTTCGACCTCGGCGAGCGGTGCTCCCGGCAGGCTCTCGGTGAGGCGGTCGAAAAACCAGGCCGCGAGATGCTCGGTGGTCGGGCTTTGGCGATCGAACGGGGCGACCGTGTTCAGATCGCGGTGGTCGAGCTGGGCGGTGAGAGCGCCGAGCGCGTTTTTCACCTCGACGAAATCCCAGGCC
>JBBRUC010000217.1:0-10099 GCA_038248205.1 Thermoanaerobaculia bacterium
GGTCTTTTTCTTTTCGGGCCGGCTCCTCGCAGCATAACCCGCCTCCCCCGGACCCCCTCCACCCCCGCGCTGCGCGCGGGATGATTCTGCTGTGCCGAGCTATGTGTCCAGATTTCTACGGATTTTGGTGAGCGGCTACAGTTCTGGTCCATCCAACCGGTGCCGCCATTCCGCACACCGGTTAGCGCATGCGGCGGAGTGATTTCCGCGCCAAGCAGAGAGGTTCGCCCGAACGAGGCGGTGAACTTTTTGCCTGCCATCGCGAATCCGGCACCGAAGAATCCGAACTCGCCTCCCAGCACGACCCATTCCCCGGCCTCTGGAGGTCTCCAGCCTTATATAGAGGTTCCATCGAAATTCGCAACTCCAGCGGGTGGGACTGCGCGGTGACCTTCCCCCCCGAGAAAACGCGAGCGCCAAAGGCGCGACCTCATACCCAGCCTGGGGCAACGCCCCAGGAAACGGAACCACGGAACCGCTGGGAGGGCTGAAGGCCCGATTCAAACTCTTTGCGTACCCAAGGGGGTCTCCCGAAGGAATGGCGAGCCCTGAGACTGCCGCAGGGAGAAACTTGAATCCTGCGACGTCATAGCGGATGATCCTTCCATGGTTACGACCGTCACCCGCAAGAACACCATCGAGATCCCCGCCGAGGTAGGGCGAGCGCTCGGGATCAAGCCCGGATCGGGGCTCGACTGGTAACCCGTGGAAGGCCGAGAAGTGTTCCTGGTTCGAGTGATCCCCGATCGTGGCGAACTCGCCCGGCGTCTGCTCGGTGCCGGCCGCACTCTGTCGCCCGAGCGAGACTCCGCGGCCGAGTTGGTCGAAGAGCGGGCAGCTGAAGGATGACAGCCTCTCGATATCTCCTTGACACTTCGGCGCTGCTTGCACATTTCCGGCAGGAGCCCGGTGGGGACCGTCTGCTCTTTGCGGCAAGGACGACTAATCGTCTCTGAAATTATCAGGACGCCAGCCGTCGACATACTTGTCTTCTAGCTGCAGCAATTCATCCTTACCTCCTTCTTGCGAGGCCTTGAGCTTCTCGATTCGCTCACGAACGGTGTTCTCGTCACCACATAACTCGACCAGAGCGTCCCACGAAAGCCGATCGGACCGGCGAATGGCGCGGCTCCCCACCGATTGGCTCCGTACTTCCCTTCGTGCTGAACGCAGGAGCGCAAGTGTTATGCGCGGCGAGTCGGCAATGTTGAGGAGTGATTCCTCAGGGCCTGCCTCTCTTTTGGCAAGGAGAAAGACTCTAAGGAGTTCGCTCTCCTCGGATAGCACGTCCGTACTAGCCGCCCGCACTTCGTCCCGCCAACCCTTCTCGAACTGGCTCGCTGCGGCTTCCGTTACGAGCTTGTGGCCCGCGCCTTCACTGTGTCCCACATCGGTAATCAGCTCCAACTTCGAGGATAACGTAGCCACTTGAGGCAAGATTTCTCGCACAGCAGCTTCTATAGTGTCAGGTTCCTTGAGCATGCGAATGAGCCGGTAGACCACTCGCCCTACAACCATCGTTGTACCGAAACCGAACATGCCGCGGGGGCGCTCAGGTAGCTGAGGTAGGAGATTTAGAAGCACAATGATCGTGGGCACCACGTGCTCGGGGCGGAATTGGTCTTCGTATCCTTCTAACAACGCGACAATATCTTGCAGGCGCTCGGATTCTAACGAACGAAGGTAGCTGTCAAAAGCCCTACGGTCTGCCATGCGGGTCCATGCCTGCGACTCGTTCTAAGTAAAGGCGAAGGCTGTCCTCATGGGCAACTCGTCGCTCCCTAAGCCACCGGCCCTGCCAGTCGCTCCCGAAGTGAGCCCCGCCAATGTGCCTTTGCGCTCCTGGGAATAGGCGAAATACGAGTGCACGTGCGACATTGGCGCGACCATCGGCTGCTTCGACTAATCGGTTCACTCGCTCCTTCAGGTACGGTGAATCTTCGCGACCGCCGCCATACCCGGAGTCGGAGGTAGTAGTGAGTGCCTCTACAGCTATCTGCCTGAACACGTCAGGGAGGAAGACGCGAATGGCTTCGAGTGCAAGTACATCAGCAAGAGCAACCTGCCCATTTAGGTCTCGCACTGCACCATAGATGGCAGCTGCATAACGGCGTACATCCCGCATGTTCTTGAGTAGAGGCCGGATGATTTCCATGAAAATGTCAGGCCAGGCATTCTCATCGAATGGGCCTTTGTTATCGATGGCGGCGAGCGCCTTATCGATCGCTTGGAGGATCAGCGTGTTTAGCACGGGTGTCGGTACAGCAGGAAGGTCAAAGCCCACCTGTAGGATCTTCTCAAGGTAGTCGCGACCAGGGATGCGTTGTTCAGCAAGAGCCTCCTCGACTCGAATACGATCGAACGCTACAATGTAGATGATGTTCGGAAAGTTCGCGGTAAGCCGAACAAGTTTGAAAATATCCCTGATCTCGGAAGGGGTTAGCCGGTCGATATCATCAAGCACGACGACCAAGGGCTTGTCGAGGTCAGCAAGGGATTTCTCGACTTTGGCCCGTCGACTGCCCACACCTTCCTTCCTAACTTGGAGCAACTTCGCCAGAATACTAGTGACCTTTCGGCCTCGCTCGATCCAAGGGCCAACGAGAGGTAGCCAACCCATTCCAGAAAATGTCTCGCCGTAGCTTTCCAGGCTCTTACCCACTTCAGCAAGCTCGGGACGGATCTTGAGCTGTGCTGAGAGTTCAATGAAGAACGACTCGACGAGTTGCTCAGCGCCGCTGAACATCCAGGGATTGAAGTCCAGGACCACGACGCCAACGCTTTCCAGGTGCGCCCGCGCCAGGTTGACAAACGAGGACTTCCCCGAACCCCAAGGACCGAGGACTCCTACTACGACACCTTCGGTTACATCAAGTGATAGGGCCTGCTCCGCGAACGAGCGTGCGACCTTCGTCCAGCCGAGCAAATCGTCTTCCGGCTTTCGAATCGGGTTGTCTGCGCTGATGCGGGCAGGGCCCAGGTCGATTCTTCTCCCACCGTCGCCGTGCTTCTTATTGTCGCCGCCTTTCCGCTCGGCATTCTCGCCGATGTGCCGGTTGCTTAATTTCCAGTTCATGGTGGTTTTCGCTTCTCACTCGCCGACAGCATCGAGGACGGCGCGAACCAGCTCCGGGTGGTATCGAATTCCTGCTGTCAACGCCTTGTCGATAAGCGGCGCGAGGGCCGGTAGCAAACCCATCAGTTTTGCTCGTCCAAGCAGACCAAGAGTTCCCGTAACCTCCAACCCGGCCGCTAACGCTGCTCGGCGTCCCTTCCACTCATCGATTGCGACAATCGGGACGCCAAGCTCAAGCGCGAGGTGGATGACGGAAGCCTCGCCCAGATCCAGAGCCGCCAGCGCTGCGGCGGGTACCGAAGTGGCCAGCTCGCGAATCGACAACCATGCAGGCGCAACCGGCGGATGCCCATTCACTACCCCCTGATCTAGCTCTCGGCGCACTGCGGCAGGTGAGATGAACTCAAACGGGAGCTGTCCTACAACGTCCAGGCAACCGATTCGCTCCAGAGTGATGAGTGGGCCCGTGTTGATGACGATCCGCTCAGGCACGTCGTAAGAACCTCAGCTCGGGCTCAGCGTCTTCGGGCCGAAGGTTCGAGATCGAGACGCCGATCCGGGGCAAGGAGAGAAGGAAATCGACCCGTGCCTTGCCGCAAAGCTTCGCCGCCTGGCCTGAGCTGAGGCGGCCCAGCTCGTAGAGCTTGGCGCCGAGCAGGAACGCGGCTTCATCGTCGAACTCGTTCCGGCTGAGGCCGGTGCTGAACAGGACATCGTCGCCATACTCGATTGTCAGCTCGTAGCTCATCTTTGACCTCGCTGGCGGGATGTTAGCACCATGGAAAGAGCGGGTGGCCCACCAGGAGACGCCCCGACGGGCTGGCACCCGGTGAGGATCGTGGTTGAGGACTGGGGACGTCTCTACACCTTGGGCCGGAAGGGGTCGGTCCCCCCATCGCATATGATCCACCCCCCAAAGGGAGGGTTCCCACCGCATGGCCATCAGCGTTTTCGACCTGTTTACGATCGGCATCGGCCCTTCGAGTTCTCACACGGTGGGGCCGATGCGGGCGGCGAAGCGGTTCGTCGAGCGGTTGGAGCGCCAGGGGCAGTTGGCGGGTCTGGGGCGGATCGAGGCGACTTTGTACGGCTCGCTCGCGATGACCGGCAAGGGGCACGGCACGGACAGGGCGGTTTTGATGGGGCTGGAAGGGGAGACGCCGGAAGATGTCGATCCGGGGGCGATGGGTCCCCGCGTGGCGGCGATTCGCGAGACGCTTCGGCTGGGGCCGCTTCGCGCTCAGGGGTTGGAGGGCGAAATCCCGTTCGACGAGAAGCGCGATCTGCTGTTCAACCGGCGCGAGGTCCTGCCGCTCCACTCGAACGGCATGCGCTTCCGGGCGTACGACCCCAATGGGGCGCTCCTCGAAGAGCGGATCTACTACTCGGTCGGCGGCGGTTTCGTGGTCGACGAGCTGGCCGCGGGCGCCGATCGCCTGGTTCCCGATCAGACCCCGCAGCCCTATCCGTTCTTTTCCGGCGCGGACCTGCTGCGCCTCTCCCGTGAGCACGACCTACCGATCTGGCAGCTGATGCTCGAAAACGAGAAAGCCTGGCGCACGGAAGAGGAAATCCGCGCCGGTCTGTGGAAGATCTGGGAAGCCATGCAGGCCTGCGTCGCCCGCGGGTGCAGCGAGCAGGGGATGCTGCCGGGGAGCCTGCACGTCAAACGCCGGGCGTCCCGATTGTTTCAAGAGCTGACCAGCCGCCCGGAAGCCGGATTCCAAGATCCTCTCACCCTTCTCGATTGGGTGAACCTGTATGCCCTGGCGGTCAACGAAGAAAACGCCGCCGGAGGTCGTGTAGTGACGGCGCCGACCAACGGCGCTGCGGGGATCATTCCCGCGGTTCTCCATTACTACCGCCGGCTGACTCCCGGAGCGACCGACGAGGGCGTGCTCCGGTTTCTGCTCACGGCGGCGGCGATCGGCATCCTCTATAAGGAGAACGCCTCGATCTCCGGCGCCGAAGTCGGTTGCCAGGGAGAGGTGGGCGTCGCCTGCTCGATGGCCGCGGCCGGCCTGGTCGCCGCGCTTGGCGGGCCAACGATCCAGGTCGAAAATGCCGCCGAGATCGGCATGGAGCACAACTTGGGGCTCACCTGCGACCCGGTGGGCGGTCTGGTCCAGATCCCCTGCATCGAGCGGAATGCCATGGGCGCCGTCAAGGCGATCAACGCCGCGCGCCTGGCCCAGCGCGGTGACGGCTCGCAGAAGGTCTCGCTCGACCGGGTGATCAAGACCATGCGCGAGACCGGGGCCGACATGAAGACCAAATACAAAGAAACGTCGCGCGGCGGCCTCGCGATCAACGTCATCGAATGCTGATACCGTGGAGCGGAATGCTCTTTGAGGAGGGACCATGTACGCCACCGAACGCCTGATCAACGCCTTCAACGCCCAGATTGCCAACGAGATGGGCGCCTCGATTCAATACATCGCCTCGGCTGCCTATTTCGACTCGGCGGCGCTGCCTGAGCTTGCGAGCTTCTTCTACCGCCAGGCGGACGAAGAGCGGATGCACGCGATGAAGTTCGTCAAGTTCGTAGTCGACGTCGGCGGCCGGGTGGACATCCCGGCGATCGCCAAGTCGAAGTGCGACTTCGCCTCCGCGGAAGAGGCGGCAGAACTCGCCCTCTATTGGGAAAAGCAGGTGACGCAGCAGATCTACGACCTACTCGACATCGCGGTCGAGGACAAGAACCACATCGCCCGCCGTTTTCTCGACTGGTTCGTCGACGAGCAGCTCGAAGAGATGAGCTCGATGGGCAATCTGCTCCAGGTGATTCAGCGCGCCGGCACCGATCGGCTGCTCGCGGTCGAGGATTTCCTCTCGCGCGAAGGCGGCAAGTCGAACCCCGCCGGCGGCGCATAGCGCTCCGCCGGACGTCCCTGTCGGCCCGGTCTTCGGTTGCGCTATTCGTACCGTAGCGCCTGGACCGGGTCGACGCGGGTCGCCCGCGCGCCGGGGATGAAACCGGCCACCAGGGCGACCAGTAACAAGATTCCAGTTGCGCCGGCCAGCGTCGCCGGGTCGGTGGCGGAGAGGCCGTAAAGTCGGCTCGCGACCGCCCGCGTCGCGGCGAGCGCCGCGGGGATTCCCAGCGCGATGCCGGCAGCCGCTAAGAGCAACGTCTCGGAGAGAACCATCCAGAGCACCCCGGGCCGCTGGGCTCCTAGGGCCATGCGGAGCCCCAGCTCATGGGTGCGGCGGGCGATGGCGTACGAGACCACGCCGTAGAGGCCGATCGCCGCGAGGACCAAACCGAGCAGGCCGAAGATCGCCGAGAGGCGGGCGACCAGGCGCTCATCGTTGACCTGCATGCCGAGAGAGTCGGCGAACGGGCTGATGTCGTCGATCGGCAGATCGGGGAAGGCCGCGAGGATGGCCTTTTTCACCGGCTCCTTGGTCGCGTCGGGGCGCGCCGTCCGGATCTCGAGGTTGAGCCCCGGAACGTCGGCTGCTTGCACGACGGGGGTGAAAAACCGCGGCGGTACGGCGCCTCGCAGCTCGTGATCGCGCGAATTGCCCGCGACGCCGACGATCTCGTAGACCCGGTTTTCCCCTCCTTGGTTGTCCGGAATGGTGATGTGCCGGCCGATCGGGTTCTGGCCCGGAAGGTAGGCGTCAACCAACGAACGGTTGACCACCGCGACCGGCAGGCCTCCCATGCGATCGGTGGCGGCAATGTCTCGGCCGGCCTGGATCGGAATGCCCACCACCTCGAAATAGCGCGGCGCCACGCGGTCCCAGGCGAGTTCGACGTCGTCGTCTCCCGACGAATAGCCTTCGATCTGGGCGGTCAGGTTCGATTCCGTGCCGCTGAACAGACCATTTTGGGACGCGGTTACCGCTAGCACCCCCGGCACCGCGGCAACCCGATCGAGCAGATCCCTCGTAAACGTCTCGAAGCGCTCGCTGGAAACTCCGCCTGCCGTGGGGTCGACTCCGACCATCAAGAGCCCTTCTCGTTCGTAGCCCAGATCGAGGTGTTCGAGATTCTGGAGCGTCCGCACGAACAAACCGGCGCCGACCAAAAGGAGCAGCGAGAGGGCGAACTGCGCCACGACCAGCAGCTTGCCGAGCGGCCAACGGTTTCCCGAGGCGCCGGCCAAGTTGCGCGAGCTCTCCTTGAGCGTTGGAGCCAGCTCGACCCGGGTTGCGGTGAGGGCCGGTGCGAGCCCGAAAGCGATCGCGGTGAGCAGCGAGACGAACACCGTAAAGGCAAGGACCGATAGGTCGGGATGGAGATCGAGCGAACTGCCGGCCGAGGCGCCCGGCGGGCCGGAGCCGGCCACCAGGCGGACCAGCGCGGTGTCGGCCCAAAACGCGATCGCGAGACCGATCGCGCCGCCAAGTGTCGCAAGCACGAGGCTCTCGGTGAGCAATTGGCGCACCAGGCGACTTCGCCCCGCACCCAGTGCCAGGCGGACGCCGATCTCCTTCTTGCGGCCGGTGGACCTTTCGAGCAAGAGGTTGGCCACATTGGCCGCGGCGACCAAGAGCACCACGCCGACGATCGCGAGCAGGGTGAAGAGCGATCGGGAAAATTGCGGTCGCAGACGCGAGAAGCCGTTCGCCCCGGAAACGACCGGCACCTCCGCTTTGGCCAGCTCGGCGGCGCGGTCGGCCGGAATCACCGACGGCGGCTGAGCGGCGACGATGCGCCGGAACAAGCCTTGAAACTCGGTGCGAACCGCGGCCGGCGTGACCCCGGGCTTGGCGCGCCCCATCAGCAGCAGCCAGTTGATGTTCCAATTCTGGGCGAACGAGCGCCCCGGGTTGACCTGTTCCTGCATCGAGAGCGGGATCCAGACCTCGGTCGGGGAACCGACGATCTCGCCGGTAAATCCCGGACGGGTGATGCCGACCACCGTAAACGGCGACCCGTTGAGCGTGATCTTGCGGCCCAAGGCCTGGGAGTTTCCTTCCAGGCGCCGCTGCCAGAAATCGTGACTGACGACGACGTAGGGGGAGGCGCCGGGTGCCTGGTCGTCCGCATCGGTGAAGGTGCGGCCGGCGATCGCCGGAACGCCGAGCACCGAGAAGTAGTTTCCCGAAACGATCCGGCCGCGCGCCGTAAGACTCGGATCGCTCGAATCCGCGGCGCCTTTGGCGTCGGTGAGTCCCAACCTCAATCGTCCGCTACGGCCGGCCGCGAACAGCCCCGAAAGCGACCCGCTCTGCGAGCGAAGCTCACGGTACATGGGCAACGAGTAGAGATCCTCGCGGACGCTGCCCATCGAGATCGAGCCGACGCTCGCGCCATCGCCGATCACCACCAGAGAAGCCGGATCCGCGACAGGCAGCGGCCGCAGGATCAGCGCCGAAATCAAACTGAAAATCGCGGTATTGGCACCGATCCCCAGAGCAAGCGACAGCGTCGCGATGATCGTAAACCCGGGACTCTTGCGCAGAGTGCGCAGGGCGTAGCCGAGATCATGGAGGGTGGTTTCGAGAAACGAGGTCAAGGGCATGGCGGGTGCTCTCCCTGGGAATCGGTCAGGGGAACATACGCACGGGAACCGGGAGAGGTTTAATTAGGGACTCTCGTCGCCGGGGATGTTCACTCCGATCCGTGCCGCGATTCGCCGAGCGAGCGTCTCGAAATCTCGGTGGCAGTCCTGGACCGCTTGGGCCTGACTGCCGATTGCGCCATCCGCCGCACGAAGAGAAAACATGGGTTTGCGGGCATCCTGAGCGAGCGGCATCAAACTCTGGTAGTGCTTGAGCGACGCCAAACGGTGTGGGTCCGGATCGGGCAGGGGAGCCTTTTCAGGCTGACCGAGGATCTCGTGATGGTAGACAGGTGGAATTCGGTCCGCCCAGCGATCCTCCCGGGCCGTATGCCGGAGGAGAATGTAGCCCGTGGACTGCATTTGTCCCGCGGGAAGGAAGACCTCCCGCGATCCGCTCTGTTTGCGGTGCCCCCAGTCTTTTCGCCAGCGAGAAAGAATCGGGCCTACGTTGCGAAGTGCCTGGATAGAAAAGAGGTCCGTGGCCAGAGGCATCACCAGATGGTCGGCGGCAAGGAGGGCAGCTCGGTTGAGAGCCCCCAGGCTTGGGCCGAGGTCCATGAGGACTAAATCCGCAGACCATGTCCGGGCGGAGCTTGCCGCGAGCCGGAAAAATACCGACGCGCCTTTCAAGGCTGCGAGCTTGTCGTCGAGGTACGTGGCCCAGCTCTCGGCCAGCCGATCTTCAAGCTGGCTGAGCGCGAGATCCCCCGGAACGAGCGCCAAGTGGCTTGCGATCTCGCAAACCTGAGGGTTCGGCTCCTCGTCAGCTCCATTGACGAGGGGCGCGACGAAATTGTAAGCGGTTGCGGGTTCGTCGCAGGATGCCCCAGGCCGTTCGAACTCCTCTCGGCGAAGGAATGATGATGTCAGGCTGGCCTGGGGATCGAGGTCCAGCGCGACCGTCCGCACTCCCAATTCCTGAAACATCCAGGCCAAGTGGTAGACGAGCGTCGTCTCCCCGACGCCCAGTTTATTGCTGAAAAAAGCGATGATCTTCAAGGACGTTCCGCCACGATCACGAGAAAATAATTCATCGCAGGTTCGAATCGCGCTTCGGGCGAGTTGTTCTTGGCCAGCTCCGACTGGGCAATTGAGATTCCACGGCCATAGCGGTTGACGAATCCCAAGGTCTTGGCCGCTTCGGCGAGGATCGGATTGCGATAAGCGGTTCCATGGGGAAACTGCTCGCGGGTCAAGTCACCGAACAACCCTCCGGGGCTCAGGATCTCGATTCGATCGTCGAAGTGGCGGATCGACACCGGCGTTGTCGAGCCCTCATAGTTGCGATGAATTGCGGCGTTGATGATCAGTTCGTGGAGCGCCTTGGGTGGATAACTATAGACCGTCCTTTCGCTGAGACCTTCGCCTGCGATGGGATGGGCTCCGGCCAGATCCTCGGAGAGTTGGTCCAATGAGCGCATAACCGATAACAGATCTCCCGCATAACGTCGCTCGCGAAGTGGTTCGTCCGCCAGGGTCAGTCCGCCATAGCGAACGTACTGGA
>JBBRUC010000218.1:0-10048 GCA_038248205.1 Thermoanaerobaculia bacterium
AGAATCGTCCCGCCATAGCGGGAACCGAAGACGAACGGGCTCCAGATCATCCGATGTGGCGAGTACCCCCGCTCGCCCGACTGCTCGAGAAATTCCAGGCCGACGACTGCTTCCTGCGCGACCCAACTGCCTTCCGTCGTGGCGCGGCGCAAAGCCTCCTGCCAGACGCCGCTCTCGGTTTCGCTGCCGACATAGACCTCCTGGCCGCCGGAAAGCGTGGCGATCTTGAGCACGAAGCGCTCCCGCTCGCCTTCGAGCAGGCCGAGCAGCGACACCTCCTCGCCGCGGTAGCGGGTAGTCTCGTCCGCGACCACCCGGGTCCAAGGCACGTAACGCTCGACGATCGCTCGTTCCTCGGCGGTGAAACACCCCGACCACCGCGGGTCCGAAAGGGCCGCCAGGTTTCGCTTGTCGGAAAGGATGCGCGAAACCGGCCCGTTAAACAGCTTCAGGTTCTCCATCTTGAAGGCGCGGAACACCGCCGGGGGTGTGCCGAGCTGATGCGCTTCGACGACCGCGTGGACTGTCTCGCCACGGAGGCGGAGCATTCCTCCCTGCGCCTCCAGCTCGCGCGGTTCGCAGACGAACAGGCGCCCTTTCGGCAGGCCCTCGACGCCCCGCGCCGCCCGGTCGAGCGCACGACCGAGATACTCCTCGGTGGCGGCGCGGTTGGTGTTGGCGAACTCGTCGGCGGCGATGACGATCCGCGCCTCGTCCGTCACCCCGAGCGAGTCTCGCACCTCGGCGAGCACGTGCTCGGCCAACACCTGAAAGGTGTCGACGCAATCGGGAACCAACCCCAGCTCGACGAGCGCTTCCGCGGTCGCGGGATTGGCCCGGTGAAGCTCCGCGATGTAGCCGCTTTCCCAACCGCCGAGGTCGGCCCCCATGTTGAACTCGATGCAGCGAAAGCCGTCGGCGCCGAGGATGAAGTCGGCCCGCGCGACCGCCTCTTCGAGCGCGTTCGGCGGTTCGAACACGATCTCCAGCAGGCCCGGATTGTCCAGCCGGTAGAAATCGCAGAGCGCCGTCGGGTCGAGGCCGAAGACGCGCTCGGGAACGGCGCGGATCAAGCGGCTCAAGCCGACCGACGCCTCGCCGAGCTCGGCCATCAGGCTGCGCCGAACGAAGGTCGGCCAGGACTGCTGGCGGTAGACCAAGAGGTGCTTCGAGTCGTGGATCGACTCGAAGCTCTCTCGCGCGCACAGTTCGGGGCGGCGAAACGCCAGCTCGCGAAAGCGCCAGTCCGCCTCCGACAGGAGGCGGTGGTTGGCCGCGAAATCGCCGACCTCCAACTCAGTGCTCCCGGACCGCGGCCACCTCGGCCTCCGAGGCGATCGCCGGAGAGGCGGAGCGGCTGGCCGCGGAATCCTCGTCCACCCGTCCGTACTCCAGCTTTACGATCCGGTCGGCCACGTCGTAGTAGTGATCGTCGTGGCTGATCACGAACACCGTCCGGCCCCGCCGTCGCAGATCGGGTAAGAGGTGACGGTAGAAGAGCCGCTTGAACTGCGGGTCCTGATCCGAAGCCCACTCGTCGAACAGGTAGATGGGCCGATCTTCGAGGTAGGCTGTGAGCAACGCGAGGCGCTTGCGTTGCCCCTGCGAAAGCTCGATGGTCGACAGCGTGCCGTTTTCCACCCGCACCTTGTGGTTCAGATGCAGCTGCTCCAGATATTGGGTCGCCTGCTCGTCGATCCGGCTCATGCCGAGCAGCGATTCGAACAGGAAGAAATCAGAAAACACCACCGAGAAGAGGCTGCGGTAGGACTCCAGGTTCGCTTCGGTGACCTTCTCGCCGTCCAGGTACACGCCGCCCATCTCGCAGTCGTAAAGGCCGACTAGGAGCTTTGCGAGAGTCGTCTTGCCGCTGCCGTTGCCGCCGACCAGGAAGACCAGCTCGCCCGGCTTGAAGGCCAGGTCGATCGGGCCGAGGGTGAAGTTGTCCTCCATGTCCTCGCGAAAGTAGGTGTGCGCGACCCCACGCAGCTCCAGGCTCTGCCAATCGCGGCGCGACGCCGGCTGGTCCGCGGTCGCCTCTGGCGTCAGGCCGAGGGATTCGATTCGATCGATCGCGATCACCGCCCGGCCCATTTCCGGCAGCGAGTTCAGGATCACGTCGAGCGGCGTCATCATGTAAAGGATCGCCAGGACATAGCCGCTCAGCACCCTGGGCGAAAGCGCCCAGAACTGCGGCACCACGAAGAGGACGATGCCGATCACGACGAAGAAGAGCGCCTGGCCCCAGCTGTTGACCACCGCGTAGATCGCGTTGCCACGGACGTTGTGAAAACGCAGGAGACCCGCGGTCTCCTCGATCTCCTGACGGAGGAACGCGGCGCGCCGCTCGCGATGGATTTTCAGCTCCTTGGTGCCGTCGGTCACGCCGCGGAACCCTTTGACCATCCGGTCCCAGCCGTTGCGGCTCACCGAAAAGTGCTTGAGCGCGCCGAGCAGCGGGAGTTGATAGGTTCCGACGCCGATCAGGACCGCGGCGAGCACGACCAGCAGCATCTGCCAAGAAAGCCAGCCCATCAGGACGAGGCAGCTCAAGACGACCGAGATCTGGAGGAACAGGAGCGGCACCGTGGTGAGCGCGACGGTGATCACGGTGACGTCGTCTGTGAGCGTCGCGAGCAGCCGCGAGGGTCCGAGCCGTTCCAGTTGGCGCAAAGGGGCGGCGAGGATTCGGCTGCACAGGGTGACCCGCAGGTTGTAGGTGATCTGTTGGGCCAACCGGACGAGCAGGTACTGCGAGACGAAGCGGGAGAGAGGCAGGGCCAGGCAGAGCCCGACGAACACCCAGGTGTAGGTGCTCGATCGGTGCGCCGGATCGCCGATCAGCACGCTCACCACGGCGATCAGCGCCGTGCTCGAAAGACCCGCGACGATGCCCGCGAGGATCAGGACCGCGACCAGCGCGCGCGGGTAATGGAGCGTCTTCGACGAACGGAAGAGATATGCGATCAAACGGAATAGCTGAGACATCGGCTCGAATTCCCTTTCTCGTGGAGTGCTATTGGTCGTACCGAAGCGCCGTGACGGGATCCACGCGCGTGGCCCTTCGACCCGGGCCGAGACAGGCGACCAGAGTCACCGCGAGAAGCAGGGCCGCCGTGCCCGCGAAGGTCAAGGGGTCGAGCCGGCTGACGCCGAAAAGCAGGCTCGAAATTCCCCGGGTCGCGGCCAACGCGACGCCGAGGCCGACGGCGACGCCGATCGCGCCGAGCACCAGCCCCTCTTTGAGCACCATGCGCAGGGCGTCGCCCGGCTGGGCGCCGAGGACGCTCCGGATTCCGATCTCTCGGGTGCGCCGGGCGACCGACGCCGAGACGATCGCGTACAAGCCCAGCAGGGTGAGCAACAGGGCGAAGAGGGCGAACGTGGTCAGCAGGAGCATGTTGAAGCGCGGCCGGGCGAGCGACTTGCCGACCACGTCGTCGATGGTGCGAAGCACGACGGGCTGGTCCGGATCGATCGCGCGGACCTCTCTGATCAGCTGCCCCGACAGGCTCTCGGCGCTGGGACCGGAGCTTTTTACAACTACCTGCATCAGCTGCCAGGCGTCCTGATACGAGCAGAGATAGAGCGTCTGCCAGGGGTCGTCGCCGAGCGCGGTCTGGCGGACGTTGCCGACGATGCCAACCACCTTGGCGATGAACGGCTCGGAGAACGGCAAGGAGATCCTCTGGCCGAGCGGATCTTTTCCCGGCCAAACGGCGTCGGCCAGGTTCTTGTCGATGACCACGACTTTTTCCGCGCCCTCCCGGTCCTGCTCCGTGAAGGTGCGTCCGCGCAGCAGGGGGATGCCCATCGCTTCGAAATAGCCCGGGGTGGCGGCGCGGTAGAACCCTCCGAGGTTCTGCTGCTCCCCTTCCACGGTCGCCCGCCCCTCGACGGTAAACGGAATGTCGCCGCCTTCCCCGGAGAGCGGCAGGTAGGTGACCGCGCCGGCGGCCTTGACTCCCGGGACGCTCCGCAGCCGCCCTAGCAGCTCCTGGAAGAACGGCACCGGCCCGACCGGAGGCGCGTAGCGCGGCGAGGTCAACACGATCTGAGCGTTGAGCACCCGATTCGGCTCGAAGCCGGGGTCGACCGCGAGCAGATGGCCAAAACTGCGCAGCAGCAACACCATGCCGATAATCAGAACCGTCGCCAGGGCGATTTCGCCGACCACCAAGGCGTGGCCCAGCCAGCGCGCTCGAACCGAGCTGGAGCTGCGACCGCTCTCCTTGAGGACTGCCTGAAGATTGGGGCGCGAGGCGATCAGCGCCGGCGCCAGCGAGAACAGCAGGCTCGCGACCAGACCGACCGACACGGCAAAGAGACCGACCTCCAGGTTGATGCCCACCTCTTCTAGACGCGGCAGGTTGGTGGCCAAGCCGCCGAGCGCGACCAGGCCGAACTTCGCGACGAGCATGCCGAGCCCCGCTCCGAGCAGGCCGAGGATCAACCCTTCGAGCAGCAGTTGGCGGACCAACTTTCCCCTCGCCGCGCCGAGTGCCGTGATCACGGCGATCTCTTTTTCGCGCGCCATCGACTTGCCGAACAGGAGGTTCGCGATGTTGGCGCAGGCGATCAGAAACACTAGAAAGGTTGCGCCGAGCAGGGCGAGCAGCGAATTGCCCACCTTGCCGAGGATTCGATCCTTGAGCGGCTCCAGGCGCACGCTCCAACCCTCGTTGGTGTCGGGATAGGTCTTGGCCAGATCCTTGGCGATGACTTCGAGATCGCTCTGGGCCTGGCGCTGGCTCAAGCCCGGGCGAATGCGACCCACGGCATGCACGAAATGGAACCGCCGATTCTTCATCGAATCCTGCGACAGGTCGAACGGTATCCAGATCAGGGCGTTGTCGGGGTAGTTGAATCCCGGCTTCAGCACCCCCGCGACGAGAAAGTCCTTACCGTCGAGCCGGACGCTGTGGCCGACGACGTCCGGCGACCCGCCGAAGCTACGGCGCCAGAGCTTGTCGGAGAGCAGCGCCACCTGCGCCGGCCCCCCCGACTCCTCGTTCGGCTCGAATAGGCGCCCCACCTGCGGCTGGACCCCCAACATTCCGAAGAACTTCGCGGAAACCGAGGCGCCGTGGACGTACTCGGGCGACTGTCCGCCCGAGATGTTGATCTCCGCCCCCTGATAGATCGCCAGGTGCGAGAACGTCCGATTGCGCTCCCGGTAGTCGAGAAAATCGGGCGGCGACAAAGGGAGCTCGTCGCTCGAAGGATTTCGGCCGTGGAGCCAGACCAGGCGATCCGGATCCGGGTAGGGCAACGGCCGCAGGAGGATGCCTTGGACCAAGCTGAAAATCGCGGTAACGATACCGATCGCCAGGCCGAGGGTGAGAACTACGGTGGCCGTAATCCATCGATGGCGCACCAGCGACCGGAGGGCGAAACGGATTGTCAATCCAAAATCATTCATCGGGGGCTCTCCTCTTGAAGGGTCTCAACCATGGGGCAGGCCGCTCCGACCGGCCGCGCTTCGCCGGTTGGCACGTGGGGTCCGGGCGCGCTTTCGCTCCGGTCGAGGACCGCGGCGAGCCGCGAGGCCAAATCGGCAACCTGCGGCCTGTGAATCAGGTTCTCGTGCCGGCCGGGGACCGGCACGATTTCCAGCCCGCCGAGCGCGAGAGCGCCCCAACCGAGGGTCGGGTCGGCGGTCGCGGGGCGGTCTTCGGCCCGGAACAGAGTCACGGGTCCGGCGTAGGGCCGTGGAACGTAGGCGGCCGCGACCTCCATGTTGCGGCGGCGCAGGGCGTAGTAGCGCCGCGCCTCATCGGGATCGAACGTGTCGGGCAGGAGTCCGCGCTCGCGCGCCTGGGCCACGACGTAGGCGAACATCGAGTCGAGATCGCCAAAGGAGCGCAACGAGTCCGCCGCCAAGGGAATCGCCTCTTCGAGGATCGAGGCGATCAGGTCCGCGTCGTCCGGCATGGGTTCCTTTTCCGCGCTCGCATCGAGCAACGCCAGCACCTCGACCTCGTCGCCCTGGGCGGCGAGAGTCGACGCCAGCTCATAGGCGATGATCCCGCCGAGCGACCACCCCCCCACTCGATAAGGTCCCGAGGGTTGAACGCCGCGGATCGCCGCCAGGTAGATCTCCACCATCTCCTCGACCGAGGCCAAAGGCTCCAGTCCGTCCTGCCAGCCGCGCGCCTGAAGGCCGAAGAAGGGCTGCTCTAGTCCAAGATGGTAAGCTAAATCGATATAGCCGAGAACGCCACCGCCCCCCGGATGGACGCAGAAGAACGGCCGCTTCGAGCCGCCCGGCAAGATCGGCACCAGGGGCAGGCGCACCGAGGTGGCGGCGCGCCCGCGGAGCAGCTCGGCCTGGCGCCGCACGTTCGCCTCCTCGAACAACGACAGCAGCGGCAAGTCGCAGCCGAAACGTTTCCGGATCTCCGCGATCAATCGGACGGCGAGCAGCGAGTGCCCGCCGAGTTGGAAGAAGTCGTCGGCGATGCCGACCGGCCGCACGCCGAGCACCTCTTCCCAGGTTTGGACCAGCTCGAGCTCCAACAGGTCGCGCGGCTCGACGTAGGTCGCCGCGGTTTCCGTCTCGGGAGCCGCGGGCTCGGGAAGCGCCGCGCGATCGACCTTGCCGTTGGCGTTCAGCGGCAGTTTGTCGAGTACCACGAAGAAAGCGGGAATCATGTAGTCAGGCAGCCGCTCGACGAGGAACGCCCGCAGATCCCGGGCGCTCGGCGCCGGGTCCCCGACGCAGTAGGCGATCAGCCGGCGCGCGCCGCTCGCGTCGCCCCGGGCGACGACCGCGACCTCGCGCAGCAGCGGGTGGTGGAGCAGCTCGCCCTCGATTTCTCCCAACTCGATGCGAAACCCGCGAACCTTGACCTGAAGGTCCCGCCGCCCGAGGAATTCGAGCGCGCCGTCCACGCGGTGACGCGCGAGATCCCCGGTTCGGTAAAGCCGCCCGCCGGGGTCCGCCGAGAAAGGATCGGGCACGAAGCGCTCGGCGGTAAGCTCGGGGCGCCGCCAGTATCCGCGGGCCAGGCCGTCCCCGGCGGCGGCAAGCTCGCCGGGAACCCCCAGCGGCACCGGGTCGATCTCGGGATCGACGATATAGGCCCGGGTGCTGGAGATGGGCGGGCCGATCGGCACCGAAGCCTCGAAATCTCCAAACGTGGCGTCGAAGCAGCAGGTGAAGGTCGTCCCTTCGGTCGGGCCATAGCCGTTGATCACCCGCGTCCCCGGCAGGCCGTCAAGCACCTTCCTGACCTGCGGTACGGCGAGAACGTCGCCCCCAGCGAGCAGCCGGCGTACCCCACGGAGGCCCGACAGGTTTCCCTCGACCATCTGATGGAACATGCCCGCGGTGAGCCAGAGCACGGTGACCGAGAAGCGCTGGAGCGCGGCCTCCAGCTCATGAAGGGTCGGCGAGTCCGGCACGATCGCCAGCCGGGCGCCCGAGAGCAACGCGCCCCAAAGCTCGAACGTCGAGGCGTCGAACGAAAATCGAGCGAGGAGGAGGAACGTTTCGTCCGGCGCGAAACGTGCGTACTCAGCCCCTCGCACCAAGCGGACCACGCTGCGGTGGGCGACCGCCACGCCGCGCGGCTCGCCGGTCGAACCAGAGGTGTAGAGCACGTAGGCGAGATGGTCCGGCCCGCCGAGCGGCGGCGGCGGCTCCGAGCTTTCGTCCGCGAGGTCGGCGTCGCCGTCGACGGGGATGACTTCGAAGTCGCCGCGAGGCAACTCGTCGGCCAGCGCGCGGCAGGAGAGCACCCAACGAACGCCGCCGTTGTCGATCTGAAACGCGAGCCGCCCCGACGGCCCTCCGGGATCGAGCGGCAGGTAGCCGCCGCCGGCCTTGAGAATCGCCAGGACCCCGACCACCAGCTCGATTGAGCGCTTCAGGTGGATTCCCACCAGGCTCTCGGGTCCGACGCCGCGCCGCCGCAGGCTCCAGGCCCAGCGATTCGACCAGGCGTCCAACTCGCCGTAGGTGACTTCCCGGCTGCCGTCCAAGAGCGCGACCGCGTTGGGCCATTCGCGGCAAACCTGCTCGAAAAGCTCGTCGAGCGTGGCGTCGCGCGAATATTCGCGCCGGGTGTCGTTCCATTCGACCAGCAGCTGGTGGCGTTCGGTCGGTCCGAGAAGGGACAACTCGAAGAAAGGCCGATCCGGCCTCTCGATCATCCGCGCCAGCAGCGTCGCGTACTGACGGAGAACGCGAACGATCGTCGCCCCGTCGAACAACGCGGTCCAATAGGTCGCCGTGGCGCTCAGGCTGCCCTTGCCCCGGTCGATCGCGAGCATCAGGTCGAACTTGGCGGAGATCTCGGTCCAGCCCAGGTTGGTCAGGCGCAGATCCGGCAGGCGAACGTCTTCGCGCGGCCCGTCGCGAAGGGTGAACAAGACCTGGAACAGCGGCATCTGGTTGAGGCTCCGATCGGGGCGCAGCTCCTCGACCAGCTTCTCGAACGGCAGGTCCTGGTGCAGGTGCGCGTCGAGCACCGTTTCACGCGCCCGCGCGATCACGTCGGAAAAGCTCGCCCCCGCGAGCCGGTCCAGGCGCAAGACCAGCGTGTTGACGAAGAACCCGATCAGTCGCTCGGTCTCGATCCGATCGCGCCCGGCGACCACGGTTCCGATCTGCAGGTCGTCCCGACCGCAGCGGCGCGCGAGCAACGCGGCGAAGGCGGCCAGCAGGGTCATGAAAGGCGTCGCGCCCGAGTGTCGGCCAAGCTCGTCGACGGCGGCGGACAGCGCGCCGGACAAAACCACGACGCGCTCGTCGCCCTCGGTCGTCCGTTGGGCCGGGCGCGGTCGGTCGGCGGCGAGATCGAGGCTGGGAGAATTCTTCGCCAGCGCCTGCCGCCACCAATCGATCTCCCGATCCAGGACATCGCCCTCCAACCAGGAGCGTTGGAACGCGGCGAAATCGGCGTACTGAATCGGCGGCGGCGCGAGGCCGGGCGCGGTCCCAGCGATCCGCGAGGCATAGACCGCGCCGAGCTCTTCGATCAGGACGCCCATCGACCAGCCGTCGGAGGCGATGTGGTGAAGGGTGAGGAGCAGCAACCACTGCTCCGGAGCCATCGCGATCAGGGTGACGCGCCACGGAAGGTCGATTTCGAGGTCGAAGGGCCGGTGGGCTTCGGCGGTCGCGATCGCTCGCGCGATGGCGGTGGCGCGCGGTTCGGCGATCGCCGCGAGATCGACCACAGAGGTGCGCACCGCCGGGGGCGGCAAGACCTTCTGCGCGGTCGTCGCCTGTTCGCGGCGATAGATCGTGCGCAGGATCTCGTGCCGCCGAACCACCTCGGCGATCGCGCCGTCGAACGCGGCGAGCGCCAACCGCCCTTCGAGCCTCAACGTCATCGGTATGTTGTAGGCAAAGCTCAGCGGCTCAAGCTGTTGCAGAAACCACAGGCGCTCCTGGCCGAACGACAGCGGCAGGGCGCGATCGCGCGGCGCCGGGGAAATCACCGGCGGCGGCGCGCCGCCGCCAACCCGGCGCAGGGCCTCGATCTCCCGCGCCTGGTCGGCGATCTTGGTCGCCTGAAACAGCGCGCGCAGGTTCAGCTCGATGCCGAAGGTCTCCCGAATCCTCGCCAGCAGCTGGATGGCGAGCAGCGAATGGCCCCCCAGCGAGAAGAAGTCGTCCTCGACGCCGATCCGCTCGACCCCGAGCAGATCTCGCCAGAGAAGCGCGAGCAGTTCTTCGACCGGGGTGCGCGGATCGACTGGCGGGGCTTCGGCCTCCAAGCGCGAGAGCGGCATGGCGATCAGCGCCTTGCGGTCGAGCTTGCCGCTCGGCAAACGCGGCAGCTCGGCGATCGGCACCAAAGCCGCGGGCAACATGTAGTCGGGCAGGCGGGCCTTCAACCACGACCTCAAGTCCTCTCCCTCCGGCCCCTCCTCCGCCGCGACGAAAAAGCCCACCAGCCTGCGGTCGCCCGGCGCATCTTCGCGCACCACCACCGCCGCTTCGCGCACCCCCACGGCTTCGCGCAGGACGGCCTCGACCTCGCGCGGCTCGATTCGATAGCCGCGAATCTTGATCTGATCGTCGATGCGGCCGAGA
>JBBRUC010000219.1:0-9822 GCA_038248205.1 Thermoanaerobaculia bacterium
AATCACGGTCTTGTCCCGACTCGCCGAGGCCAGCCGTTTTCCGTCCGGGCTGAAGGCGACGCCAAAGACTGCGCTCTTGTGCCCCTCCAGTGTGGCCAGTTGCTTGCGGCTGTCCACGTCCCAGAGGATGACGGTCTTGTCCCAACTCGTCGAGGCCAGCCGCTTCCCGTCCGGGCTGAAGGCGACGCTCCGGACGACGCCCTTGTGCCCCTCCAGCGTGGCTAGTGGCCTGAAGTTCTCTGCGTCCCACAGGATGACGGTCTTGTCCCAACTCGTCGAGGCCAGCCGCTTCCCGTTCGGGCTGAAGGCGACACCAAAGGCCGCGCCCTTGTGACCCTTTAGCGTGGCCACCTGCCTACGGCTGTCCACGTCCCACAGGATCACGGTTTCGTCCTCACTCGTCGAGGCCAGCCGCTTCCCATCCGGGCTGAAGGCGACGCTATAGACTGCGTCTTTATGCCCCTCGAGTGTGGCCAGCAGCTTCCGGTTCGCAACGTCCCACAGAATCACTGTGTTGTCCCAACTCGCCGAGGCCAGCTGCTTCCCATCTGGGCTGAAGGCAACGCTGACGACGGGGCCTCGATGCCCCGGCAGAAACGCGGCTAGATGCGGGTGGTTCACAAATCGGAGCCGCAGTCCGGCCTGCGCATCAAGTGTTGGAGCAACCCGAGCGGCTTCCAGGTTGACTAGAAGAGATGCATCGTAGTTGGCATCCTGAAGCGGATCCGCCTTGGCCATCAGCCGCGTGCTCTCCGCCTCGGACAGCAGCTTAGTGGCCCGCTTCTGCTCCCGGCTGGCCTTCCACGCAAACCATCCGGCAAGTGCTGCGAGAACGAGCACGACGATCGCTCCTGCTGCGACGAGCGCCGCATTTCGCCGGTTGCGCCGCTGCTGTTCGCGCGCCACTCGTTCCCGAGCCGTCGCCGCTTCCTCGGCCTCGCGGGAGCGGCGGCTGTCACGGCTGTCTTTGACCACGCGGGTTAATACGTCATGGGTCAGCTCCAGCCTGCGCACGCTCTGCCGTTCGTCTACCCGCAGCAGGCGGCGTCGGATCAGCGTATCTAGCGCCTCAGAGGTGACGCCGGGAAGATCCAGCGCGTCCTCCAGGGCGTGGCTGTCGCGGTAGCCGCGATCGGTGATCAGCTCGTCTTCGACGAACGCTCGCACATGGGGATCGAGGTCGGCCACGCCGCGCTCGTAGAAACCTGAGAGGATCTCGCGGTCGGCGCCTTCGAGCAGAGCGGGCGTGATGAGCGCGAGTGGCGGCTCCGCTTGCTGGCGCTTGTGGTTCAGCTCGCTGCACACCACGCTGAGGAGAGCTGGATCGATCTCGATCCTGGGAAATTCGGAAGGATCGACGGGTGGGCTCGGCTCGTTCTGCCAGGCGAGCCGGAGCATCCGCCGTGCGACGTCGTCGTCGACCAACGTCCCGCCCGCGCGGGTGATCACCTCGTAAGCCTGGGCGCCGCTCATCGCTAACAGGCGGAAGCGGTTGTACATGAGAGAAGGCATCGAACCTTTAAGACCCTCCATCTCAGCCAAGAAATCCTCGCGGAAGCTGAGCACCAGTTTGACCGTCGAGCGCTTGAAATCGAATTGTCTCGCCGCCGAGGACTCGGCCTCTAGCGCCTGCCGCACCGCGTCCGGTGGCCGGTTCTCCACCAGGTCACCCAGCTCGGCCAGGAAGGCGGCCAACCGGGACTGAGCCGTTTCGGTCTCCTGGCCGAGCGTGAAGATCTCCTCGAACTGATCGAACACGATCACAGGGGTCACCGGGCGGTTGCGGTCGCTCCAGAATTCCGCGTCACGCCGGTGGAAAAACGACCAGAGGCTTTCGTTCCTGTCGTTCTGAGGCGCCTGGACCCGGTCGGCATCGCACGCCGCTTGCAACTCGCGAAACACCTGGTCGCACAGTGGCGGCGAATGATCTGCAGAGACTCCATAGTCGAGGCGCACGTAGACCGGCAGGCAATCCTCCTGGCGCAGCAGGGGGAACAACCCGGCTTTGAGCAGCGATGTCTTGCCCAGCCCGGAACGCCCGAACAGCACCGTGAGCGGCTCGCGACGAACCAGCCGCTGCAGCTCAACCGACTCAGCCGCTCGGCCGTGGAAGTATTCCCGGTCTCTTTCGTCGAAGGGATCGAGACCGGGCCACGGGTTGTCGCGGCTCAATGCCTGGCGTTGCATCTCGATTGTTTCAGGCATCTCAGGTATCTCAGACCTTCACGCCGCTCGCTGCCGGCGGTGAAATTCGCGCACGAGCTCTTTGAGTTTCCGGGCGACATCGGACGTGATGTTCCCGTCTCTCGAGTTGATGCCGTGCGCTCTCTTGAAGGAGTCGGGCAAGGGGGCGTGATCGATGCGCGTTTCGTCGATCACTATGGGTAGGATGAAAACCTCGTCCGGCGCCATCCCGCGAGCTAAGACGTCCGCGTCGTTCCACTCCCGCCAGAAGAATCGACGCCGGTTCTCCTCGCCCACGGACTGGCGCGAGATCACCGGCAGGAACAGCGAGCAGCGCTCGATACCGCGCCGAATGCTGCGTGCCCAGTCCTCTCCCATCTGCAAGGCATCCTTGTCGAACCACACCTCCAAGCCGGCCAAGCGCAGGCCCTCGGCCAATCTGCCAGCGGCCTCCAAGTTCTCGCTCGCGTAGCTGACGAAAATCGCCCCGGGGGGAATGCTCTCGCCGCCCTTGCCTGCCGCGTGGAGGACTGGCTCCACGCTCTTTGGTTGAACCGGATGGGCCGCTTTCCAGCGTCTCGCAAGCTCCGTAACGAACTGCGCCGCGGGCAGTGGGACGACGCGGGAATCGGAGCTGTAGCTCTTGAGGAACAGGGTCAACCTGGCATCCTGCGCAATCTGATCGCCCACCAGCACATCCAAGCGCCTGCGCTTCTGAGATAGCTCGAGGCTCCTCGCGGTGCGCAGGAAAAATCGTGCGAGCCAGTCCCCAAAGCTGCAGCCGAGGATGAGCAGATGGTTGCCGCGCAACTCGTCGAATAGAGTCTTGGGCTGTCGCTGCTTGTCCTGCACGGCGTGCAGGAACTCAAGTAGATCCTCGTCGCAAATGGCGTAGTCTGGGGAAGCGGATGCTCGCCCTAGGAGATGGAATACCACCGGCTGCCGGAGTTCAGATCTGGGACAGGAGAGGTCTCGGACGGAATTACGTGAATAGGAGATCATTTCAGCGCGCGACCCGTCGGTGTGCGTAGCACTGATGGCATCCGCGAGCAGCGAGTCGAAGGTCAGTGAAACGAACAGGTCGAAGCCGGGGATGCCGGCGAGCGCTCGAAGCGGCTCGGACGGCGTAAGCGCAGCGTTACGCAGCATTCGATGGATTTGAGCGTAGAGTTCCTCCCGCTCTCCTCGTCGGCGCAGGTGCAGCGAAACCACCTCGTTGAGGTCGAACCCCTCGCCAAGCTCGGCCGTTGGCAGCTGGAGATCAGCCGCCAGCCGCTGCGCCAGCCAGCGGTAGAGTGTCACGTCGCGGTCGCCTTCCCGAACCGTGACGAGTTCTGGGCCGATAACCGGGACAACGGTCCGATCCTGGATGTAGTCCAGGAGGTTGTCCCAGAACGCCTCCTGCAAGTCGGCCATAGCAATGCACCCACTTCGGTAGTCCTCAACCTGGTGTGGCTAAGCGATACTTCACAGTCTACGCCTACGAAACCTCAAGTAGGATAGGCGAGTTGTTATTCTCGCATCGGGGGCACCGGGGTAACGTGCCCGATCGGGGTGGCTGCGGTATAATTTCAGAGCGATGCCGATCGCTCTGCTGGAAGAACCGCCGCTCGCGTTGCCTGGGTCTTTAGGTCCTTATCGGGCCAAGGATTACGCGAACCTTCCGGATTCGCCGCGCTGCGAGCTGATCCAGGGGAATTTCTACGTGCCGCCGAGCCCTGCGATTCCCCACCAGTTCCTCGGTTTCGAGCTCGCCAAGCGGCTCGACGTCCCGGCCCGCGAAGCCGGGGGGTATGTGTTCATGGCCCCCCTGGACGTCCGCCTCGCGGATCACTCGATCGTCCAGCCAGACGTCATCTACGTCTCGCCAGCCCGGGCCGCCATTCTCGGCGACCGCCGGGGATGGATCGAGGGCGCGCCCGACCTGCTGATCGAGATCCTCTCGCCCGGCACCGCCCGGCGTGATCGGGTGCAGAAGCTCGATCTCTACGCCCGCTCTGGAATCGCCGAGTACTGGATCGTCGAACCGGCCGAGCGCCAGATCCAATTTCTGGTGAACGAAAACGGCCGCTTCGTCGTCGCCCTGCCGGACGGCGCCGTCTACCGCTCCGCCGCCCTCCCCGAGATCACTCTCGACCTCGAAGCCTTCTGGGCCGAAGCGGCGCGCCGGCTCGGCTAAGCGCGGGGCTGCCGGGCTAGAACCCGTCGATCGCGGCGCTACACGCGCCCCCCTCAACTTTGCTCCGCCCGCCCGGGCGCTATACTGCCGTGGTGCGTCGATTCTTCCTTTTCATCGCTCTGTTCGCGACACCGCTCGGGTTGCTTCTTCCGGCGCCGGGAGCGGGCGCACCGCCGTCGCCGCTGGTTTCGGCGCTGTCGGCCGAGGTTGCCGCGGCGCAGCGCAACTCTTCGGCGTTCGGTGTACACGTCGCGCGGATCGAAGATGGCGAAACGGTTTTCGATTGGAACGGCGACACGCCGCGCATCCTCGCCTCGAACACCAAGCTGCTCACCACCGCCGCTGCGCTCGACGCATTCGGCCCCGGGTTCTTTATCGAGACCCGGTTCCTCGTCCGCGGCGAAGTGCGGAATGGGGTACTTAAGGGCGACCTGGGCGTGGTGGGCGGTGGCGATCCGAGCATCTCGGGACGCGATTGGGCGGGCGACTCGTACGCCGTGTTCCGGCAGTGGGCGACCGCTCTGCGGAGCCGCGGGGTGCGGAAGGTGGCGGGCGATCTCTATCTTGCCAGCGGCCTGTTCGAAGCACGGCGCATCCATCCCGATTGGCCGCGCGAGCAATTGGATGCCTGGTACGAGGCGCCGGTGGATGCTCTGTCGTTCAACGATAACTGCATCCTGATCCGTGTCCGCCCCGGGGCTCCCGGCACGGCGCCGGAGATCGAAACGATCCCGCCGGTCAAGATTCTGCGCGTCGACAACCGGGCGGTCACGGTGGCCGGCCGAGCGGGCAATCCGGTGGTGCGCCGCCAGGGCGATCTGTTGATCGTGAGCGGCAAGATCGGCGCCGCCAAGGGGCCGTTCGACACCTGGATCTCGGTGCCCGATCCGACGCTCTACTTCGGCCTTTCCCTGGTCGACGCGCTGCGCGAAGAGGGAATCGAGGTGGCCGGGCGCACGGTGCCGGTCGAAGAACTCCCCGGTCAGGTGTGGGAGCGGCTGGCCGCCTACCGCAGCGGCCTGCTCGCCGCGATCGAGGTGGCCAACAAGCGAAGCCAGAACTTCTACGCCGAAAGCCTGGTAAAGCTCCTGGGCGCGCGGCGCTGCGGCCACGGTGGTTGGCGCGAGGGGACAACGGCGGTGGGCGAGTTCCTGCGCTCGTTCGGCGTTCCCGCCGCCTCGTTCCGCCTCGCCGACGGTTCCGGGATGTCGCGTGGCAACCAGCTTTCGCCGCATCAGATGACCCGCCTGCTGCGCCATATGTGGTTCCACCGGTGGGGGTCGGAATTCGTCCATTCCCTGCCGTATGGCGGCGAAAACAACGGCGGATGGAAGAGACGGTTTGCCGGAGCCCCCTATCAGGGTAATGTCTATGCCAAGACCGGCACCCTTGCCGATGTGTCGAGTCTGTCGGGTTACGCCCGTGCCGTATCGGGCCGCGTCTATGCGTTCTCGATCCTCTTGAATCAGACGCGCAGCAACGAGGAAGCCCACCGCGAGCAGGATCGGATCGTCAAAGCGATCGTCGATCGAGGCTGAGGCGGCCAGGTCTTCCTCTCTCGACACCCCCTGCGGAGAAAAGCTGGAGATTTGCCGATGTCTACGGAAGTCCGTGCGGTCAACTACCGCGAGCTGATGAAGAAGGTCGAGCAGGTCGTTTCCGTGATCGAGCGTTCGGACGACGTGCCGAGCACGATCCAGGCCGTGATCGAAACGGTGATCCAAAAATTCCGCGACGAGTTGGGCATTTACGGTGGACGGCTCTATAGCCTGGAGGGCAAACAGTACGTGCTCGAACGGTTGTTCGGGGACGCCAAGCCCGTGGCTCTCGGGCTCAAGATCCCCTGGTCCTACCCGCCGTTCGAGCGTCTGGCGGAAGAAGGGGTCGTCTACATGGCGGCGAACGATCCGGGGGTCGATGCCGAGATCGAAGCCAAGCTGGGCGTTCAGCAGTTCGCGGCGGTCGAGGTGGGCGACGAGGACTTCGTGCTCGCCTTCGACGTGGCTCCAGGGGTATCGGCCGACGACATCCGCTTCTCGCTCGGCATTCTGCGCCACAGCATCAACGAAAAGATTCGCCGCGAGCGGATGCGTACCCTGTACGAGGAGGCGCGGAAGATCCAGGCCTCGATTTTGCCGCGGCGCGTACCGACCTACGGCCAGTTTGATCTGTTCGGCCGATCCGATCCGATGGAGAGCGTCGGCGGCGATTTCTTCGACTACATCCCGCTCACCGAGAAGATCCTGGGGTTGGCGATCGCCGACGTCTCCGGCCATGGCCTCACCGCGGCGCTCCAGGTGCGCGACATCTACATGGGCCTGCGGATGGGGCTCGCGCGCGACCTCAAAATCGTCCGCACGGTCGAGCGTCTGAATTCGATCATCCACCGCAGTACGCTCACCAGCCGGTTCGTCTCGATGTTCTACGGCGAGCTGGAGCTGAACGGTAACTTCATCTACGTCAACGCCGGGCACCCGCCGCCGTTTCACCTTGCGGCCGACGGCACCTGCCGTCTGCTCGAAGAAGGGGGGCCCGTGCTCGGCCCGCTCGCTTCGGCCTCCTACGAGCGCGGCTTCGTGATCATGAAGCCGGGCGACATGCTGGTGTTCTACACCGACGGCATCATCGAGGCGCTGGGCAAAGGGGACGGCGCCGAGCGGGAAGAGTACGGCCTGCGCCGCCTGATCCAGGTCGCGAGCGCGAACCGTGGCCCCTCGGCTCAAGAAGTGGTCGACGCAATCTTCGCGGACGTCGAGCTTTTCGCGGACGGCGAGCCGGCCCAGGACGACCGGACCCTGATGGTCGTCTGTCAGCCGCCGGGTGCCATCGCCACCCAGGCGTTTCCGCGGCCGCGGTTCGTGTAGGGGATTCGTGCCGGAAGGACGTCAGGCGAGCGGGATCAGGTCCAGCTCCTGGCGCAGTTTGATCAGGAGCTTCTCGGCGTAGACGCCCGAGCGTAGTTGTACCCCGGGATAGACCTGGGTCTCGCGCCCGACCACCACGCCGGGATGGATCACGCAGTTGCAGCCGGTTTGCACGTGGTCGCCGAGCACTGCGCCGAGCTTTCTCCGCCCGCTCGGTCGGTCCCGTCCGACGTGGATCTCCCGCCCGTCATGACGGAAATTCGAGAGGATCGTCCCGGCGCCCAAGTTCACCTCGGCCCCCAGGATCGAGTCGCCCACGTAATTCAAGTGCGGCGCCCGCGCGCCGGGCAGGAAGATCGCCCGCTTGACCTCCGTGTTCGCGCCGATCACCGCGCCGTCGCCGATCCAGACCCCGCCGCGCAGATACGCTCCCGGCCGGATCTCCACGTCCTCGCCGATCCACACCGGCCCCTCGATCACCACGCCCGGAGCAAGCCGCGTCCCTCGCCCGATCGCGATCCGATCGCCCGCAAGCGATACCTCGGGGGGCACGCCTACCTCGATCGCCGAAGAGGGAAGGGCGGCAAGAATCTCATTGAGGGCCTCACCGAGAAGAGCCCAAGGCGCATCCGGGTCAAAACGCGCGGCGAACGGCGCGGGTAGGTCGGAGAAAAGTGGCGGCAGCATGGGGACGGGGGATTATAAGGTGGGTGAAGGGCTTTTCGGGTAGGCGTGCGCCCACCGCTGCGGCTTTTTCCTGGGTGCGCGGGCGTCTCGCCCGCACGAGCGGGCCGGAGGCCCGCGCACCCAGGAAGAAACCGCAGCGGTGGCGAAGGTGAGCTTCCTCCTCCGTCGGTCCGTTCGGGTATTTTCTCGGCCTGGTACTCTTCGCCGCTTGAGTCGGTCCAGGCCCCTCCCCCTCCGCTTCTACCGCCGCCCGACCGAGCCGGTCGCCCGCGAGCTGCTTGGGCGGTACCTGGTACGCGAGATCGACGGCGACCGCCTGGTCCTGCGGATCGTCGAAACCGAGGCGTACCTCGGGGCTCCCGATCGGGCGAGCCATGCGTGGGGCGGGCGGCGGACGGCGCGGAACGAGAGCCTGTACCTTCCCGGGGGGCACGTCTACGTCTACTTCATCTACGGCATGCACTTCTGCCTGAACGTGGTGACCGAAGGGGTGGATCTCGGCAGTGCGGTGTTGATCCGGGCGGGGGAGCCGGTGGCCGGGGAGGAGCGGATGCTCGCCTTGCGCGGCCTTTCGCGCGCCCGGCCGGGGGATGTGGCGGGAGGCCCGGGGCGTTTGTGCAAGGCGCTCGGGATAAACCGTAGCGACGACGGTGCGCGTTTCAACCGCGGCGCACTTCGAATCGTTTCTGGCGAACCGGCCTTTCCGGCCGAGATCGCCACGGGGCCGCGGGTGGGAATCGACTACGCGGAGGGTGCCGTCTCCTGGCCGCTGCGGTTCGCCGTGCGCGGCAACCTGCACGTCTCCCGGCCTCGGCTCTAAGCGCGGGCGGACCCAAGGATTCGAAGCAAGGGGCTCGGCAACGGGTAAACTCCGCCGGATGCAGGAGATCCCCCCGGGCGAAGCGGAAGATCTGGAGCGTGTGCGCGAGGAGCTGCGGCAACGCGGTTACCTCTCGCACGGCTTCGAGCGCTTTCTGCTCCAGGATGCCCTGCGCCCGCGCCGGCCGTTGCGGGCCTTGGGCGTCCTCGCGGGCAAGGTGGGAGTGCGCACAGGGCTAGTGCTCGCCGCTCCGCTCGCGTTCTGGCTTGCCGCGGCAAACGGTGCGCTCGCGGCCCATCCGCTCGACGCGGCGGTCCTCTTCCTCCACCTGTTCGTGCCGATCACGCTCGCCGCAGCGCTCGCCTTTTTGCTCGTTGGGGCGACGACCGCCTGGGTATTGCGTTTTTCCCATGTGCGGCGGATCGAGGCGTTCACGTTCGGCGCCGCGGCGGCGGTCGGTGTCGCGACCCTCGCGCTCGCGCTCTGGCGCGCCGAGGAACTGGTTGCCGCGAGCGGCGCCTGGCAAATCGCGGTGCTCGGTGTCGCGGCGCCGTTCGTTCTCTATGCCCTGGTCAAGACCGTCCACCATGGCCTGCTGACTCTTGCGATCCGCCTGGCCGACGAGCCGTCGGAGGCTTGGACGTTGTCGCGCGGCTGGTTGGCCTTCGCGGTCGGCGCGGCGGCCCTGGTGGTGGTGCTTCCCGCCCTGCTCGCCGCGAGGCAACCCGGCGCGGATGCTCCGGGATCGCTGCCGATGGCGCCGGGAGGGCGGGTTTTGGCGATCGGCATCGACGGTGTGCTCGCTCCGGAACTCGACTATCTGCTCGCCCGCGGCGAACTCCCGGCGCTCGGCGCCCTGGCGCGGTCGGGGGTCGTCTTTTCCTACCCCCGCGGACCGGAGCCGCCCGCCTCGTTCTGGACTCGAATCGCCACCGGCCGTCCCTCGCCGGAACACGGCGTCGCCGCCCTTGACGGCTTCCGCCCGCTGGGGTGCAAAACGACGCTCATGCGCAGTGGACCGCTGCGATCCTATTGGCGAGAGATCGAGGCGCCGCTAGGCCTGGCCGAGCATCGGCCGTTGCTCGCCT
>JBBRUC010000220.1:0-9820 GCA_038248205.1 Thermoanaerobaculia bacterium
GAACCCTTCCCGCAGGGGAAAGCGCGGGCCGATCGGGATCGTCAGCAGAAGGTTGCCGTTGAACGCATTGACTGAATCGACGTCGCCCACCGCGAAGACCTTGTCCGGCGCGAAGCCCTTGGCCACGTTCGGATGCTCTTGGCCGATCGCCGGCAGGCTCGCCGCCGTGAGCCCGACCCCGAGACCAGCCGCGAGACCAATGCCGAGGAAACCCGCGCGACGATTCATCGCCCCACCTCCTGCCCGGTCCCTGCGGCAGGGGGCGGCGGAACGACCAGGCTCGACAGCTCCAGCTGGTCGATATCGATCGAGAGAAGAAGATCCCCCGCCACGTAGCGGCTGGGAGCGTTCGGGCTCGTGCCGGCCGGCGTCATACCCCCGATCGGAAAGAGGATCTCCCCTTCGATCTCATCCTGGTCGGTGTCTCCACCATCGCCCGCCCGCTGGATCCACGCCCCCGTGCCTGGGCGGACCAGGAGAACCTCGACCAGTGGCCGCGCCACCTCCCGAAACTCGTCGGCCGGGCTCCGGCCACCGGCTTCCACGACCGCTTCCGCCGGCAGATCCAGCTCCGTTACCCCGAAATCCTCCGGCGCGTAGGTGGCGTAGGCTCCGGTCGCCACGTCAACGGCAATCCAGAGCGAGATCTCGGGAATCGGCTCCTCGCGCTCGAAGACCACCATGCCGTCCAAATCGGTATCCGTCTGCTCTTCGAGCCGGTGGACGATCGTCACGAAAGAATCCGGATGCTCGTGCGCCACGCTCCACCAGATCGCCCGGCCCCCCGGCGTGATCCCTTGGGCGATCAAGCCCTTTTTGCCGAGGGTGATGGTCGGCAGGCCCCAACCGGGGACAGCGACAAGAAGGAATGAGAAGAAGGCAACAAATGCCAAGGGGGCAAGTTGGCGATCGTTCAGGCGATGGATCATGGTCATTGGGATCTCCGTGTTCGATATTGTAAGACACCTTTAGGCGCTGCAAAGTTCCCGGGGGTCCGTTTGGCCTCTGGACCGTCATGAAGGCCAATCTTTTCGGGCCAAGCCGCTCCCCTTCCATCGCTTTGATCGCCCCTGACCTTCACGAGACCGCCTCCTGGGCTCGCCACGCCTCGCCGCGTAGCTCGCTGATCAACTCGTAGCCACTCCGGTCCGCCGCGACCTTTACGATCACTCGCTTCCTTTCGATCTCCCAACGGGTGGGGCAGTCGAGCAGCCGCCCCAGGTCGATCACTCGGCGTCCTCGTTCAATCCGTGCCGCCGCGGACGGATCCTCAATCTCGCAGACGAACCAGTTGCCATCCGCGCTCAGGGTCCAGTCAAACTCCAAGCGAGCACTCAATCCGGGCGGAGGTAACAGAAAGAGCGGTGGCATGCCGTCGATCACGGGCAGACCTCCAGAAGCGGGAGCGGTCGGTTGGGGCGCGGCGACGCGCCGGGCGCGCCGCTGCATTCGGATCAATTGAAGAAACGGGCTGGGCTCGATCTCGGCCCGGCGCAGAATTGCGGCCCAGACGCGCATTTTGAGAAGACCACGGGCAAGATCTCATGCCCCGGGTACTCCGCAGGACAAGTACGTTCCGAAGACGACGCAAGTCCGGTCATGGGATGCCCTGGTGCCGCGGGAAGCGCTTCGCGGCGCCGAAAGGCACGTCATTGCGTGTCACGCAAAGCACTTGGCGCGCACCTTCCATTCACAGAGATCCCTTTATGACCCGAACGACGGACCCGGTGCTGCTGAGCGCGTTCAAGGCTCTTTGTTCTCTCTCTGGCTGGAGCTGGGGGGAGTTTGCCCGTGCCTTGGGCCTGTCGCGCAGCACGCTCCACCGGATCGAAAAGGGACTCTCCGGCTTTCCGGAGGAAAAGCAGGAGGAGGCGAAGGCGATTCTTGGCGTCACCTCTGAGGAATTCAAAGCCGCCGTCCATTTGGCGACGCTGATCTTCAATCGTCGCAACGCAGGTGTCGCTCCACCCGCCCCCGGCAGCCGCCGCGCCCGGCTCGCCAAGGCATTCGACGCGGCGGTGCGCGACACGCGCGCTTTTCTGGAGTCGAGGGTCCGGGCCATTGAGGTGCAGGAGGCGAAGGAAGAGGCGGAACAGCTTTGGATTGAGTTGGCCACGAGGCCACAGAAAGTGCGCATCCTGCGGGTCGAGACCTGCGACGAGTTTCTCACCCCGGCGTTCATCGCCCGGCTGTGCGACGAGAGCGTCAATGCAGCCGCGCGGCGCGCGTCGGATTCGGTCGACATGGCGGATCTCGCCTTGAAAGTCGCGGAGCGCGCGCCGGGAACGGAAGTGCAGCGGGCGGGGCGTCTCGGCCAAGCCTGGGCTTTCGTCGGAAACGCGCTTCGGGTAAGCAACATACCCGGCGAAGCGGACCTGGCGTTCGCGGCGACTCCTGAGTTGTGCAGGCTGAGTGCCGGGGCAGAGCCGGAGTTTTTCGATCCGGCCCGGCCGCTGGACCTGGAGGCTTCGCTTCGGCGCGACCAAGGGCGATTCGGGGAGGCGCTGATCCTGCTCGACAAGGCGCTTCAATCGTGTTGGCCCTCTGGTCGGTCTCGGATCCTTCTCAAGCAAGCGGCGACCCTGGAGCAGGATGGCGAACCGGAGAAGGCTCTCGCCGCACTGGCCGAAGCGCGGCCGGCGATCGAACGGGGCGAAGGGGGCCCCCGGTATCGCTGGATGCTCCATCACAACGTGGTGAAGAGCCTGGTCCACCTGGAGCGCGGTGCCGAGGCGGAAGCCCGGCTACCCGAAGTGCGCTCGCTCGCCACCGAGATTGGCAACGACCTCGATCGACTCCGTACGCGGGTTCTCGGCGGCGAAGTGCTGGGGCTGACGGGACATCCGGCCGCCGCCCTGGCGGAGCTCGAAGCGGCGCGCCTGGAATTTGCCGACTTGTCCATGCCCGCGGACTCCGCGATGGTGGGCCTCGACGAGGCGGCGATCCTTCTCGGTGAGAGCCGAAACGCGGAGGTGCGGGCGCTGACTCAACAAATGCGTCCGGCCTTCGACGCGCTCGGCCTCGAACGCGAATCGCTCGCGGCCGTGCGGCTGTTCCTCGAAGCGGTGGAGCGCGACGCGGCGACGGTCGCCTTGGCGCGAGAAGCCGCTCGCTGCATTTGCCGGCTGCCTCGCCGTGGCTAGAATCCCGCGCCGCAGAGCGCGCTCTGTTCTTGCACCGCCGAAGGGAGAATCAACTCAATGATTCGACTGGCCGTCCGGGTCCACCACAGAGCCGTAGTCCTGCGAGCCGGGATTTGCGGCCGGCTGTCCGCTAGGATCGACGACGGAGCCATAATCGTTCGGCTGGCCGCCCGGATCAACTACCAAGCCGATTTCCGCCCAGAGCGCTGAGAGCAGGCTCCAAGGGGAGGAGAAGAAGGACCAGTCCCTCGGCGCGGCCCCGGTGGGCAGGGCGAGGAAGGCGATCACGAGCAGGAAGGCGGCAACGGGACGGCGCAGGCGGCTTGGCGAGGAAGCGTTCATGTGGAGTCTCCTTGAGTTTCGAGGGCGGCGGGCGGGCGGAAGTGCCGGCCCGAGCCCCTCGAAAATGAAAGTGTCGCGTAGGACAAATGTCGCGCAGGAATCATGGGCCATGCACGGACGGGCGACGAGAAGCTCTTTGCGGGAGGATCAGATGAGCACCCAGGACGATTTGGCGGCCCGAATTCGGGTCGCTCGGGCACTCAAGGGCTGGAAGCAGGGCCACCTCGCCCGCAAGGTACGGATGGATCCCAGCGCTCTTTCTCGCTATGAAAAGGAAGGGGGAGACACGGCTCCTCGGGAGGTGACAGAGCGAATCCACGCAGCGACCGAAGTCTCCCCCGCATTCTCCGAGGTTGTCGTCTCGTCCTACCGGGTGCTTCAGGGTGCCGCGAATCGGCCAACGGGGTCCGCCATGGACATCGAGGACGTTCTGAGCGCCGAGGTGGCGAACCGGTTCGCGGCAATGCTGGCCCCGGCCCTGGCCGTGCTTCCCGTTCCAGCGGATCAGCCCGAAGAAGTGGAACGCCCCCCGTCGGCGGAGGACCGCGCCGAAGCCGAGGCGCTCTTTCTGCGGCTGGTCCCCCTCTCGGTCGACGAACGCCTATTGGTCGTGGCCAACGGCCGGCAGTATCGAAGCGCCGCGTTGTGCGAGCGGCTGTGTGACGAAAGCGTGAACGCGGCGGCGCGGAAGGCCGAAGACTCCCTCCACTGGTCGAAGCTCGCGTTGCGGGTCGCCGAGCGGATTCCCGGTACGGAAGCGAAGCGATCGAAGGCGATGGGCTATGCGTGGGCTTTCGTCGGCAATTCCCGGAGAGTCGCCGCTCAATCACCCGTAGCGGAAGCGTTTGCCCGCTCACGGCAGCTCTATGCTCTGGGGCGAAACGAAACTCCCGGTTGGTTCGACGAGGCTCGGGCTCTGGATCTGGAAGCGTCCTTTCTACGCGATCAGGGGCAATACTCGGAGGCGCTTGCCCTTCTTGATCTTGCTCTCGCCCGTTGCGTGACAACCTCTCGTGCAAGAATCCTTCTGAAACAGGCGTCAACCTTCGAGCAGGCTGGACAACCCGAGCGAGCGCTCCTCGCACTCGAAGAAGCGCGGCCCGCGATCGAACGCGGCGAGGGGGGACTGCGATACCGGTGGATGCTGCGGTTCAATATGGCGAAGAACCTGGTCCACCTCTACCGGGCGGCCGAGGCAGAAGCGCTGCTGCCCGAGCTGCGGCTGCTCGCCGCCGAGCTGGGCAACGACCTCGACCAATTGCGTACCCGCGTCCTCTCAGGCGAGGTGCTCGCGGGTTTGCGGAAATGGAACGAAGCGCTCGCCGAGCTGTCGGCGACCCGAGCCGAGTTCACCGACCTCAAACTCTTCGCGGATGCGGCCGTCGTCGGCCTGCATGAAGCGGTGATCCTGCTGGAAGACCACCGCACAGCGAAAGTCCGCACCCTCGTCCGCGCCATGAAACCGATCTTCGATTCACTCGGCCTCAAACGCGAGGCGCTCGCCGCCTACCGGCTCTTCGTCGCCGCCGTCGAGCAAGAAGCCGCAACCGCAACGCAAGCCCGAGAGCTGGCGAAAGCGATCGAGCGGGCGGGTAGAATGATAGTGCCTCAAGATCTGAAACCGCACTAAAGCCCGAGAAAAGTGGGGTTTGCGTACGTGGTCACCCACCTGAGATCGCTTGCAATGCTTCGGTCCGCTAGCTTACCTTAGGGATTCTCTGGGCCGAGGCCGCGTCCGGACACCGCTTTTAGGGGAGGTAGCTGCTGATGATGACTTCGACGGTTCGAGCACAACTGGCCCTTTTTCTCGTCACGCTCACCGTCGGCTCCGCTTGCAGCTCCAACCCGAAAACCCAAGCCGTCCAAGTTTCTTACAGCGACATTCCGCAGGCCGCCGCTCCGGTTGCCGCCCCGGCTCCGGTCGCCGATCCGAGCCTTGCGGCGGCGCCCGCGACGCTTTCCACGCGGGAGATCATCGATCGAGCGATGACTTGGGCGAACGAAGGCCTCGTCTCCTATTCCAGCAGCAACTACCCGGCGGCCTACGAGAGCTTGAACGGCGCGCGCATTCTGCTGCTGGAAGCCGACATGCCGGAGTACTGGAAGGAGCAGGGCCTCGCCGTGCTCCAGCCCGGGCTGCCCAAGGAGCTACGCGGCTACGACCTCCGCAAGGTGTTCGACGACCTCGAACGGGAGCGGTCGAACGAGCCGACCGAGAAGGCCGAAATCTCCTATATCGAAACCGAGGTCGGGCGCATCCTCCGCCGCTTCGGGGAGACCGAGCCCGGCAGCCGCAACCTCCCCGAATTGATCACCGAAACCCATAGCTATGTGGATTTTTATCGCGGCAGGGGCCGAGCGTTTTACGAACGGGCCTATGTGCGCAAGCGGAAATACTGGCCGATCATCGCGGAAATCTTCGCCACCAGGAACCTGCCGGCCGAGCTGGGCTACATCGCCCTGGTCGAGAGCGGCTTCAACCCGCGCGCCGTAAGCCACGCCAACGCCGCGGGACTCTGGCAGTTCATTCCCGACACCGGGCGCCGGTATGGACTCTCGGAAGCCAACGATTTCTTCGACGTTCGCAAATCGACCACCGCCGCGGCCGAGTATCTGATCGACCTGCTCAGCATCTTCGGCTCGCCGTCGTTCCTGCTCGCGACCGCGTCGTACAACGCCGGGGAGGGCAAGATCCTCTCCTGTCTGCGCAAGATCGACAACCCGTTCGAAAAGCGAACGTTCTGGGAGATCCGCAGCTGTCTCGCCACCGAGACGCGCGAGTACATTCCGCGCATCCTCGCCGCCGCGGTGATCGGCTCGAACCCCGCCCGTTTCGGGTTCGCTTTGCCGAGCGATGAAGAGATCGACGGGCTTTTCGACATCGTCCAAGTCGCCGCACCGCAACCGCTCTCCCGCCTGGCGGAGATGGCGGGCGTCGCGGTGGAAGATCTGCGCACCGCCAACAACGAAATCGCCGCGAGTTCCGACTGGACGCCGGGGCGCAACTTTCCGCTCTATGTGCCGCACGGCGCTGGCGAACGGCTCGAAACCGCTTTGGCCTCCCTGCCCGCGGATCTCCCGACAGCATCCGGCCCGGCAGAGACCCGCTTTGCCATGGAGGCGGGGCCAACCCGCTACAAGGTGCGCCGCGGCGATACGCTGTCGAAGATTGCCGCGCGCTTCGGCTCGACCTCAACCTCTTTGGCGCAGCGCAACCGGCTGCGCAAGCCGTACCGGCTCCAAGTCGGCCAGACGCTGGTGGTTTCGAGCGGCCGGTCGAGCGCCTCGGAAAGGACGACCGGCGCTTCGAGCACCTCGGCAACCGTCGTCTTCACCGTGCGGCGCGGCCATACACTGTCTCAGATCGCCGAGCTGTTTTCGGTCAGCACCAGCGATCTGAAGCGCTGGAACCACCTGTCCGGTACGACGATCCAGGTCGGCCAGAAGCTCACCATCCATCCCGGCCGTCGGCACTAGACCCACACCTACCAGTTCGCAAAAGCGGTTGACGTTTTACATTCCGTCTTGATCGGGCGGATCGGGCGGGCAATCGAGAGAATCTAATCGAGACAGAGAGTGACCGAGTCGCCGAGCGCGCGCGGTTGGCGTTCTAGGGTCTGGAGGCGGCGCTCGTCGAGATCCTCTTCGCCCGCGGTGGCGAGGGCGGAACAGCGCAGAACCTCCTGCTCCAAGCCGAAGAAGCGGATCGCATCCGCAAGGGTCGGTCGAATTCCCGGGCGGAGCGCCATCTCGGGGTCAATCTTGACCACCGCTCGATTGCGCGCCAGCTCGGCGTCCGTTGCCGTGGCCACTGCCGTGCCGCCCGAGAGGGCGCCACGCGGAGCGTAAAACCCCAGGTCGAGCACCGCGGCGGCCACGAGCAGACCGAGCGCCACGAGGCCGAGGATCGCCACCCGCGAGCCCGCTCCTCGCGCGGACCCCTTACCAGCCGCCGTCGAGCGCATCGACGAGCACCTCCTGGATCAGCTTGGCGGCGAACGGCACGGCGATCTTCGGCCCCTGGCCTTGGCCCTCGATGAGGATCGCGACCGTGAGCGCCCGCTTCGGCGCGTGGCCGATCACGTCGATCTTCGCTGGCGCCCCTCCCGGCCCTCCCCCGCCCCGTCGTGCCGCGGCGTCCCAAGCGCCGATCGTGAAGACATAGGCGGCCCCCACTGATTCGATCTCGCGGCGGCGCAGCGCCCGCACCAGCCGGCCGCCACGGCGTTCGAACTGCACCCGGTCCTCCGGACGGCTGTCGTTCCAGGTATCGCAGACTTGAATGACCGAACGCGCCCCGACACCATAGCGGCGGAGGATCTGAAGGTCGCCCGGGTTCGCCTGGAGTGCTTCGAGCGAGCGCGTGGCGCGCCCCTCTTCGGTGCGGTCGGCGTCGACCGGGCCGGAATCGCGGTAGACGATCCGATCGGACGAATCGAGCGAGAGGGCGCGACGGGCGATCAGCGCATCGAGCGCGCGGGCGAGACCGGTCGAGACGTAGGTCACATTGTCGGGCGAACCGGTCTTGGAAAAAAAGCCGAGCACCTCGCCGCGCTTCGAAAGGCGCTGGTCGAGCTCGCGCAAGCGGGGGCCGAGCGAGGCGGCGGTTCCGCCCGGCCCGGCGACGAGTGTCATCGCGTCGACCAGGCGCTGGCGGGTGGCGGGCGCGAGAGGGAGATCGGCGAGCTTCTCTTCGCCCGCCTTCTTCTCCTCGCCGTCCTCGGGCTCCTCTCCCTCCGGGTGGACGCGGCGCACCAGCTTCGGCTCGATCATCTTGCCGGTCACCAGGCGCGAAAAGACGCTTGCGATGCGCGGCATGGTCCAGGTCGACTCGCCGCCGCCCAGGACCAGCGACAGGTACTCACGGCGGTAGTCGTCGACCAGGTTGAGCGCCAGGTTCTCGCGCTCAGGGCTGGCGCCGCGAAAGGTCGTCTCGCGCGGCAACTGCTCGCCGTAGAGCTGGGTGAGTACCGGGCGCCAGATGGAGGTGTCGATCAGGTCGTCACCGTCGCCCGCCGGCCAGCGCGACGCACCATGTTTGGTCGTGAACGGCACGCCGAACAAGCGCCGGAGCGAGCTGGCGAAGTCGCGGTGTTCGAGCGTGATGATCCGGCCGCAGGCGGCGAGCCGGGCCAGCTCGGGGTCTTTCGCGTTCCGGTTCGCAACGATCGGCAGGTTGAGCCCCGGGCGCCGGTCGTAGATTCGATCGCCGATCGCGAAGCGCTCCTCCGGGTCGAGCTGCTCGGGAACGTCCGGGTCGCCCTTGGGCGGCAGCAGTCCGGTCTGCTCGGGATCGACGCCAGTCGCGAGCGTCAGGAGCGTCGCGCCGTACTTGTTCGAGGAGTGTTGGATGAATTCTTCGAAATCGATCCAACCGTCCGCACCGCCGCTGATCGCGTGGTCTTCGAGCGGCGGATCGAGGGCGATGCCGAGCAGTTGGGTCGACTTGCCCGCCGCGTAGCCGCGAATCCGCAGGTCGGCTAGAAACGGCGCCCGATCGAGGATCGCCGCGGCGAACGGCACCTTCGCCACCGAGCCGATCGGCAGCCGCGAGAAGTTGTGGTTGCGCAGCCAACGTTGGCGCGAGCGGTCGCCGTCGCCATAGCTGCCCAACTGGTCGGCCGTCGGGTAGCTCGCGAGGGCGAGCAGCTCGCCGGTTTTGGCGTCCATTACCGTCACCGCGGCGCGAAACGGCGGCTCGGTCCGTCCGCGGAGGCCCTGGGCATAGGCTTCCAGCTGGCGCTGCACGTCGGCCTCGATCTGTGAGTCGAGGGTGAGCGCAAGATCGAAACGCTCGCTTCCGGGAATCGGCGCATCCTTGGCCTGACGGTGGAGCGCGGTGTCGATCGCCGCTAGAACGTCGCCGGCCAACGGCGGATCGGGGTGCTCGGGAATCCGCCGGAACCGGCCGTTGATCGGCCGATAGACCGAGATCGGCGGCGCTTCCCCCAGAACCGAGGCCCAGAGCAGCGCGTATTGCGAGCCGCGGCTTCCCAGGCGCCAGCGCAGTTTGAGCAGATCGCCCGAGTCGATCCGCGCGTGGCTCCCCTGGCGGATCGGGTCGCCGGAGACCGAGATGTCCACCCCCGCGGCCTGGCTTCGATGGTTGAACAGCAGCGCGTCGCCGATCCGGTTGACGGTACCCAAAAACGCGCCACCCCGGCCGGTGAGCTTCACCTTCTCGGCGCGCACCGCGCGAGCCACGACCCGCGTACCGGAGCCCGCCTTCGCCCCGTCGTCGCCACCGGAGCGCAGAACGATCTCGGGCGGATCTTCCACCCCGCGCAAGCTTTGGGTCGGGCCGACCAGCTCGATCGCCGCGCCGCCGCCGCGCA
>JBBRUC010000221.1:0-9698 GCA_038248205.1 Thermoanaerobaculia bacterium
CACCCTGCTCGATCTTGGCAAGCTGCGCAAGTCCGAGGTCTACAATCGCGCGCTGGAGCCGCAGGCCGTCGCCGCCCTGGTTGAGAAGTACCACTTCAAAGGGCACCTGGGCGACCAGGATTTCTTCACCCTGCTAGCCTTCGATCACGAGGAACTCTTCTACAAGCTCGACTGCGCCTGGAACCGCCAGCTCTGCACCTGGTGGCAAGACAAAGGGTACGAAAACGTCTTCGACACCTATCACCAGTGCGCAAGCCCGGTGAAGATGTACCATGGCAACTGCAGCACGCCGATCCCAGAGGAAGGGGAGGCGATGCCTTAAAAAATTGCGCGGCGGGACTGCCAGATTTAAAGAGACCTGCTCGTGACGCCGCCCGCCAAAGAGCACTACCAGAGGGGTCTTTCGCCCTTCGCAGACCTGGGACCCACAGAAAAAGGAGATCGATCATGAAAGCCCGACTCACACTGCCCCTCGCACTGCTTCTGGCCTGTAGCAGCGCCGCTCTCGCGCCCGCCTTGGCGGCGGCTGCGGCGCCCCCGAACGCCGGAGGTCTCGCCGGCACCTATATCGCAACACTCCCCGAGCGGGCCGAGATCCTCCAGCTCCATCGCGATGGCACCGCGGAGATCACGCTGTCTGACCAGGTCACCGCCGGGGCCGGCGGCTTCACGTTCAGCGACAGCTTCGGCTCTTGGAAGGTCGCCGGGCCGCGGACGCTCTCCGCGCGCTTCGTGAACCTGAACTTCGACGTGACGGGCATTCCGGCGTACACCGGCGCGGCCGTGGTGGACTACACGCTGCGGTTCGCACCGACGTTCAAGACGTTCCAAGCGAGCTGCCTGGGCAAGATCTATCCCACCGGCCAAGACCCGTTCGCGCCGGGCGCGATCCCGGACGTTGAGTTCGACTGCGCCTACCTCGACGGATACCTCTACAAGCGCGTACCGCTCAACTAGGGGGAACGGTCCTTCCCGAACCCCACCCGATCGGCACCCTGAGGAGGGACCTGCGCTCGCGAGCGCGGCAGCTCGAATGCCATCGAAGGCCATTCTCACTCCGCCCGCAGCGCCGCCGTCGGATCCGCCTTCGACGCATCGAGCGCCGGGCGGATGACCGCGAGTCCCGCGGCGGCGAGGAGGATCAGGGCGGCCCCGGCGAGGGCGAGCGGATCGAAGCCGTCGAGGCCGTAGGCGAGACCCCGGGCGGCGAGGGCCAGCGGTATGGCGAGGGCGGCTCCGACGAGCGTTCCGAGCAGCGCCGGGCGGATCGCGTCGGCCGCGACCAGGCGGAGGATTCCGGCCGGCCGGGCTCCGAGCGCCATGCGGAGGCCGATCTCGCGCGTGCGGGCGGCGGCGGCGAAGGCGACGAGGCCATAGAGACCGCTCGCGGCGAGCAGGGTGCCGATCCCTCCGAAGAGGCCGAACAGCGCGGCGGCCAGGCGCTGGGGGGCGACGGTCGCGGCGTAGAGATCGGCAAACGTTCCTTCCGGCGAGATCGGCACTCCGGGTGCCGTCGCGAGCAGGGCGGCGCGGACCTCGGGAAGGGCCTTTGCCGCGGAGGCGCGGGCGCGGTAGAGGACCGAGAAGCTTTCGGGCGCCTGGTCGGCGGGAATCTGCGCGAACGGCAGGTAGACGGCCGGCGCTTGGACCTCTTCGAGTTCGTGAGCGCGCACGTCTTCGGCGACGCCGACGATGGTCAGGTTGCCGGCGAACATGTCGAGTCGGGCGCCGAGCGGATCGTTGCGATGAGCCTTCGAACCGGCGAAATATTTGCTGGCGAACGAGCGCGAGACGACCGCCACCGGCAGCGCCCCCGCGCGGTCGCGTTCGTCCAGTTCACGGCCGGCCACCATGCGGGTGCCGAGGGTGCTGAAGGCGCCGGGGCCGACCAGCTGAATCTCGGCCTCCACCTGCTCGTCGGGACCGGGCGTGTACCCCTCGATCGACAGCGTCTCGCTGTTGCTGTCCGGATCGAGCGGCAGGAGCGCCACGAGCGACGCGCTTTCGACCTGCGGCAGGGCGCGCACCGCCGTGAGCGTCGAATCGCGGATCGCGGCGACCCGTACGGCGGGAAGCCGGGTAAGACCGGGATCGAGGGTGGCGAAGCCCATCTTCTCGCCGTCGAACCCGGTTTCGACCTCTGCCGCGCGCGACAGCGCCCGGGCGGCGAGCGCGGTCGCCGCCACCAACACCAGGGCGATCGCCACCTGAGCGGCCGCCAAGGCGCGGCGCGAGCGGGCGGCGGTTCGGTCGCCGAGCGACCGTGCGGCCAAGGCACGGGCAAGATCGGTGCCGAGCAGGCGGCGCGCGGGGAGCCAGCCGGCGACGAGGCCGGCGAGCAACGCAAGGGCCAAACCCGCCGCCGCCACCTGCGGGTCGATCGTGAGCCCGAGATCGCCCAGGCGAACACCGCCCGGAAGGGTCCGTTCGGCCAACAGCGCGAGCAGGCCGCGCGCGGTGAGGACGGCGAACCCGGCCGCCGCGAGCGAGGCCGCGACCGGCTCGGCGAGCAGCAACGCGGCGAGCGCCCGCCGATCGGCGCCGAGCGCCAGGCGGGTCGACAGCTCGCGCCGACGCGCCTCGCCGCGCGCGAGGAACAGGTGCGCCGCGCTCGCGACCGACAGGGCGACCAGGAGGGCGACCAGGACGGCGAGCGCGCCCGCCGCGGTGTCGGCCGTCCGCGCCGAGCCGAAGCCGGCGGCAAACCGCTCGGTGGGGGCCAGCTCGATGCGGAAGCCCTTCCGCGTGTCGTTCGGGTAGGCGCCCTCCTGCCGCTTCGCCTCGGCTTGCAGCACGGCGGCGGCACGGGTCAGGTTTCCGTTCGGCGCCAGGCGACCGAAGGCTCGCAGCCAACTCCAATTCCGCACTTCGAGGCCGAGCCGGCCGAAAGAGCGCGGCGCCGAGCGCATCCAGGCGGATGCCGAGACCCAAAGGAGGGGATTGCGATCGCGCGCGAGGCCGCGGAACGACGGTGCGGCAACGCCCACCACCGTGAACGGAGTGCCGTTCAAACGAATCGGCCGGCCGATCACCTCCATTCGTCCGCCGAACCGGCTGTGCCAGAGGGCGGAGGAGAGCACCACCGCGGGCGCCGCGTCCGGTTCGTCGTCGATCGGTGCGAGCAGCCGGCCTTGGCTCGCGCGGGCGCCGAGCAGTGGGAAGTAGCCGCCGGTCACCGTCGCTCCGGCGAGCCGAACGGGTTCACCCGCGACCTCCAGGGCGAACGCCCGGTGGGAGTAGCCGGCGAGACCGGCGATTCCGGAGCCGGGTGCTTGCCCCGCAGCGACGAAATCGCCCAGGGCGGGATAGGAGAGATTCGGGCTGGCGATCGTAAATAGCCGCTCCGGCCGCGTCACCCCGGGCAGAGGATGGAAGAGCATCGCGTCGGCCACGGCGAGCAGCACGAGCGAGCCGGCGAGACCCGCGGTGAGCGCCAAGGCGGCACCGAGGGGCGGGCGGCGGATCAGTTGACGAACGGCCGGACTGAGAGAGGGCATGCGAGTCTCCTCGAAGGTTGCCTCCTTTTCGCGCGAACCGCGAGGGAGGGCAAAGCGTGCGGCAGTCTGCCCGCGTCACTCGTCCAAATCGAGTCGCCAGACGCTACGTCCGAAGGTCGCGGCATAGATCGTCGAGCGATCCGTGGGGTCGACCAGGATGCGCGCGTTGAAAGCGTTTGACGGCAGGCCCGCGCCGACGCTTTCGAAGCGCCGGGTTGCGGGACGCCAAACCAGTACGCCCTCCTCTCTGGAGCTGACGAGAATCCGGCCGCCCGCGGCGAGGGCGATCCCGCGTTGGCCCGCTCGGCCAAGGGAGGGGCCGAGTTGGCGGAAGGTCGCGCCGCCGTCGCGGCTCCGGTAGAGGCCGTTCGCCGCGGCGACGTAGACGTTCCGGTGGTTCTCCGGGTCGATCGCGAGGGTGAAACCGGTGGCCAACCCGAGCGTCAACCCGCTCCCCGTGAGCGCGAAGCTCCGGCCGCCGTCGTGGCTGCGCCACAGGCCGTCGGTCGAGAGCGCCAGTACCGTGTCGGGATCGACGGGATCGATCGCTAGGTCGAGCAGAAACTGACGCTCACGGAAACGAAACGGCTCGCTCCAACTCGCGCCGCCGTCGGCGCTCGTCCAGAGGAAAGAGACCAAGGTGCTTTCGCTCGAGGTCGCCGCCCATACCAAGCGATCAGGATCGCGCCCGTCCACGCCCAGCAGGACGTTGCTGAAGCGCCCGGACGAGGGGGGAACCGTCGCGTAGCTCCAGGCGTCCCCGCCGTCGCGGCTGCGGGCGAGCTTCGCCCCGCTCTCGACGAACAGCACCGCGTAGATCGCCTCGGGAGTCGTGGGTGATATGGCAAAGGCAAGGGGCAGTGGCGGATAGGCTTGCGGATCGATGCCTAAGCCGCGCGGTTGGCGGGTCCAGGTCTCGCCGTGATCGCGCGAGCGCATCAGGCCCGGCCCTTGAAGGCCGGCCCAGAGTGTGCCGTCGGCCGCCGCACCGAGGGTGTAGAGAACCTGGGCGTCGAGGCCCCGGCTCGAATTGCGGAAGCGCTTGCCGCCATCGACGGAACGCCACATGAGCGATGAGTCGGTGGCGAGAACTTCTCGCGGGCCAATCGCCGCGACCCGGGTGATCGCCGGGCCGCCGGTACCGGTCCAGGTCGTGCCGCCGTCGTGGCTTCTACGCGGACCGCGATCGGTGGCGGCGACCAGCGTGCCGTCGGCGAGCACCGCGAGGTCGAAGATCCGCTCGGAGGTTGCGAGACGATTCCAACCGGAGACACCGCGCCGGAAGAGCCGACCGGAATCGAGAAGGAAGGGCCGTTCGGGCGATCGCTCGTCGAAGCGGAAGACGCTCGAGGTCAAACCCTCTTCCGCCGGCAAGGCGGTGGACGTCCACCGAGCGCCGCCGTCGCGGCTGCGGAGGATTTGGAAGGCCGGAGCTTCGTCCGTGCCGCTCGCCAGGGCGAGCCAAAGCCCGTTCGGTGCCGCCGCACCCAGGGCGATCACCACCCCATCGGCGAACCCGGCGGGAATCCAATGGGCGCCCGCGTCGCGGCTCTCGAACAGGCCGCTTTCCCGCGTGCCCGCGAGCAGATGACCCGCGCGGGCCGGATCGAAGACGACGCCGGCTTGAAGATCGACATGGCCGTTGCCATCGAGCGGCAAACCCTCTGAAGCCAGGCGCCAGTGCGTGCCGCCATCGCGGCTCGCCAGCAGACGCTCGGCGTTCGCCACGATCCCGAGGCCCAAGAGGAGCTTGGGATTCTTCGGGTCGATCGCTACGACCGAGGAGGCGCGAGGTGCCGAGCGAATGTCGAGATGCTGCCAGGTTCGGCCGCCGTCGCCGGTGCGGAAGATGCCGGTCGGATCTCCGCTGGTGGCGAAAGCCACCCGGTGGTTCGACGGTGCCACGAGCGGCGCGCCGACGGCCCCGCCGCCCGGTCCGATCGAACGCCACGCCGTGGCGAATCCGGGTGTGGCAGCGGCGCTGAGCGCAAGCCCGGAAAGGCCGAGCAAGAGTGCGCGACCAAGCCACAATCCGCGGGGAGTAAACGACCTGAGCGATCGATCCATGGCACCTCCACAATGGCCTCTCTTGCGTGCATGCTACTATCGAAACGGCCCCCCGAAAGATCGCCCTTCCTCTCCCCTCGGGTTTCTCCGGGAAAAGCGCCGGGGGTGAGGGAGGCGTCCTGCACTCTGGTGCCTCGCTTCGACCCCGAGATATTCTTTCAGGTCCAAGGTATGCCTATGCCTACGAAGCGAATCGAAGTCCGCCTGCCCTCGAAGCCCTCCCAGTTGGAGGTCTGGCACGGCTGGCGTTCGCGGCCCGATTGGAAGATCCTGGTGCTCGACCGCGGTGCGGTCCATCTCGAATATCCCGGCACCTGGGTGGTCGAAGCGGACGACGACAGCATCAAGCTGCGCGACCGCATGCCGCCCGACGACGAGTGTACGCTTGGCGTTTCGTACCACCATTGGCCGGCGCTGCCCGGGCAGCACCCGGCGCTTGCGGTCGAGGCGCTGGTTGATACCGCGATGACCGGCGACGGGCGATTCACCTCGCGCGATCCAATATTCGCCGAGACTCGCATCGACCTGGAACTCGCCTGGGGCCAAGGCGGCTTCCTCGACCCGACCGCTCGCCGCGAAGCGCTCGCCCGCCTTTGCATTGCGCGCCGTGGCGAGATCCAAGCGCTCGTCAGCTTCGACTTCTGGGCCGACGACGTCGCCCGCTGCGATCCCTTCTGGCACGACATCCTGGCCACGATCCAGCTCGCGGAATGGGTCGAGGATCCGGCGAAAGGGCCGCTCGTCGCGTAAGCGGGCCGGGAATCCGGGAGCTGCCTCGATGCCGCGCCCCCGCGACCGCGCGTCAATCCTCTTCCGGGGTCGACCGCCGCAACCGAATCCGCTCCAGAACCCGGCGCGGATCGACCCTCGGGTGATAGCGCCGGGCAGCCGGGAGTTGCAGGTAGACGATCGTTCCTAGCGCCAGGACGCCGAGCGCGGGGGAGTGGATGCGGACGGCGCGCAGGATCTCGCACGAGAGGAAGACATAGACCGAGAACCGCGCGCGCTCGTGGCGGCGAAGCATCAACGTGCCGACGATCGGGGCAATCAGGAAATAGACGAAACCGTCCCACACGCGCTGGCTGCCGAAGTTGAGCCAGTGTCGGCCGAGCTGAAGCGCGGCGAAATGGATCAGCGGGCTCGCGAGCAGGATGACCGTCAAAAGCCAAAGGCCGAGCGGCCGAGAGGGGGTGGCGGGGGCGGTCGGCGCCATGGTGGGATCGGGGTGCGTTTCGAGACTCGGCATGGGGGCTTCAGTCTATGACGCGGAGCGCACGCTGAGTCGCCGGATGGGCCGGGAGGACCGCGCAACGTACAGCGGCCGGCAGGAAGCTTGGAGTGTCCGATGGCTATCTCCTGGGACGAGAGTTCTTTCGGGCGGGAGGTCGAATCGCTAGACTCAGCAGATCGTGCGACGCTCTTTCTTGGTCCTCCTGGTGGTCGCTCTGCTCTTCGCGGAGAAATCCAAGGCGACCTCCCCTCCTACGCAAGAGCCATTCGAGGAGGCGATCACCGTTGCGCTCGAAACGATCGTCGTGCGGGTCGTGGCCGGCGACGGCCAACCGATCTTGGGGCTGGTTCCCGACGACTTTCGCGTACGGGTCCGCGGTCGCGAGATTCCGGTAACCGCTGTCGATTGGGTCTCCGCGAATGCAACCGTTTCGGATCGGGAAGAGGCGGTCGAGCCCGAAGAGTGGCGCTTATCCGTTCCGGTCGCGGAGCCACCGGGCAAGCTGGTGGTCTTCTTCGTTCAAGCGGATCTGAACCCCACGCGAATCTCGGGCCAGTTGCGCCTGCGGCCCTACACCCGCGAGCTGGTGGCGAGCCTTGCTCCGGCGGATCGCGTCGCGGTGGTCTCCTTCGATTCCCACCTGAAACTGTGGCTCGATTTCACCGCGGATCGGGAGGCGCTGCTGGCGGCGATCGATCGAGCCCTGTTATACACGCCGGAGGGTGAGGTTGCGCGGTCCTCGGTGCCCTCGCTCGTCGCGACCTTCGACTTCGCCGAGGCGCGCCATGCCGCTTCGCCGGAGCAGGCGCTCGAACAGACCGCGAAGGCGCTCTCGCGGCTGCCGGGCGAAAAGACCATGATCTATCTCGGCTGGGGCTTGGGCCGTTTCGGCGTCGGCGGCGTCCGGATGACTCCGGACTTCAAGCCCGCGGTCGCCGCACTACGCAAAGCGCGCGTGTCGGTCTTTGTGCTCGACGTAACGAGCGCCGACCATCACTCCCTTGAAGCAGGGCTGGAAGGTGTTGCCGCCGCAACCGGCGGTACCTACGCCAGCACCTTCCGACTGCCCGGCCTCGCCACCACCCGGCTCGCCCGCTCGATCTCGGGCTGGTACGTGCTCACCATCGATCGCGAAGACCTTGCCGGCATCCAACCGAGCGAGGCGACGGTCAAGCTCCGCAACCGGCGGGGAGAGGTGCTCGTGCGACCGGTGACGCTGCGCTGACCGAAGTCTTACGCTACCGCGCAGCGTCGACCGAGCCCGACCTCTCTACCCCGCGTTCGCCGATCCCCGGGCCGACTCGGCGCAGGCTTGAGCGTCCGGGTTGTTCGGCTTCGCCGCCAGAGCGTGGGCGCACGCATCGAGCGCGGGCTGCTTCTGCCCGAGCGCGAGATAGGCTTGGCCGAGACCGAGGAGCGCTTCGAAGTAGCCCTCCTGCATGCCGACCGCCTTGGAGAACTCGTCTTTGGCCCGCTGGTAATTCTCTTGGGCTTTGTCCTCCTCACCGGCCGCAGCCTGCTTGTTGGCTTTCTTGAGGGCCCGCGCGCCGCGGCCATAGCAGTCGGCCGCCTTCGAGGTGGAATCCTTGTAGCGGCCGAAGCCCTCGGTAGCACCTGGAATTTGCCCGGTGGCGGTCGTGGGAACCAAGATGCCGAGAGTTGCCAAGAGGGTGAGGGTAGCTAGAGTTCGAATGTTCATGGGGTCTCCTTCGCGTTGGGTAGTAACCATCTTCTGAGTAGACACGCGAAAAATGCGCTTGTTGAGGCTCAGGCGATGTGGCGCAGAAGGAGGGGCAGCAGGAGGGAAGGACGCGGTCGCTGAGGCGCCTGCGTCGGCAAGGCCCACGGTCTCTCGAAACCTGCGGGATGGAGGAGGGGGAAGGTTCGCCTCCCGGAGGCTACGAATCTCTCCGGGAGGCGGTCGATCCGGTGGAACCTTCTTACTCGATGGACATGTCCATCAGGCTGACGGGCGCCGCCGCTTCGGCCCGGATGGTGAGGGCGAAGTTGTTGTTGACGCCGAAATCGCGGGTGCAGCCGTTGTTCGTGCCGACGCTGCCGCAACGCTCGACGACGCTCGTCGCTCCTTCGCCGGCCGGAATGGTGCCTACGGTCGGAGTCTCACCGAGCCGCCAGAACACGTCGCTGCGGCTCGGATTGAGGCGAACGGAGATCGTGTTGTCCACCTCGCTCGAGAGGTCGACGTTGCCGTACGGGAAGCTGACCGTGAAGATCATACCGAGTGCCACCGGCGTGATGCCCGTGACGGTCACGGTGGTGCCCGGGATCAGCGTGCCGACGCCGTTGCCGCAGGCCGAGTTGGCCGCCCCGCTCGTGGTGCAGTCGGTCCACAGGGTCATCGTGGCGTCGAACGGTGTCGTCGCCGCGAGAACGAACAGATCGACGTCGATCGAACAGATGAAGCGGTTGGTGCCGCCGAGCGTGATCTTGTCGGCCAGGCTGCACGCCGGGCCGTTGGCCGCCGGCGCGACCTCGGCGCCCTGGTTCGAGACGCGCGTGGTGTCGTAGATGATCGCCGACCCGGCGCAGTTCGCACCCCGGGGCAGGACCAGTCCGGAGTTCTCGCTGCTCGCGACAGACCGTAGGGTATCGCCGGGGGTTTGGGCGAAGGCAGCCAGCGGGGCCACCAGGCACAGCGCGGTAGACAGTAGTATGCGCATCTTTGATCTCCTTTAGGGAAGATTGGTGGGGAGAGTCTACCTGCCTCCCTCCCATTGTGCTAGGGGTGAGCGCAGTTATTGCAAGGCCTCGTCAAAGTCGGTGGCCTCTCAATTCGGATCCCACCGGGCTCGGGAGTGCGCGCCGCCTCCTCGCGATCAATGCCGGCGAAGTCACGCAACCAGGCCCGAAGCCACGGGAAATTGCCTCGCTCTGGCACCCGA
>JBBRUC010000222.1:0-9687 GCA_038248205.1 Thermoanaerobaculia bacterium
ACTCGTGGCGGGCGAGCTGTCGCGCGGCTTCCGCCTGCCGGCCGCCGGCCTCGCGCTCTACGGCGAGCAGCAGATCCTGCCGCAGGCCAAGCTCCAGCGCCGGCCCTCGAAGTCGCGATTCGGTCCGTTCCTCTCCGGCTTACGCGATCTAAAGGTCGGCGACTACGTGGTCCACTCCGATCACGGTATCGGCCAGTTCGTCGCCCTCCGCTCGGTGCGCGGCGGGGTAGAGGACGCCGCGAGCTTGCCGCCCGCGCTGCGCGATTTCGGCGCCCCGGTGGCCGCGATCGAATCCGAGGTGATGGAGATCGAGTACACCAGCGGCCGGCGCCTGCTGCTGCCGCTCTCGCGCCTCGATCAGGTGCAAAAGTACAGTGGTATCGAGGGGGTGGCCCCGCGCCTGGATCAGCTCGGCGGCACGTCGTGGAACAAGACCAAGAGCAAGGTCCGATCGAGCCTGCGTGACATGGCCGACGAGTTGCTCAAGCTCTATGCCGAGCGCCAGCTGGCGAAAGCTCCGGCGATGGGCGGCGAAGAAGATTCCGATTGGGTGCGCCAGTTCGCCGCGGCGTTTGCCTATGAGGAGACCGCCGACCAGCACGAGGCGATCGGCGCGATCCGCCAGGATCTGCGCAGCGAACGGCCGATGGACCGCCTGCTGTGCGGCGACGTCGGCTACGGCAAGACGGAGGTCGCGATGCGCGCGGCGTTCCAGGCGGTCGACGCCGGATTCCAGGTGGCGGTCTTGGCCCCCACCACGATCCTCGCCGACCAGCACCTCGAAACGTTCCGCAAACGCTTCGCCGGATTCCCCGTAGCGATCGAGATGATCTCCCGCTTCCGCTCGGGCCCGGAAACGAAAGCGCTGCGCAAACGCCTACAGGATGGAGCGGTCGACATTTTGATCGGCACCCACCGGCTGCTCTCGAAAGACATCGAGATGCCGAAGCTGGGCCTGATGATCGTCGACGAGGAGCAGCGCTTCGGCGTGGCGCAGAAGGAACGCTTGAAACAGGCGAAGAAAAACGTCCACGTGCTCGCCATGTCGGCGACGCCGGTGCCGCGCACCCTCCAGCTCTCGCTCGCCGGGGTGCGCGACCTGTCGGTGATCGAGACGCCGCCCAAAGACCGGATGGCGGTCGAAACGGCGATCCTGCCGTTCAATCCGGAGGTGATCCGCGAAGCGATCGAGCACGAGATCGAACGCGGCGGCCAGGTCTACTACGTCTACAACCGGGTCGAGACGATCGAGAAGATGCTCACCTACCTGCGCGATCTGGTCCCCGGCGTACGGGTGACCGTCGGCCACGGCCAGCTCGAAGAAGCGGAGCTGTCCAAGCGCATGCACGCCTTCACCGAAGGCAAATTCGACGTCCTGCTGGCGACCACGATCATCGAAAACGGCATCGACATTCCCAATGTCAACACGATGATCGTCCACCGCGCCGAGCGCTTCGGCCTGGCACAGCTCTACCAGCTGCGCGGCCGCGTCGGGCGGAGCAACCAGCTCGCCTACTGCTACCTGTTGGTGCCGTCCGACCGCATCCTGTCGGAGTCGGCGAGGAAGCGCCTCGCGGCGATTCGGGAATTCACCGATCTCGGCGCCGGGTTCCGGATCGCGGCGCGCGATTTGGAGATCCGCGGCGCCGGCAACCTCCTCGGCTCCGAGCAGAGCGGCCAGATCGCCGCGGTGGGGATCGAAACCTACCTGAAGCTGCTCGAAGAAGCCGTCCGTGAGCTGCGCGGCGAGGCGGTGGAAGAGGCGCCGTCGGCGCAGATCGATCTGCCGATCGCCATGTCGATCCCCCAGAGCTACGTCGCCGACGCGAACCTACGCATGGAGATCTACCGCAAGATCGCGGCCGCCGAGCAGTCGGCCGAAGAGGTGCTCGCCGAGCTGACCGATCGCTTCGGTCCGCCGCCCGAGGCGGTACACACCCTGGTCGAGGTCGCCGCGCTCAAGCGGACGGCCGAATCGCTGCGGGTGCAGTCGATCGCCAGCCGGGGCCGCGAGCTGACCATCCGGCTCCGCCGCGATGCCCGAGTCGACGTCGCACGGCTGATCGATCTGGTCTCGACCCTGCCCGGAGCGAGCTTCAGTCCCACCGGCGTTTTGACTCTGCCGGTCACCTCGGGAAACCAAGCTTTGGCGACCGCGACCGCGACGCTCCAGAGCCTGGCCCACTAGCTTGGCGCGATTTTTGCCTTAAACCCCTTCGTCATGACCCGAGCCGCGCTCCACCACCTGGTCCTCGTGGGCCTCTGCTTCGGCGTGCCGGCGCTTTCCGGCTGCCGGCGCCCGACGCCGCCGGCTCCGGACGCGGTGGCGCGGATCGACCGCGACGAGCTTCGCTACCCTCAGTTTCGCGGCTACGTGTCGGAGGTCGTGGGCGATTCCGAAGGCCTGCTCGCGAGCGACGTCCTGTCGGCGCTGTTCGACCAATTTCTCGACGAGCAGCTGCTGGAGCACATGGCGGTCGAACGCAACCTGGCCCCGCCGGAGCCGGCGCGCAACGTGGCGGCGACGGAGCCCGCCGGGTGGCGGGGACGGCGGGAAGTCGACGCGCTGCTCGCCGCGGAGGTGAGCGAACCCTCCGACGCCGAGATCGCCGCCTACTACCAGGCGCACGCGGCGGATTTCGCGCGGCCCGAACGGGTCCGCCTGCGGCAAATCCTGGTCGAGAAGCGAAGCGATGCGGAGCGCGCCCTCGGGGCTCTGGCGGGCGGCGCCGATTTCGCCCGCGTGGCGCAACGCTACTCTCGCGACCCGAGCGCCGAGCGCGGCGGCGACCAGGGGGAACTCTCGGCGAGCGACCTCCCCGCCTCGTTCGTCGATCTGATCTTCCGCCTGCAACCGGGCGAGGTGAGCGAGGTGGTCGCCGCCGATTATGGCTTTCACATCTTCCAGGTCACGGAGCGATTCCCGGCCGAGGTGATGCCTCTGGAGCGGGCGCTACCGGAAATTCGGCGCCGGTTGCGCCGCGAGCGGGCGGACCTGCGGTTGGTCGAGCTGGTGACCGAGGCCCGGCACCGGTACAATGTCGAACTCTATGCACGGAATCTCCCGTTCGACTACCGAGGCGCCTATCGTGACCCGAAAGAAGCCCGCCGCTAAGCCGTCGTCCCGTTCGTTCCCGACGCGTAGGTTCCCAAAACTCTGCGCATCGGGCGTCTTACTGTGTGGATTCGTAGGCCTCGGGCTCGCCCCCGCCCGGCCGGCCGCGGCCGAGGTGGTCGACAAGATCGTCTTGCGGATCAACGACCGCATCGCCACCCTGCACGACTACGAAAACGCTCGGGAAGACCTACGCCGCGAAATCGGACGGCGCAACGAAGATCCGGTCGAGCGGGATCAGGCGCTTGAAGCTGCCGGCGAGGTGGTATTCAAAAATCTGTACGAGGATCTGCTTCTTCAGTCGCGGGCCGACCAGCTGAGCATCACTGTACCCGAGCAGGAAGTGGACGGCGCGGTCCAGCAGATGCGCGACAATTTCGGCATCGGCACGGACGAGCAGTTCCAGGCCGCTCTGGCCCAGAGCGGCCTGACCGAACAAGAGCTGCGCGAGAACCTGCGCAAGAATCTGCGGGTCCGGGAATTGGTCGGTCGCGAGGTGCAAGGCAAGATCAAGCTGGAAGAGGACGACCTGCGGCGCTATTACCAGAAGAACGTCGATCTCTTCCGCGTCCCGGAGCAGGTTCACCTGCGCGAAGCCGTAGTCCTCTCCGACAAAACGTCGAGCGCCGCCGAACGCGCGCGGATCGCCACGGAGATTCGCACCGCGGCGGCCGCCGGCAAGGCGCTGGACGAGGTGGCGAAGCCCTATGAGGAACAAGGTGTGGCGAGCGGCGTGGTCGATCTCGGCTGGTTGTCGCAGAGCGATCTCGATCCCGGCATCGTGCAAGCCGCCTGGAAACTCGCCCCCAACGCGCTCTCGGAACCGACCGAGGGGCGCGGCGGCACCCATCTTCTCCAGATGATCGAGCGGCGCCCTTCCTATGTTCGTCCTTTCACCGAGGTACAGGCGGAGATCGAAGGGAGCGAGCGCAACCGGCTGTTTCGCGACCGCTTCGCGCAGTATGAGCAAGAGCTGGAGAAGACCTCGCTGATCGTCGCCCGGCCGCCGGCCGAAGCGGCCAACTTTCGCCGCCTGATCGGCGTGCCGCCGGAAGATCCCCTGGAAGCAGCGGGTGCCCCGGCGCGCACCGCCCCGCCGCCAGCGCCCACGGAACCCGACCTAACGCCCGAGCCGACAGCCGGCGCGGGTCTCTCGCCGGCGGATCCGCCGACCGCGCCGGACTCGCCGGCCCCCGCCCCGCCCCCGGGGGTTCCGCCGCCGCCGCATTAAGCGCGGCACGACGGATCGGGTTCCAAGTTCCTCGATGACTCCGGACGAGTTTCGCCGGTTCGGCCACCAGCTGGTCGATTGGCTCGCCGACTATCGCTCGACCCTGCCCGAGCGGCCGGTGATGGCGCGGAGCGCCCCGGGCGAGATCAAAGCGAGCCTGCCGGCCGCGCCACCGGAATCTCCGGAGCCGTTCGAGGACATTCTGCAGGACGTCGAGCGGATCGTGCTCCCCGGTCTCTCGCTCTGGCAGCATCCGAGCTTTTTCGGCTATTTCCCCTCGAACGCAACGCTCGCGAGCGTGCTCGGCGATTTCTTGAGCACGGGGCTCGGCGTACTCGGCCTGTCGTGGCAATCGAGCCCGGCGCTCACCGAACTCGAAGAGGTCATGACCGACTGGATGCGCCAAGCGGTCGGCCTTTCGGACGCCTGGAGCGGCGTGATCCAGGACACGGCTTCGACCAGCACGCTGCTGGCGTTGATCTGCGCCCGGGAACGGACCACGGGCTTCGGCCTCGCCAAGGGCGGTCTTCAGGCGGAACCCAAAGCGCTCCGGGTCTACGTCTCGGAGCACAGCCACAGCTCGGTGGACAAGGCGGCGCTGCTCGCCGGCTTCGGCCGCGACAACGTCCTCCAGGTGGCGGTGGACAAACATTTCGCTCTCCGCCCCGAGGCGCTCGCCGCGGCGGTCGAAGCCGACCGCGCCAAGGGGCTTGTACCCTGCGCCGTGGTGGCGACGACCGGCACCACGACCACCACGGCCGTCGATCCGCTGGCGCCGATCGCCGAGATCGCGAGAGCCCACGGCCTTTGGCTCCACGTGGACGCCGCGATGGCCGGCTCGGCGATGATCCTGCCCGAATGCCGCTCGCTCTGGGACGGCATCGAGGGGGCGGACTCACTGGTCCTCAATGCCCATAAATGGCTCGGCGTCGCCTTCGACTGTTCGCTCTACTACGTGCGCGATCCGGAGCACCTGATCCGCGTGATGTCCACCCGTCCCAGCTACCTCCAGTCGGCGGTCGACGATCAGGTGAAAAACCTCCGCGACTGGGGCCTCCCCCTAGGCCGCCGCTTTCGCGCCCTGAAACTCTGGTTCCTCCTCCGCGAGCAAGGCCTCGAAGCGCTCCGCGCCCGTCTCCGCCGCGATCTAGCGAACGCCCAATGGCTCGCCCGGCAGGTAGAAGCCACATCCCACTGGCACCTGCTCGCCCCCGTCCCCCTCCAAACCCTCTGCCTCCGCCACGAACCCCCGGGGCTCGAAGGCGAGGAGCTGGACCGCCATACCCTCGATTGGGTGGAGAAGGCCAACGCCTCCGGCAAAACCTACCTCACGCCCGCAGTACTCGAAGGACGATGGATGGTGCGGGTCTCGATTGGCGCCGAAACGACCGAGCGGGCGGATGTCGAGGCGTTGTGGAAGCTGCTGCAGGGGCTGGCGGCGTAGACCGGCGGCTCGTCGCCCGGCAGGTTAGCCCAGTAGAGGCGTACGGAGTGCGACCGCAGGGAAATACGTTTGAAAACGTCCCTCGTCGGCCGTCGCGATGGGCCAACCCATGACCATGGCATGCGCGCCGATAAAAAAGTCTGGCAACGGAATTGAGGGAGCGTCGCGACCGGATTCGGCGCGTCGGCGCTCTCGATAGAGTACATAAGCTCTGGCGCACGGCTCCGCAACGGCAATCGGAATATCTAAGAGAGTGATTCCCCAACTCCGGAGTCGGTCGGCGACAAGGTCCGGCTCGGCATCACCGACGCAGACCTCCGAGAGGCAAACCGCGTTGACTGCCGCTCCACCCTCCGAAACGCCTTCGGCGATGGTCCGCCGTGCCCACTCGAAGAAAGGCGATGGCGCTGTAGAGGCGTAAATTACGACATTGGTGTCGAGGAGAATCATGGCTCCCGGGTGATGGCTTTTAGAGCTTCCCAGGTCATCGTCGGCCGAAGTGGGGTCGCGGCGATCACTTCGAGGCACCGCTCCAGGCTCATCTTGGGTCCGGGCTTCGGAGGCTCAAGGCGCACCAAAAGCAAGCGACCTTCGCCCTGACTCTGAATATCGAAGATTTCCCCGGGGCTTACCGCAGGAAGTACAACGCGCCGCTTCGCGTCCGCCGTCGCTGTTGCCATGGTGGGATTGTCCCACCGAACCCTGGTGAGCGCAACCCAAGTGATCGGGCCACGACTTCGCTAACGCGGTTCGAAGCTGAACATCTCGGCGGGAGCTCCAGTCTTCCGAACGGATGCCGAGTGGATTGCCACTGGTCGATCCTCTACCTATAAGGCTATCGCGTGCAAGCCGATTCTCCAGTAATCAGTCAGCTCGACCATATTGGGCGAGGATCCATTCATCGTCACGTCTCCAGGGATGGACGGTTGTCGCGAGTTCTCCGACCTTAGACCCGAGAAGCCAATCCTTGAGCTTGGCGGTTTCGGCGTGGGCGACGTTCCCGTTTTCGCTCACTCGTCCTAGAATGAGGCTACTTGTTTCCTTTGGAGGTCATATTACGTCCCTCTTTCGCCTCCGGCGCGCACTCTTCGTATGTGGAGGACTTCAAGAAATATCCTGAGGACGACGATGCGTACGAAGCCTAAAAAATCGCGGCAGCAGGTGGTTCCTGACGGGCGGCTACGGCTCGCGCTCGACGAATTTCTTTCCCGGGCCGCGCGGAGGTCGCATCCGGAGGGCGAGTGGCAGGAAGGGCTCTGGCGTCCCTCTCCCCAGGAACGCCAAGCCTGCTGCGATGCGATCCGCCCCTCGACGGCCAACCGCCAGGCGTTGGAGAGCCACTGCCGGAGCCAAGCGCACGTTGCCGCCCTGTTTGGCGTCGACCCTGTCGATTTGAAGACGGCGATACGCGAAGAGCGCAAAGAGGCACTGCGGGCACCCGGCGACGCCCGCCCGGAGCAGGCTCGGGTCCTGAATGAAGAGGGTAACCGAGTGTCCCTGTTGCTGCGAGAGCTGATCGTTCGCCGTCTCCGAAAGGCCGCCGGGAGGGCTACGCCCGCGATCGAGCGCCTGCGCAGAATCGAGGCCGAGGAGGAATTGACGCCCGCATTGGCAAACGCTCGCGAGGCGGCCGAAGGCCTGCTGGAGGCCATCGGGGTCGCCGAGTTGATGGAAGAAGCCTTGCAGAGACTGAACGAACTCGTCGGATCGTCGAAAGGCAAAAATTCGGCCCGCCCCGCGGCTTCTGACCGGGCCGAACGGGGCGACCTGATCGAAGAAGCGGCCCCGCGCCGATTCGACAAGGCGGCCGTCCGGGCCGCCTGACGAGACTCTTCGGCAGGGCCTCTTGAAACCTAGGGATCGTTCTGGGGTTTTGGAGCCGGACGGTTTCGACCGTAGCGGAAGATGAGCCCGCGTTCCTCGGCCTGCCGGCGAATCTCCTCGCCTACGCGACGCCCTTCCCTAAGCTCTTCGACCAAACCCGGGACGTGCGAGATCGCATCGCCGAGGCGATTCAAGTCCGCCAGGAGGGTACCTCCCTTCCCGGCCACGACCGGGCGCTCGACCAGCGCTTTTTGGATTCGCACATACGCGTCGAGCGACTGTCGATAGCTGCATTGCGCTTCATCCAGTGCGAGCGTCAGGCCGTCTGCAAGGGCCTCCCTGTCGGGCGGCAAGATTCTCTGCGAGCCGGCGACGAACCAGAGCCACAAGATCCGACGGATCATCTCGGAGTTTTCCACCTCGTCGTTTGCCGCCATCTCGGTAACCTGCTCGAGGAGCGGGCCACTGATCGACACCTTGAAGGTCTTCGCCAAAACACACCTCCCCATAAGTGCAGGACGCGCTGCACCGGACCTGACGGCATTTCTTCTGCGGGAACCTAAATCGGAACTATGTCCATAAGCGACGATTTTCGCATCACGTGGCGATGCTCTCTCACCTATGAAGTTATGTCAAGACGCTACCGGCAGAAAATATGCGCCTTCTGTCAGGAAAGAGGGTGAAGCGGCGCCGCCTCACCCTTTCCGGCATATTTTTCCACCACGGCTCGACGGCACCGCACGGCACTTCCCGGGAAACTTCAGCGCGCGACGGGGCCTACGAGCTTACGACTGCGCCGCCGGCTGCGCGTCGGCCGAAATGGCGGACGGCGTCGAGGCCTTGGCCTTCCGGCCCCGCTGGAGGGAATCCTCCGACCGGAACTTGAAGCTCACCAGCTTCGGGTTGTCGAAACCCAGGTGGCCGCGGGTCACGGCTTCCAGGCGGCGAGCCGACCGGCGGGTCTCCTGGTCCAGCTTGCGGCGGAGGACCACCGCTTCGTGGAGGGAGCCGCGCAGCATCTGGACCTTGTCGTGGGTGGCCCGCAGTTCTTCAACCTTCTGCTTGAAGTCGTTGAATGGAGGATCGAACCCGGGGATGGTGGCCTGGACCTCCAAGAGGTTCTGGGCAGTGATCTGCCAGGTGTTGATCTTGTCCGCGTACGAGGTGTCTTTCATGTCGATCTCCTTAGGTTGACGGAGCGCTTCATGCGCCCCGTGAAGGTTTCTTCCGTTACCCGAGCAGGCTCACCGAGCGAGCGAGGGCGAGGTCGGCCGCGGCGAGTGCCGCGCCTTTGGCCGAGATGCTCATCCGCACCTTGGCGCCGCGGAGCAGGAACGCGGGTTGCCGGCAAGCCGGCGACTGGACGGTGTCGGCGACCGTGATCGCGAGGTTCAAGAAGGCCATGGCCTCCTTTTGCGTCGCGAACTGGAACTGCCGCGAGATCAGCCGGCGGTTGGTGGAGACGTTCCAGCCCAGGCTCTGGAGCCGAAGCTGGATGCGCTCGGCTTTGAGCCGCGGGGGCGAGGACGACGGGGACGTGGGCGGGTTCTGACTCATGGCATCTACCTCCTGCGAATAGGCCCGACGGAGAATTCCGGACGGGCGGGTCCGGCGCGGCGCGACGAGATCCCAAGGGCGCGAGAAGCGCGGGGCCGCGTTTGGATCGGCGGCGGATTCGGGGTTCGAGGCAAAGGCGCTCATGACGCGGCAGACCGTATGAAATGGGCCTGGTCCCGAAGGGCCTTTGGAATCTCCAGGCATGCCGTGGTATGCTTCGCAGTTCTCTTCCGGGCTGCTCCCCAGAGGAAGCGTTCGATCCGCCGGTCTCCGGAAGGAAGCGTCGCTGACGGGAGCTGGCCCCGCTCCAGAACGGGCTGGAAAGTCGCCGGGGTGAGCTGGACCAGCTCTGGAGTGGGCTGGAAAGTTGCCGGGGTGAGCTGGACCAGCTCTGGAGTGGGCTGGAAAGTTGCCGGGGTGAGCTGGCCCGGCTCCGGAGGGGGCTGGAAAGTTGCCGGGGTGAGCTGGCCCGGCTCCGGAGGGGGCTGGAAAGTTGCCGGGGTGAGCTGGCCCGGC
>JBBRUC010000223.1:0-9657 GCA_038248205.1 Thermoanaerobaculia bacterium
GGCAATTTCCCGTGGCTTCGGGCCTGGTTGCGTGACTTCGCCGGCATTGATCGCGAGGAGGCGGCGCGCACTCCCGAGCCCGGTGGGATCCGAATTGAGAGGCCACCGACTTTGACGAGGCCTTGGGGGCCTGGGCCTGGTGGTGGCTCCGGTTGGCTCTGCTCGGGGCTCCTTCGTGTGCGCGCCTTCGGCGCTGCCAGTCGCCTGCGCGAGCCCAACGGAGCCACTACCTCCGGCCGCGGAGTGGCGCTTGATCAGCCCTACTCCCCGCCTCCCGGCTTCTTCGGCAGCTCGGCGATGAACCAGCGGTTGTCGAGCTTGACGAAGGTGACGGCTTCGCCGTCGAGCTTGGCGGTCGCCCGGTCGCCTTCGATTTTCAGGTCTTCGAGTTTGCCCTCGGGAACCGGCGGCCCGGAAGACGCCTCACCGGTCGCCTCCCCGATCCCTTCGAGCAGGGCACCGAAATCACCCACCACCTCGACCGCGCCGATCTTGGCGAATATCGCTTCGGGGTCGATGTCGTCGTCGCTCTCGTCCTTGAGCCCAGGCAGGCCGTGCTTTTTCGCCACGGCGTCGTAACGCTCGGCGAGCGCCGCGAGCTTGGGATCGACTTTCGGCGCCACCGGCTGGGCGGCCGCGTCGCCCTGGGCCGCGCCGTCTCCCTCGGCGCTCAGAGAGTCGGCCATTCCTTCGGCCATTTGCGTACCCATCGTGCCCATGGTGGTCGCCATGCCGATCATCATCGTGGCGCCCATCCAGATCATCTGCGCCAGCTCTTTGCGCGGCTCGGGCGCGAGGCAGGCGGCGAGTTCGCGGAAGTCCTTCTTTTCCGCCGACCGGCGCATCCGCTCGACCACTTTTTCGGGAGACTCGGCCCCCAACTGCATATCGGCGGCCCGGACGGGGCTCGGTGCCGCGACCGCGGCGGCCAGGAGGACGACGAGACCGACGGCGGTGGCGCTACGGCGGGAACTCAATTCCATGAGAAACCTCCTCCTGAGGGTAGAGACCGGCGCGCGGGGCGCGGGGCTCAGATGTTTTTGAATAGGGCGTCGAACGCCGAGCGCGCCTCGCTCGGTTTGCCGGGCTTGGAAGGGGCGCGCTCCGCCGCGAATTCGCTCGTGGTCTTGGGCTCGAATAGGGCGCAATCGTTACGGTCGCGCTTTTTGACCACGCGCACCGGCACCTCCTCGAACCGCCGGCACTCGAAGCGGCTGCCGGGATCGAACGAGACGCAGTTGGCGCAGGCATGAAGCGGCGCGCCGCAGCCGGCGCAGTTGGTTTCGATCTCGATCGGATCGGAGATCACCCGCTTGTGGTTGCACACGACGGAACTCGAGTCGGGCGACAGCCACCTCACCTGGGAGCGCCTCGAATCTTTCGCCGCCTTGATGGAGGCTCCGCCCGGAGCGGTCGCCGGCGCGTTGGCGTTCGTGGCGATGATCGTGCCGGTCGGCACATCGGGCGCCGGCCCAGCGGGGCCGACACTTTCCGAACGCCAGAGCATCGAAGCGGCGGTGGCCGCCGGAGCGCTGGAGCTGCGTTCGAGCCTGATCGGGCAAATCCGCCAGCGGCACGCGGAGGAGGAGCGCGCCGAGGCGGCCGGGTTCTGGCGCCGGCTCGCCGGCAAGACCGCGGCGCAGCGCCGCTTCGTGGTCGAACAAGCCCCAGAGTTCTGGAGCTGGGCTCTGGTCGAGCGGCTCAGCCACGAGAGCGGAACCGAAGCGAGCGATTCGGCGAGCGAAGCGGTCCAGCTCGCCGAGCTGGCGCTCTGGGTGGCCGAGCGGGTCGCCGGCAGCGACGGTTGGCGCGAGCGGGTGCAGGGTTACGCCTGGGCCTATTTGAGCAGCGCCTGCCGGGTGGCGAACGATTTCGAGCGCTCCCGGGCGGCACTCGCACAAGCCAACGAGCTGTTCCAGCGCGGCGCGGAGGAGGATCCGGGGCTGCTCGATCCGGTGCGCCTACTGGACCGGGAAGCCTCGTTCTGGCGCGACCAACGGCAGTTTGCGAAAGCGCTGGCTCTTCATGGCCGGGCGCTGGCAGAAGGGAGAGACGAGCTGCGCGGCCGGCTGCTCCTCAATCGGGCCGCCACTCTGGAGGTCATGGGAAATGCTGAGGCTGCGCTTTCGGACCTGGTCGAAGCGCTTCCCGTGGTCGATCGAGTCGAAGTGCCGCGGCTACGACTGGTCGTCCGTTTCAACCTCCTCGTGAGCTTCTTGAGTCTCGGCCGCGCCGACGAAGCCCGTTCGCTTCTCCCGCAGGTGCGCGCCCTGGCGATCCAGCTCGGACGAGAACTCGACTCCCTCCGACTGCGCTGGTTGGAAGGCCGGGTCGCCGAAGCCTTCCAACGCAGGGAGGAAGCGATCGTTGCCTACGAGAGCCTGGTCGGCGAGTTCCGCCGCCTGAAGCAAGGGGCGGATGCGGCGCTCGCCGGCCTCGAAGCCGCCGCCCTCCATCTCGAAGCCGGGCGCCACGGAAGGGTCAAACAGCTCGCCGCCGAGCTGCTCCCCTTGTTCGGTGCTCACGGGCTCGAACCGGAGGAACTGGCTTCGGTCCGGCTCTTCCTCGAAGCTGCCGAACGCGAGTCCGCAACCGTGGCGCTTGCCCGAGAAGCAGCCCGCGCATGGGAGCGCGCCTGCTCGGCTCGCCTCTGAACGCCTGAATCTTGCGGGCTGGAGGATCTACACTGGAAGATCCTCCGGGTCCAAATTTCAGCCGCGGCAGCGTCCATTTGGATCGATCGTGCAGCCGATCTCGACCGGCGCAGGCGCGCTTCCGCAGTGGCCGCTTGGATCGATACCGCAGCCGATGTTTGACTGCCGCTCTTGTGTGCAAAGACCGTCTGGATCGAGAATGCAGCCGATAGCAGCCCAGATCGAGCGCATCCAGCCGGACCAGCTCTCCCTTGAACCGCGGGAGGTATCGCCCGCCGAGACGGACGCGGGAACGGCAAGCAGCAGGACGAGAACGAGGGGCACGAAGACCTTGCAACGAGTCATGAGGATTCTCCCGGGCGTGGAAAGCGCGGCCGGTCTGTCCGGCCCGCGCGCAACGCGGCGAAGGAATCGCCGAACTTTGTCGCCCGGTAGATCATGCGGCATCGGCTGGCCGCCGGGGGAACCGAAGATTGAGTGACCAGAGCGATGCGGTGGAGGCGGTGATCGTGAGGCTCGCCCGGGCGCTCGCCGGGCTCAAACAGAACGATCTGGCCGAGAAGGCGACGATGCACCCCGGCCAAGTTTCGGACTACGAACGGGGCGAGGTCACCCCCCTTCCGCCCCAGCTCGAACGAATCGCCGGGGCCGTCCAGCGCCCGTTGCGATTCCTGGAGAGCGTGGCGCAGGCCGATCGCGAGCTCCACGGCCGGAGCTGCGGCGGGTTCGCGACCGACTACGGAGCGGAGGCGGGCCGCCGCGCGGCTGCCGCCATGGTCCCGGCCTTGATGGTGCTCGCCGCAGAGGCGCCCGAACCTGGCGCACCGCGCGCGGAAGAGCGCGCCCTGGCCCTCGATCTCTGGCGGCGTTTGGAGCCGTGGCCCCCCGCGGAGCGGCGCCTGCTGATCGAAACGCTCCCCTGCTTCCACTCCTGGGCTCTCGTGGAGGTCTTGTGTGAAGAAAGCGCAAACGAGGCGAGCGCCACCGTGCGCGATGCACTCGACCTGGCCCAACTAGCGGTTCATACGGCGGAGCGGATCTCAGGCAGTGAAGGCTGGCGCGACCGCGTGGCCGGTTACGCGGGCATCTTCCTCGGCAACGCAACGCGCGTCGCCAACCAGCCCCAGAGCGCAGAAATCAACATGCGCCGTGCCCGCGAGCGGTTCGACCGCGGAGCTGCCGCCGATCCGGGTCTGTTCTCCGAAGTCCGCGTGCTCGACCTGGAAGCGTCGCTGCTACGCGATCAGCGTAAGTTCTCCCAAGCGCTCGAAACCCACGACCGCGCCCAAGCACTCGAAGGGGAGGGGCCGCTCCAAGGGCGCCTGCTGCTCAAACGAGCAACAACCCTCGAACAGATGGGTGATCCGGAATCGGCGGTGGCCATCCTGCGCGAGGCCGCGCCGCTGGTGGATGCGGCCGACGAGATCCGCCCGCGTTGCGTTCTGCGGTTCAGCCTGGCCACCAACCTGCTCCACCTGGGCCGGCCCGCAGAGGCCGAAGCGCTGCTGCCCGAAATCCGCACCCTCGCCGAAGCGCTGGGAAACGACCTCGACCGCCTACGCGTTGATTGGCTGGAGGCCTGGACCTGTGCCACGAGCGGCAGGACGGCCGAGGCGCTCGCCCGCTACCCCGCCGTGCGCAGAGCCTTCGCAGATCGCGACCTGGCGCTCGACGCGGCGCTCGTGGGCCTGGAAGAGGCGGCGCTCCTGCTGGAGCAAGGCCGAGGAGCCGAAGTGCGCGGACTGGTCCGCGAGATGCGGAAAATCTTCGAGAGCGAAAAACTCCACCGCGAGGCGCACATGGCGCTGCGGCTGTTTCTCGACGCGGTAGTCCAAGACACAGCGACCGCCGCCCTGGCACGGCAAGCCGCGGAAGACCTGGCCCGCCGCCCCCGGCGCGAATCGATCGGTTGAACCGATGGCCTCAGGGGCGAGCGCAACTTCTCACCCGCCAACCAGAAGCTCGTACCGCTCGGGTCCACCTGGGCACCGAGATAGTCGCCGGTTCGAATCCGGCGCGGGTCCGGACCGCGCCGACTCAATTCGGTACCAGCACCTCCTGAAGCCCAGGCTCAGCGGGGGAGTCGAACACAATGTCCGAGATCTCAGACACGATTAGGTTCACGTGAACGTCGCAGGGCCGGGTGAACGGTTCCCCTGTGCGAAAGGTGTGTCCGTGCGGCCCCTTTGTAAAGTAGGTTATCGTTTCCGAGAAGAAGTCGAACGGCGTCGTCCCGACGATGCACTCGCCGACCTGGTTCCCAATGCCGTGGCGCCGGAAAGCCGCGTGAAGGCGGCTCAAAGCTTCGCGGCTCGCGCGGCGTCGCCGCATGATGGTCTGGTTGACAGGGTTGGCAGATAGAGTCACCGTTACGATCAAGCCGTCACGAAAGATGATCGTCTCAGTGGTGGTGTCTAGTCCATTGGCCTCCGACACGATTCGATACCGCTGCCGAAGTAGAAATCCGCTCGCTTCCTGGGCGCTACTGAGGGCCGGCACTGCGAGCAACACAAGCAGGAGGATCGCGGTCGGCAAGCGCGCACAGGCTGAAATCACTTTCTTCCGGGTTACCGAGTTGTCTCTCATGGCCGCCCCTCCTTGACATACGACGCCCACCGGCAGGTTCGTGGTTGGGACGGAGTCCCAAAGTAGATCAACTTCTCGCCCGCGAACCAGAAGCTCGTACCGCTCGGGTCCACCTGGGCACCGAGATAGTCGCCGGTTCGAATCCGGCACGGGTTGTCCGGACCGGGCGGCTCAATTCGGTACGAGCACCTCCTGAAGCCCAGGCTCGGAGGGGGCTGTGTTCACAAAGTCAAAGATTGCGTCCTGCAGCCGTCGGAGGCGAAGGCTACACAGCTCGGGAAACGCATCGCCCGTCCGGATGGAATGTCCTTTCGGCCCTTGCGTGAAGTAAGTGATCGTATCTGAGAAGAAGTCGAACGGCGTCGCGCCTGCGTGGCACTGACCAACCTGCTCTCCGATGCGATACCGCCGAAAAGCCGCATGGAGGCGCCTTAGAGCTTCGGGGCTCGCGCGGCGCCGTCGCATGAAGGTCTGGTTGGCAGAGAGACTCACGGTTACGATCAAGCCGTCACGAAAGATGATCGTCTCAGTGGTGGCGTCAACTCCATTGGCCTCCACCACGATTCGAAACCGCTGCCGCAGTAGGAATCCGCTCGCTTCCTGCGCGCTAGAGAGGGCCGGCAAAGCCAGCAACACAAGCAGGAGAATCGCCGTCGGCAAGCGCGCAAACGCGGGAGTCAGAATCTTCCGGGTCACCAAGTTGTCTCTCATGGCCGCACCTCCTTGACATACGACGCCCACCGGCAGGTTCGTGGTTGAGGCGGAGTCCCAAAGTAGATCAACTTCTCGCCCGCCAACCAGAAGCTCGTACCGCTCGGGTCCACCTGGGCACCGAGATAGTCGCCGGTTCGAATCCGGCTGCCCAGGTTACTGCAGGCGCTGGTGTCCAACGGAAGAACCCGGAAGGTGCTCGTGGTAGGTGCTCGCTTAATGGCAACTCTGAGACTCATGGCGAGGCTTGCCGAACTCTGATGGTACATGAGAGCGACGTGGCCGGTAGGCGTCATCGCAATCGACGGTTGCCAAAGCGAAACCCCCGCGCCGGCCCCGAGCAAGCGCTGTTGGCCGAACGAGGCGACAGGTACACCTGCCGAGGGAACGATGTTCAGCTGCATCGCATTGGCGCAAGATTCGTTCACGCCCGTACCGCTGTTGTTGCAACCTGTCGTCTGGGTAAACCAGATCGAATTGCCGACGCCCACGGCTTGCAGAACGCGGCCGTCCCCGGTGTTGAGCGAGTGGGGCAAGCCTGGCGGTTGGGTGGCGGGAGGGGGCAGCAGGTAGTTCTTCGAAGCATCAACCTTCTTGAACCGCAGGGGCGTGACGAGGGCGCCCACGCTGTTGCGCTGGAGGCTCCAGAGATTGTAGCCGGTGGTCCCGTAGTCGATGGCACTCACCAGATACCCAAGGGTCGTGACGCCTGTCGGCGAGCCGGGTGCAGTCACGAACTGGACCGGCTGCAAAGTCCGAAGATTAACCCTGGAGGGCGTACTAGAAAGTGGAAAGGCGGCCGTGGACGCCACCGTCAGAGGGCAGCCATCAGGGTTGTTATAGAGCAAGTCCTTAGCGATCAGCCGTACCAGAGTTCCTCCACTACCGATCGAATCGAAGTGATTGGACGTCAAGATAAGGTGCTCAGGCCCCGCGCCAAGGTTCGGGTAGTCCGCTCCTGCCTGCGGCACGCTCGACGGGTGCGTCAGCTTGAAGCGGCACCAGCTTGCAGGGGCCAAAAGGTTTTCGGGATCGGGGCTGCGTGAGACCGCGAGGTGAAGCACTTTCGGCGTCCCCGTGCCCATCACCGCGATGACGAAAGCTTTTTTCGGCCCCAGGGCGTCGAAGTAGACCTTGGGGTCGGTGGTCCCGCGTTCAAAATTGATCAGGCCGAAGAACGCATCCATCGACATCTGGGCAATGAATGTACCATTCGTTTCGGTCAACCGAAGCATCGCGTTGGTCGCTTGCAGCACACGGTTGTAACTTCTGGCGATGCTCACATCCGGGATCGTCCTCCCGCTCGTCGGAGCGTCGATGCCGGCAAAGCTGCGCACGAGGACGCCCACCTCGCCGACCACCCCTTCGGTTTGGGGCGGCGGCGGGGGATCAGGCTCGTCATTCAAGATCTGATCCGGCATCTCGGCCCGGGGATCGGTCAGCGCGGCGGCGGCGGCTTCTTCCCGCTCCTTGTCAGTGTAGCCGTCTTCGTAAGGCTCGGCCTCGGGGGGAGTCGTGCCCGGTGGCGACTCCCCGGTTTGCGGAGCGTCGTTCAGCTCCAAGACTTCCTCAATGGCGGACAGAGTGACGGGATCGGGCTCCGTTCCCCAGGCGGCAAGCGTGGTGGCGGGCAGTCCGGTGCAGAGCACCAGGAGGACGATCGGCGAGGCCCTCTTCGATTTCTTCATGAAGAGGACGATACCATAGAGTCCGCCCTGCTTGTCGCTCGCGCCCTTCCGCCAGCAAAGCGCAACACTCAAGCCAGAAACAATCATTGCAAGCAGCTGGCCGAGAAGGCGACGATGTACGCTGGTTTCTCGACGCGGTAGTCCAAGACACAGCGACCGCCGCCCTGGCACGGCAAGCCGCGGAAGACCTGGCCCGCCGCCCCCGGCGCGAATCGATCGGTTGAACCGATGGCCTCAGGGGCGAGCGCCCGAGGCCGTGTTCAGTGCATGAGGGTCTTCGATTTCGATTCCGTTGCGGGTGACTCCCGGGACGCTTTTCCACTTCGCCGACACGAGGTATTCGTTGGGGATTTCCCAAGTGCCCCCCTGGCCGAGACGGGCGCAAAGGAAAAGCGCATATCGGCCGGCGACGAAACTCGGGCGACCAGGGCCGAGATCGACACCGGTCAACAGCACCCGTTCGTAGGTGGGCAGGCTCGGGAGGTAGCGGTCGAGCGCGAGCCCTTCTTCCGCCTCGGTGAGTAGATAGACATAGCCGTCACGCCCCACCGCGAGGCCGCGATAGGCATTCCGGGAAATGGTCGAGCGAGCGCCCATGGTGGCGCGAAGACCGCTCGCGACGACCGCGGCATCGATCTTGGTTTGCTGCTTCGCCACGTCTTCCGGCTTCAAGTCGAGCCAGTGGACCTTGCCGTCGCCACTTGCGATCTCATCCTCGAGCAATCCGGAGGCGGAGAAATGTCGCAGGCGCGAAGCGAATGCGTTCGCCGCCCAGAGCTGCTCTTCGGGACTGAAGGCCAGGTATACCGAGTACGCCGCCATGTCGAGTTGGCGCCACGAGGCGCCCGGTCGAGTCTCCTCGTTGCGGTACTCACCCTGGATGAAGGTTTCCCAGCGCCGCCCGTCCCAACTGCGAACCAAAGGAGGCCGATTGAGCCCGGGGCCTTCAGGCGTCGAGGTATCGATCTCGTTGTTCGACACGGCGACGACAAGTCCGGCTGCGTTCTCCGCGAGGTCGGTCACCTCCCAGTGGCTTTTGACCGTCTGGGTTCTCTTGGCCCCTTCGAACACTTCGATCGTGATCGGCTTGGTGAAGAGGAACCAGGCATCCCCCGCGCGGTTCAATCGCGCGTGCTCCACCCACATCTCGCCGGATTTCGCCCCCGCCGTTGCGCCTTCGAACGATTCTTTGAAGCGCAGCGCTCCGTTCTCCAGTCCGTAGACCTCTAGCGCAGGGCTCCCGCGCAGGACGGAGACCCGCCCCTGAGCGTCCGCCTGGATGAACTGAAGCTCGCTCCAGGTCTTTGACGCCAGATTGAGCCGCACCGGCTCGATCGCTGCGTAGCCGGATGGCCCTGAGGCCTCCTTCGGGGCGGCAAAAGCCAAACCGGCGGTGAAACCGGCAAAACCAAGCGCCTTGATCAGAACACGCATAGGCAGGGTCTAGATCTGACGAGGGTAGCAGATTCCCTCACAGACTTCTGCATCAATGAATCCGCCGCCGATATCAGTGCAAATGAGGCAGATCCCGTGGCAACACTCAACCCGGTTGCATTGCAGGTAGCTTTCAGTGTGGCAGACGGCATCGACGGTTGGCCCAGTGGACGAAGACGCGAAAAGCTGGCCGAGGTTAAGTTCCGAGGGCGCACCAGCAAACGCCGGAAAAGCTCCCTACAAGGAAAGGACCACAAACCCTCGTCGCAAGATCTTCATGAAAGCACCCCTTTGGATAGGCCTTGCATACTGCTCATTGATGTTATCCAACTGTCTTTCAGGGTATTTGAGTTACCAAGATTTTGTCAAGAGCTTGGTAACCACTCTAGCTTACCCCCGGCACTAGCCGCTTCTTATCCAGGCTGCCCGCGCCGATCATTGCAAGCTGTAGCCGCTCACCAAAATCCGTAGAAATCTGGACACATAGCTCGGCACAGCAGAATCATCCCGCGCGCAGCGCGGGGGTGGAGGGGGTCCGGGGGAGGCGGGTTATGCTGCGAGGAGCCGGCCCGAAAAGAAAAAGA
>JBBRUC010000224.1:0-9608 GCA_038248205.1 Thermoanaerobaculia bacterium
CGAGGGCGTTCACCTATGTCGGCGACGCGGTCCGGGCGCTCGCCGCGGCGGGAGAGACGGACGAGGCGGTGGGCGGTATTTTCAACATCGGGACCGACCGCGAGACGACGGTCCTGGAACTCGCCGAAGCGATGATCCGCGCCTTCCCCGAGACCGGCTCCAAGATCACCTACGTCCAGCAGCAGGAAATCTACGGCGAGAGCTACGAGGACATTCCGCGCCGCTATCCCGACATCACGCGGATGCGGACGATCCTCGGGGTGGAGCCCTCGACACCGCTCGAAGAGGGGTTGCGCCGGACAATCGAGTGGTTCCGGGCGGACGAGGAAGGGAAACGGCGGCGCTAGGACCGGCATGAAACCGATCCGGGTCGTTTTGAAGATCGACGTCGACACCTTTCGCGGCACGCGGGACGGAGTGCCGGCGATGCTCGAAGATCTCCAAACGGCGGGGGTGCGGGCGAGTTTCTATTGGACGCTCGGGCCGGACAATTCCGGCCGGGCGATCTTTCGCGTCTTCACCAAGCCCGGCTTCTTGACCAAGATGCTGCGCACCAACGCGGCCAAGATGTACGGCTGGAAGACCGCTCTCTACGGCACCCTGCTGCCGGCGCCACGGATCGGCCGCCGCTGCGCGGAAACGCTCCGCCAAACGCGCGACCTCGGGCATGAAGTGGGTCTTCATGCCTGGGATCACGTGCTCTGGCAGGACCGGCTGCATAGGCTGGATCGGGCACGAATCGATGCGACGCTCACTCGCGGAACGGACGCCTTCACCGAGATTTTTGGTACGCCGCCGCAAGCGTTCGCCGCCCCGGCCTGGTACATGACGGACGACGGCTGGGAGGCGCTGGCGGCACGGGGGTTCGAATACGTCTCCGTCTCGCGCGGCGCGGCCCCCCCGTTTCGGCCCTCGATCCGCGGGCGGGTGCTCGATCTGCTCGAAATCCCGACCACGCTGCCGACGCTCGACGAGGATCTCGGCCGCGACGGCATCACGCCGGAAACCTACGTCGATCGCCTGGTCGCGCGCTACCGGCCGGGGGAAACGGAGGTGCTCACCCTCCACGCCGAAACCGAGGGCCTCGCCCATCGCCCCCTGTTCCGCGCCCTGCTCGCCCGCCATCGAGCGCTCGGGATCGAGCACTTGACGGCGGAAGAGTATGCGGCCGAAACGCGCGACCAGGCCGGAGTACGCGAGGTGGTTCTCGGCGAGATCCCCGGCCGCGCGGGCCGGGTCGCCGTGGTTACTTCGCGCCTTTCGCCTTGACGGTCGCGATCCAACCGTCGATCCGATCGCCCAAGACGTCGAGCGGTAGCGCGCCCGCGCCGAGAACCTCGTCGTGGAAGCCGCGAAGATCGAACTTCGGTCCCAGTTCCTTCTTGGCGTGATCGCGCAGCTCGCGGATCTTCAGCTGACCGATCTTGTAGCCGAGCGCCTGGGACGGGACCGCGATATAGCGATCGGTCTCGGACTGCACTTCCACCTCGTCGATTCCGGAATGATCGTGGAAGAACCGCACCACCTGATCGCGGGTCCAATGCTTGTAGTGGAACCCGGTATCGACCACCAGCCGGATCGCGCGCAACATCTCGTCCATGTAGTGGCCGTAGAGGTTGTAGGGATCTTCGAAGAAACCGACTTCGGCCCCGAGATCCTCGGCGTAGAGCGCCCACCCCTCGTTGTAGGCGGTGTTGCCCCCCTGCTGCCGGAACGGCGGCAACGCCGGCAGCTCCTGGGCGATCGAGATCTGCATGTGGTGGCCGGGAACGCCCTCGTGATAGGCGGTGGTTTCGATGTTGATCGTCTTTCGCTTGGCGAACTCGTAGGTATTGACCATCACGGTGCCGGGGCGTGAACCGTCCGGCGTTCCCTGGTTGTATTCGGCGCCCGAGGCGTCCTTCTCGCGGAACTCTTCGATCGGCTTGACGATACATTTCGCCTTCGGCAACAGGCCGAAAAGCTGCGGCAGTTTCTCGTTCATCTGCGCGATGTACTTCGCATAGAGGTCGACGATTTCCTGGCGCGATTGCGGGTGGAGCTTCGGGTTCGCCTCGATCGCGACGTTCAACGCCTTCCAATCCTTGAAACCGAGACGGACCGCGATCTTCTGCATTTCCCCCTCGATGCGCGCCACTTCCGACAGGCCGATCTGGTGGATCTCCTCGGGCGTCAAATCGGTGGTGGTCGAAGACTTGACCAGCGCGGCGTAGCGCGCGGGGCCATCGGGCAGTGCCCAGACCCCCGGCTCGCTACGTCCTTTCGGCGCGTACTCGTCCCGAACGAACGCGGTGAACTTGCCGTAAGCCGGCAGCACCTGGGTGCGAACCGCGGCGAGGCCCGCTTCGCGCAGGCGCTTCTGGTCGGCCGCGGCGATGGTTTCCGGAAATTTGGTGAACGGATTGGCGAAGGGCGTCGCCTCGGCCGCCTGTTTGGCAATCGACTCGGACTGCACCGTCACCTTTTCGAGCAGGATTTTGGGCGGCATCAGCCGGTCCGCCATCCCCTGGCGCATGAGCGCGATCGTCTCATCGAACACCCGCGGGAATTGATTCAGGCGGGCGATGTAGTCCTCGTAGTCCTTGACCGTCTCAAACGCCAGGTACTGCACGAAAGACGGCGCCTGGATGTGGATACCGTAAAATTGGGTGACCGGCATCTCCCAGTTCTTGAACTTTTGGTTCGCGAGAAACTGGTCGAGTTCGCGGACCATCAACGTCTTGTTGAGCGCCTCCTGCTCGGGAAAGCCCGCGGTGTCGATCGCCTCGAAGCGCTTTTTCCACTCCGCCGCCCGCTTGTAGTTTTCAGCGATGGAGGCAGGGGTGTTCTTGCTCAGTTGGTCGTTGTAGCGCTTGTCGCCGAGGATCGAGGCGAACTCCGGATTGAGCTTCAGGTTCTCCTCCCACTGCTCGGCGAGCAGCGAGTCGAGCGCCTTCCTTCGGGCTTCCAGATCGTTGGGTAGGGCGAAAGCGGCGCTCGCGAGCAGGCAGAGCGTAACGGCGGCGGCAAAACGCTTGAACATGACAGGGATCTCCGCGGGTTGTTGGCGCCCCTCGGGTTTCCGAGGCGTTCACTATGCGTCTACGCGAGATGGCGCCGGGGGTTGCATCTCGCACCGGGCGTCCCAGACGATAAGCTCCCCCTATCCGGAGCCCGAATTCCGAATCCTGACGTAGAACCCGACACCATGCTGCGCCTGACTGAAATCAAGCTCCCCCTCGACCATAGCGAAGCCGATCTGCGCGCCGCCGTGCTCCGCGAGCTGGGCCTTGGCGCCCGGGATCTCGGCCCGGTCCACGTCGTGCGCCGCAGCTTCGACGCCCGGGTGCGCGGCCGGATCGCGCTGATCTACCACCTCGACGTCGAGACCCCGCGCGAAGCGGAAATCCTGAAGCGGCTGCGCGGTCGCCCCGAGGGCAAGACTTCGGAGTCGAAGATCGGGCCGACGCCCAATACGTCGTACCGCTTTCCCGTCCGGGCGACGAAAGACGGCGGCCGCCGCCCGATCGTCATCGGCACCGGACCCTGCGGCCTGTTCGCCGGATTGTTGCTCGCGCAAATGGGATTCCGCCCGATCCTGCTCGAACGGGGAAAGCAAGTCCGGGAGCGCACGGTCGATACCTTCGGCCTCTGGCGCCGCGGCACGCTCGATCCGGAATCGAACGTCCAATTCGGCGAAGGGGGCGCCGGCACCTTTTCGGACGGCAAGCTCTACAGCCAGGTCAAAGACCCCGGCCACCGCGGGCGCAAGGTGCTCGCCGAATTCGTCGCCGCCGGGGCGCCGGAGGAGATCCTCTACGTCAACAAGCCGCACATCGGCACCTTTCGCCTGGTGAAGATCGTCGAGAGCCTGCGAGCCACGATCGAAGCGCTGGGCGGCGAGATCCGTTTCAAGACTCGGGTGGAGGATCTTCTGCTCGAAGGGGGCAGGGTTCGCGGCGTCCGTCTTGCCGACGGCGGCGAGATCGAAGCGGATCGCGTCGTCCTGGCGGTCGGCCACAGCGCCCGCGATACGTTCCGGATGCTCCATGACCGGGGGGTAAGCATCGACGCGAAGCCGTTTTCGCTCGGCTTTCGCATCGAGCATCCCCAATCGCTGATCGACCGCTGCCGCTACGGTCCGCAAGCCGGCCACCCGATGCTCGGCGCGGCCGACTACAAGCTGGTCCACCACGCGAGCAACGGCCGCTCGGTCTACAGCTTCTGTATGTGCCCGGGCGGCACGGTGGTCGCCGCGGCTTCCGAACCCGGCCGATTGGTGACCAACGGCATGAGCCAATACAATCGGGCGGAACCCAACGCAAACGCCGGCATCGTGGTCGGAATCACGCCCGAGGATTACCCCGGCGGCCCGCTCGCCGGCATCGACTTCCAGCGCCATTGGGAAGAGATTGCCTTCAACCTAGGGGGCCGCAACTACGAGGCCCCCGGCCAACTCGTCGGCGACTTCTTGGCCGACCGCCCTTCGACCGCCTTCGGCACGGTTCTCCCCTCGTACCGGCCGGGAGTCCACCTCGGCGATCTGAGCACCAGCCTCCCCGCCTTCGCGATCGCGGCGATCCGCGAAGCGCTGCCGGCCTTCGATCGGATGATTCGCGGCTTCGCCATGCCCGACGCCCTGCTGACCGGAGTGGAGACCCGCACCTCGTCGCCGATTCGCATTCCGCGCGGCGACGACTTGCAAAGCCCCAACACTCCGGGCCTTTACCCGGCCGGAGAAGGCGCCGGATTCGCGGGAGGAATTCTCTCGGCGGCGATCGACGGCATCAAAGTCGCGGAAGCGGTGGCGCTCGCGATGGTGCGGAGCTGAGCTTCCTCATCCCGGACCTTTACGCTCGCGCCGGCCGGCCCGGCGGTTTCAAGCGCTCCAGTCGAGGATCGCTTCGGTCGGGGGACCGAGCGGTTCGACGTCCGGATCGCTTCCTGAGAGGTGGCGAACCTGATCTTTGTACCAAAGGTCGAAAGGGCGTTCGGACACGGCATAGGCCTGCGCCGCGTTGTGCGGTTCCTCGATCAAATCGGTGATCGCGATCACCAGCGCTCCGTGCGGGGTTTGTTGGAGATGCCAACTTTCGTGCCGCACTCCGAATTGGCGATAAAACTCCGCTGCCTCTGAGCGGCGAGGACCTGTCAGCTCGGCGGCAAAGGTCCGCAGATCTTCTACTTTGCCGGGCAGAACGGGAAAAGCACGTACGACCAATGGCATAAAGAACCTCCGAAATTCTACCGCCCCCTGAGCGCCGCCGTCGCCTGATCGACCACCGCGGCGTAGCCCCGCAAGGTTTCGGCCACTTTCTCGACCTCGCGGGCGACTTCGTCCCAGCGGCGGGCTTCGATCGCTTCGCGGACTCCCGGCAGGGTCTTGACGCCGTACCCGGTATAGAAGCCGGGGGCGTAGATCTGGTGAGCGTACCAGGGCCGGCCGGGCAGACCTTCGGGCCGGGTGAGGGCGCGCTCGGTGGCGATCAGAAGTTTCCCCAACTCGGACATCTCGGCGGTTTCATAAGGCCGGCCCGACCGGGCGCGATCCGCAGCGGCGGCGGCGAAGGCCCGGGCGCTCTTTTCGACCCCGGCGACCGCGTTTTTCAGCGGCGCAAAGTTGAAATACGGCACCGGACTCTTGGCTTGGGGCAAGACGTTGGGCTGGCGCGGATCGAACACCTGAGCATAGGCGCCCTCGTCGATCAAGCGGGCCTGCTCTTCGGTCTCCGTGCGCAGGGTGTCGGCCAGCTCTTGGACTTGGGTTGCGTAGCGCGCGAGGTTGTCGCCAAAACCGGTGAACTCGAACGGCAAAAGGTCCGCCTGCGCGAGCCGCAAAACCATGCGGCCGGCGGTTTGGGCGAGGGTCACGCCGTAGGTGTTGCCCGGATCGACGAAACGGACGAAGTGATCGAAACTGTCGTAGGCCGTATGGTATTGACCGTACTCCTCCTCGCCACCGTAGCCGAGGTCGACCGACGCGACGCCCAAATGTTGCAGGAACGGCGTGTAGTCCGAGCCGGAGCCGAGCGCGTAAATTCGCAGGTTGGCCCGATCGCGCGCCTCGCGCTTCTCCTCCGCGGTACCGGTGAGGCGCAAGGCGGAGCGGGTCCGTTCGAGGACGCTCACGCCTTTTTCCGGATCGACCACGTCGCGCGCGACATCATTGACAAACGCCTCTAGCGAATGCGAGCCGCCTAGGCCTAAGAATCCGCGCGCGTTGCTGTCGCTGTTGATGTAGGCGACGGCCTTGGCGCGCAGCTCGTCGGCGTGGGTCTCGACCCATTCGGTCGAACCGAGGAGCCCCGGCTCCTCGGCGTCCCAGGAGGCGTAGACGATCGTCCGGCGCGGACGCCAACCGCTCTTGGCCAGCTCGCCGATCGCTTTGGCCTCGGCGAGCAGCGCCACCTGGCCGGAGAGCGGATCGCTCGCGCCATGAACCCAGGCGTCATGGTGGTTGCCGCGGATCACCCATTGGTCGGGCAGCTCGGCGCCGCGCAGCGTCGCGATCACGTCGTAGGCGGTGGCCCGGTCCCAGTTGAAAGCGAGGGCCAGATGGACTTTCGCCGGACCGGGACCGATGTGGTAGGTGATCGGCAAACCGCCGCGATACGACTCGGGAGCGACCGGCCCGCCGAGCGCCCGGAGCAGCGGCAGCGCGTCGGCATAGGAGATCGGCAAAACGGGGATTTTGGTCAGCGTCGCGGCGTCCGCGATCGCGATCCGCGGCGCGTCGGCCGTGGCACCGATTCCCGGGGTGAGCGGGTCGCCCGAGCGCAACGGAGCGTCCGCGACCGAACCGCGCTGGACCGCGCGGTCGCTGCGCCAGCCCCCTTTGGGGTAGACATCGCCCTGGGCATAGCCATCGTCGGCCGGATCGGAGTAGAGAATGCAGGCGAGCGCCCCGTGCTCCGCCGCGACTTTCGGCTTGATGCCGCGCCAGGACTGACCGTAGCGAGCGATGACGATTTTGCCTTTGACGTCGATGCCCCGCCGCGCCAGCTCGTCGTAGTCGGAGGGAATGCCGTAGTTGACATAGACCAGATCGGCCGTCGCCTCGCCGTCGATCGAGTAGACGTTATACGGCGGCAGCATCTCCGCGCTCTGGCCGGAGGTCGAATCGCCAGGAATCGCCGGCTCGGAAAGCGAGGCGACGAAACGGGAGGGCGCCACCAGCTCCAGCTGGCGCAGCTTCGGGGTCGGAAAGAGGACGCTGAACTCTTCGATCCGGGTGTCGAAGCCGAACGAGCGGTAGAGTTCGGCGATAAATTCGGCGTTCTGCTTGCCGTACGGCGAGCCGAGGTGGTGCGGGTGCGCCGACAACCGCTTCAGCCAACCGGTCAACTCTTCGGCATGGAAGGAAGAGTCCATCTGTTGTTCGAGCGCGCGCTCGGCGATCGAGCGCTCGGTCGAGAAACCGAGCAGCGTGGGCGGCTGTTCGCCCTCGGCCGAAGCGAAACGCACGGAACAGACAACGGCGAAGAGCAGGGTGAAACCAAGCCGGACCGGTCGGCGCATGAAACCTCCGAGATTGCCTCTGGTGAACGAACCGAAACTCGCTCGGAGACCCTAGCACCGGCTCCCCGAGGTGTAAACGCTCTTCGCCCCGTCCCCCAGGGCCTCGTCAAAGTCGATGATCCAGTAGGGGCGCCCCCCGTGGGCGCCCAAGCAGGCCACGAATACCGTGCGAAGGGCGGCCACGGGGGGCCGCCCCTACTGGATCCGGTGGGCTTTGGCAGGTTTTCACGGACTTTGACGAGGCCTTGGCCCTGTCCCGCCCGGCGAGGCCTGGTTCCGGGCGGCGACGTAAGATGGGCAAACATAGAGGAGCCCCGCCATGCGTATCGAAACTCTCGCCATCCACGCCGGCCGCCGGATCGAACCCGCTTCGGGTGGGGTTGCGGCGTCGCTCCATCTCGCCACGACGTTTGAGCGGGCAGAGGACGGCTCCTACCCTCTCGGCCACATCTACTCGCGCGAGAGCCAGCCGAACCGCGACGATCTGGAGCGGTGCCTGGCGGCGCTCGAAGAGGGTACCGCCGCGGCGGCGTTCGCCTCCGGCTCGGCGGCGACCACGACGCTCCTGCAAGCGCTGGCTCCCGGCGATCATGTGATCGCCCCGGACGACGTGTTTTATGGCACCCGCAATCTGCTCACCGAGACATTCGGGGCGTGGGGCTTGGAGGCGAGCTTCGTCGACATGACGGACCTCGACGCGATCGAACGGGCGCTCCGCCCGACCACCCGGCTGGTCTGGCTCGAAACGCCGTCGAACCCGCTGCTCGGCATCGCCGACATCGCCGCAATCGCCGAGCGGGCCAAGCCTCACGGCGCGCTCACCTTGGTGGACAACACCTGGGCCACCCCGATCCTCCAGCGTCCCCTCCCCCTCGGCGCGGATCTCGTCCTTCATTCGACGACCAAGTATTTGGGCGGCCATTGCGACGTCCTCGGCGGCGCGCTGATCGCCCGGCAGGAACATCCGTTGTTTGCCCGGGTCCGGCGGCTCCAGGCGGGTGCCGGAGCGGGCGCCTCGGCGTTCGACAGCTGGCTGGTGCTCCGCGGCATTCGCACCCTGCCCGCCCGGATGCGGATTCACGGCGAGAATGCGGCGCGCCTTGCCGGCTTCCTGGTCGAGCATCCGGCGGTCGACCAGGTGTTCTTTCCCGGTCTACCCGGGCATCCCGGCCACGCGATCGCCGAGCGTCAGATGTCCGGCTGGGGCGGCATGTTGTCGTTCGTCGTACCGGGCGGCCGGGCGCGCGCCTTCGAGGTTGCCTCGAAGGTACAGGTCTTCACCCGCGCGACCAGCCTGGGCGGGGTCGAGAGCTTGATCGAGCATCGCGCCTCGGTCGAGGGCGCCAACACCCGCGCGCCGGAGGGGCTGCTGCGCGTCTCGGTCGGCCTGGAGCATCCGGACGATCTGATCGAGGATCTCGACCAGGCGCTACGGTAGCCGCCCCCGGCCCGGCGAAACCTTAATCGCCGCCTCCTCGTAGGCCCTCCCGGAAGGCAGGTTTTGATTCGAATCCTGGGAGGGCCGCTCCGTGAACAGTCTGTTGGGTGAAATCCGCTACGCCTTGCGCATGCTGGCCAAAGGTTCTTCGTCGACCCTGGCCGCTATCCTCTGCATCGGTCTCGGGATCGGCGCGACGACGACGATCTTCAGCGTCGTCAATGCGATCCTGCTGCGGCCTTTTCCGTTTGCCGATCCGGATCGCATCGTCGCCGTTCACACCGCGCAGCCGCAAAACGACATCGAACACGCCGACTTTTCCTATCCCGCCTATCGGGAGTTCGCGGAACGGAAAGGCGCCTTCTCCGAGGTCGCCGCGTTCACGCAGCGAAGCCTGACCCTCGCGGGCAAGGAAGAACCGGAGCGGATCCTCGGTCTCGACATGTCGGCGAGCCTGTTTCCTCTGCTCGGGGTCAAACCCGCCCTCGGTCGCCTACTCCGACCGGAAGACGACCGGCCCGGAGCGCCAGGCACGATCCTGATTTCGCACGAGCTGTGGATGCGCCGGTTCGGCGGCGACCCGAAAGTGGTCGGCACCTCGATCGGGGTCAACAACCGCCCGTCGACGATCATCGGCGTGATGCCCCCCCGGTTCCAATTTCCCCAGAAATGC
>JBBRUC010000225.1:0-9559 GCA_038248205.1 Thermoanaerobaculia bacterium
AACGACACCTTCGGTCACGATGTAGGAGACCGCGCCCTGATCTCGGCCGCGGCGATGCTCGATGCCCATCGGCGCGAAGACGACCTTTGCGCCCGCTACGGCGGCGAGGAGTTTGCGATCCTGCTCGAAGAAGCTAACGGCGCTACGGCCCTTACGCTCGCCGAGCGCCTGCGCGAGAAGATCGAAGAGATCGAGCTGATGGTGGACGGAAAAAGGGTGCCGATCACCATGAGCGCCGGGGTCGCGGCGTTCCCCGAGCTGCACGTCAAGGCCCCGGCGGAGCTACTGGTGTTCGCCGACGAAGCGCTCTACGAAGCCAAGCGCCGGGGCAGGAACCAGGTGCTCTGGAACCTCGGCCAGGGGACCTACCGCACCATCTCGGGCGAAATCCACCAAGCCGAGCAGGCCCGGGCGGTCCAAGAAGCACCGCGGATCTTCGCCTGACGGCCGCCTACCCCCGAATCCCCGCCGTCAGCTCCTTGATCGTCGCCTTGGCGTCGCCCAAGACCATCATCGTGTTGGGCAGGCCGAAGAGGTCGTTTTCCAATCCCGAAAACCCCGGGTTCATGCTCCGCTTGAGGACGATGATCGCGCGGGCCTGGTCGACGTTGAACACCGGCATGCCGTAGATCGCGCTGCCGGGATTGGTTTTGGCCGCCGGGTTGACGACGTCGTTGGCTCCCACCACCAGCACCGCGTCGGTGCGCGAAAACTCGTCGTTGATCTCGTCGAGGTCGAAAATCTGGTCGTAGGGGATGTTCGCCTCGGCGAGCAGCACGTTCATGTGCCCCGGCAGTCGGCCGGCGACCGGGTGAACGGCGTATTGAATCTTCGCCCCCTTGGCTTCGAGCGCGCTGGTCAGATCGCGCAGCGCATGCTGCGCCTGGGACACCGCCATGCCGTAGCCCGGCACCACGATCAGCGTCTGGGCGGCGTCGAGCACCCCCACCGCGTCGTCGACCGTCGCCAGGTTGTAGCGCGCTCCCCCCGGCGTCGCGCCCGCGTCGGGAGCGGCATCCCCCGTGCCGAAGGCTCCAAACAGAATGTTGGCGAACGAGCGGTTCATCGCCTTGCTCATCTTCATCGAGAGCAAGAATCCGGAGGTGCCGTCGAGCGCTCCGGCGATGATCAGCACGTAATTGTGGAGCGCGAACCCGGTCGCGGCCGAGGCGAGGCCGGCGTAGGAGTTGAGCAGCGAGATCACCACCGGCATGTCCGCGCCGCCGATCGGCAGCACTGCGAGCACTCCGACCGCCAGGCCGAGAGCGCCCATGCCGTAGAACAGGATCGCCATCGTCGGGTGGAAGGCGAACGCGATCAGCAGGACCAGCGCGCTCAAGAACATCGTGATGTTCGTCGCGTTCTGCCCCTTGTAGGTGATCGGCGCGCCGGTGATGAACCCCTGGAGCTTGCCGAACGCCATCAGGCTGCCGGTGAAGGTCAAGAAGCCGAGGAAGACTTCGAGTCCGAGCGCCACGATCGTCACCGTGCCGAGTTCCGCACCTCGGTGACTGTATTCGGACACGCCGACCAGAGCCGCGGCCAGGCCGCCGAACGCATGCGAGAGCGCGATCCGCTCCGGCATCTTGGTCATCGGGATCCAGATCGACATCGCCCCGCCGATCAGCGAGCCGAGGATCAATCCCAAGGCGATCCACCTGAAGGTGAGGATGTCCTGGTGGAGGAGTGTGCCGATCACCGCGATCAGCATGCCGACGGCGCCGAGCAGGTTGCCCTTCCGCGCGTGCTTGGGGGAAGAGAGCGCTTGGAGCGCCAGGATGAAACAGACCGAGGCGATCAGATACGAGAGAGGAAGGATCGCTCCCCTCATGACTTCTTCTCGCCGCCCCGCTTGGTCTTGAACATCCGCAGCATCCGGTCGGTGATCAAAAATCCACCCACCGCGTTGATCGTCGCGCAAGTGACCGCGACGAAGCCCAGGATCGTCGACAGCCGGCTGTACTCCGCCCCCGCCGCGACCAGCGAGCCGACCAGCGAAATCCCGGCGATCGCATTGGTCCCCGCCATCAAAGGCGTATGGAGCAAAGGTGGCACCTTGGAGATGACGTGATGCCCCAAGAAGCCCGCGAGGACGAAGATGTAGAGGCCGAACAGCAGCTCGCTCGACATGACACCGAACCCCTTTCCCGACAGCGGTTTCAAGCTTGCGGCGGAGGATAGCACGCGGCCCCGAGCTCCAGCCTGGCGCTTCTCGTAGCAAGGTAGCCCTCGATCCACCGACCCAAAAGTGCCAGGGCCGGGCTCCCACCCTTGCGCCCGCCCCACCCGCCCTGAAAAACTACCGGCAAATGCGCAAGGAAGGGGAATCGGTGCCGCTCCGTTGGCTTCATCTGTCGGATCTCCATTTTCGAGCCGGCGAGCGCTGGGACCGCCGCGCCACGCTAGAGGCTCTGCTCCGCAAGGTCCGTGAGATGCGCGAAGAGGGGCTGGGGCCGGACCTCGTCTTCCTGACCGGAGACATCGCCCACTCGGGGAAGAAGGAGGAATACGACGAGGCGGCCCTCTTCCTGGATCAACTCCAAGCGGCGACCGGACTCGACCCCTCGAAGCGATTCTTCCTGATCCCTGGGAATCACGATGTGGACCGGAGCCGGGTGCAGCCGCACGAGGGTCGGCTGATTCGCGCCGAGACGGAATCGGAAATCGAGGGCCTCTTCCGCGATCGGGCGACGATGGAACTTATCGGCCGTCGGCTCGAAGAGTTCTACGCCTTCACCGAGCGTGTGCAAGGTCCCGCCCGGGGTTGGTCGGCGGATCGGCCCTGGCGAGTCGATTTGCCGGATGTCGAAACGGACTTGGGCTCAATCGCAATCTTGCAGCTCAATTCCGCCTGGGCTTCTGGATCGAACGACGAGAAGCATCTCCTCGTCGGCGAAATGCAGGTGCGCGAGGCGTTTTCCCAGGCGGCGGATGCCACTTTGCGAATCGGCCTCGTACACCACCCGGTCTCTGAGCTGGCGGATGTCGATCGCGCGAAGTTGGAGACACTCCTGCCCGCCCCAGGCGGCGTGCAGATCCTCCTGTTCGGCCATCTCCACCGTCAACGTCCGCGCCTAACGCAAGGCCCCGGAGGTGTTCTCGCCGAGCTGGCGACCGGGATGATTCACAATGAGAACGATCTCAACCCGCGCGGATTCTGTTGGGGCTCGCTCGAAGCGGCCGGCCATCTGGAGGTCCGCCTGTTCGCTTACAGCGACAGCGGGCGGGGCTTCTGGGGCCCCGATTCTCGATCGTTCGAAGGGGCACCTGATGGAATCTGGGCGGTTGACCTCTCCCTGCCGAAGGCGCCGAAGTCAGCGAAGAGCCCGGAACGGGCGGCGACCGCCTTAACTCGCTACCGCGAAGCTGTAAGGAAAGTTCACGGCATCGCCCGCTTCGCAGGATTTGCGGACAGCCGGCCCCGGCCGAATGCAGCGGTGGGAGATCTTTTTGTGCCGCTTCGGCTGGAGAGGCCTCTCGGAGATGAAAAAAACGCCTGGAAGACGGCCCATCTCCTTATATGGCTGGCGGCGCCGAAGGAAAAGGGCCGCCCCGCCGCTGTTGTTCTTGGAGATCCCGGAAGTGGCAAGACGACGCTCGCCCGTTTTGCGGCAGTCTGGCTTGCAGGTGGGGCCACTATTGACGGCGCGCCGGAACCGAGCGCGAAACTCCTTCCTCTCTACTTGCCGTTTCGGGAGTACGTCCTCGCCTGCGCGAGGGAAGAGCAGAGCCTGCTCGAATTTCTTGCCGAGCAGGCACGAAGCCATCTACAAGTCCAGCTGCCGGAAGGTTTCCTTGAGAGCGCTCTCGAAGCAGGGAACGCAGTTCTGCTTCTCGACGGTTTGGACGAGGTCGGCACCGCAGAAGCCCGCGAGGCGATGCGGGAGCGGGTGCTGGCGTTTTGTGAGCGATACAAAAAGCTCCCCGTGCTGGTCACGAGCCGGCAGGCCGGTTACGACGAGGCGCCCCTTCCGACCGAGCAGGGAGGTTTCCGGCGTTTCCGCCTTGCCCCGTTCTCGGATGAGGATCTCGAGACCTTCGTCCACAACTGGTACGCGATCCAAGAGCCGGACGATCCGATCGCCCGCGAGCGCGGCGTCAAGGAACTCGGCGACGCCTTTCGCGCCGATCCACGCGTGCAGGAACTGGCCCGAAATCCGCTCCTCGCGACGCTCATCGCTCTGGTTCACCGGTTTGAAGCACACCTTCCGGGAGAGCGGGCGAAGCTTTACGAGCTGTGCATCAAGACGCTGCTCGAGACCTGGCCCGCTGCGCGCAAACGGCGATTCGAGGAAATCGATGAGGGCCTCCAGCGCGCCTATCTCGAAGATCTGGCTCTTCACATGCAGTTGGCGCGAACCGAAGGAAGGTCAGAAGTCGCAATCGGGGCGGCCGATCTCGCGTCAACCCTGGTGAAGATTCTTCTCGCCAGAAATCCGGAAGATGCCGAGGTGGTTCGACGACGGGTCGAAAGGTGGATTCGTCACTTGGAGCAGGGGACCGGTCTCTTAGTCGAGCAGCGAGCCGGGGTGTTCGGCTTCTTCCACCTTTCTTTTCTCGAATACCTCGCGGCTTGCGCGTTTGAGCGCGGGGGCAACCTTGTCGAGCGGGTCGTCGAGCGAGAAAAAGTTTCCTTCTGGCAGGAGGTTTGCCTTCTGGTCGTTGGCCGCAAGGCGACGGACAAAGAGTTTCTCGACGCCCTTTTTGAGCGGTGGTCGGGGGACGGGGCCTGGCGCCTGCTGCTGCGCTCCTTGCGGGAGGAGGCGGCGTTCGATGATAGCCAGCGGGCGGCGATCCTGCGCGGCATGGGGCTTCGGTTGCTCGGCCAGCAATCTTATTTCTGGGAAGGAGATCAAGCGCTCCTAAACCAGCTCCGGCAGTTTTCCTTGCGTCACGCCGAGTGGTCACAGAACTGGGTGATCGAAGAGCTCCGTATGGCAAGCGGTGAGGCACTGCAGGGGGTGGTAGCCCTGGTTCTACCTGAGCAATCGTCCCTGATCGGTCGCCTTTCGGCGCGGGCCGACTCAGCTTCTGCTGCGGAGGCGCTTCTCGATTTCTGGCCTGGAACCCAGGTGGGGGAGTGGGCGGTCCGTAACGCGAGTAACCACGAAGCGTTTACCTGGGGTCGACGAGCCTCGGCAGAGTTAGCGGTGGTGCGTGGTCTCGCAGGTTGCGTCGGTGCCTCGCCCTGGCTCGCTTCCGGTTTGCTGCATGGCGTGGTTCGCCGCGCGCGACGAATAGCTGAGATTGGTCAGCGCGGGGCCGAGCGCCTGGTGAAGGAACATCGGCCGGGGGGGAAAGGCCTCCCTGGTCTGGTGCGTGTCCGTCCTGGCGATACGAAGGTCTATACCCTGCTGTCCTGGCCAGGTGGTTCGCCAGTCGATGCGCTTCGGGCGCTGTCCAGTGAACAGGATTTCGCCCGGGATTTCGCTCGGGATTTCGCTTGGGATTTCGCTCGGTCTTTCGCTCGGTCTTTCGCTCGGGATTTCGCTGGGGCTTTCGCTGGGGCTTTCGCTTGGGCTTTCGCTCGGGATTTCGCTCGGTCTTTCGCTCGGGTTTTCGGTCGGGATTTCGCTCGGGTTTTCGGTCGGGATTTCGCTCGGGTTTTCGGTCGGGATTTCGCTCGGGCTTTCGGTCGGGATTTCGGTCGGGATTTCGGTCGGGATTTCGCTCTGGATTTCAAGAAAGCATCACATCCGCAACGACCTGAGTCGCCGCTTCAGAGTGCCGAGGCCTGGCTGAGTGTGCGAGGCATGACCCAAAAGGCTGAAGTAGGAGACCAGACCTTCTTCGCCCGCCTTGCTGGAGAGGCCTGGGCGGGAATGGTTTCGACATTCGGCGATACCGACTCAAATCGCCAACTCTTTCTGTTCGGCCGCCTCCAGAATGCCTGGCTACCCGAGATCTGGCCTGCCCTCGAAGAGAAAATAGAGCAAGCTGGCCCACCGAGCCCGCCACAACTCGCCCTCTACCTGGCCCTCGGCTGGACCCAGGCCACCACCACCTACCGCTTTCCCGGCACCGAACGCTGGAAAGCTCTCCTCGGCGGACCGCCGCCCGAGCACTGGTTGCCGCGCACGCAGTGGCACCTTTGTTGGCTGCTCCACCAACCCGAATCCGCCGAGCACCGCGCCGCGTACCATGCGGCGATAGAGGTAGGCCGCCGCGACCCGGAGCTGCCGGGTGTCGCGGAGGCGCTGGCGGAGGATGTCGGTCTGGGCGACGGCGAGCCGGCGTAGGGTAGTGTCTGGCCGATCGGCCGCAGCGCCGGATCGCGCCGGCTGACTCGGCGCGAGGGCTGCGCAATAGGTATGTAAGCCCAGCCCACCACTGATCTGCACCGGATCACCACTGGTCTGAGCCAGATCACTACTGATCTGCGCCGGATCACCACTGGCCTGCGCCAGATCACCACTGATCTACGCCAGCTCACTACTGAGCTGGACCGGATCACCACTGGTTTACGCCAGCTCACTACTGAGCTGGACCGGATCACCGCTGGTCTACGCCAGCTCACCACTGACCTGGTCCAGACCACCACTGACCTGGACCGGACCACCACTGACCTGGGCCAGCTCACCACTGATCTACGCCAGAGTCTGGCCTGGCGCACCGGTTTTACGGCCCAGCGCTCCAGCAGGCGGATTAGAGTGGGATCAGGCGCATCGCCGTCCGCGGGTCGAGTAGAAGAATACGCCGCGGGGGAGAGCGATGTCGCGCTGCTATAGTCCACCGCCGTGCCGAAGACCCCACCCCCGAGCGCCTATGCCGCCTCTGGTGTCGACATCGACGCCCAGGAGCGTGGCCTCGCCAAAATCAAGAAGCTGGCGAAGTCGACGTTCACCAAGGGCGTCCTTTCCGAGATCGGCAGCTTCGGCGGCATGTTCCGTCCCGATCTGGCGGGTCTCGCCGAGCCGGTGCTGGTCGCTTCTGCGGACGGCGTGGGGACCAAGCTCGCGGTCGCGCGAGAGATGGACGACTTTTCGACCGTCGGCCGCGATCTGGTCAACCACTGCGTCAACGACATCCTAGTCCAGGGGGCTCTGCCGCTCTTCTTCCTCGATTACCTCGGCGCCGGCAAACTCGATCCGGACAAGATGGCGCAGCTGGTGGGCGGCGTGGCGGATGGCTGCAAAGAGAACGGCTGTGCCCTCCTCGGCGGCGAGACAGCCGAGATGCCGGGCTTCTATCAGCCAGGGGACTACGAACTCGCCGGGTTCATCGTCGGCATGGTCGACCGGGGGCACATCCTCGACGGCTCGCGGGTCGGGCCGGGGGATATCCTGGTGGGGCTCGCCTCCAGCGGTCTTCATACCAACGGCTATTCGCTCGCCCGGCGCATCCTGTTCGAGAAGCTCGGTCTGGCCCTCAAGGCCAAAGCGCCGTGGGCCAAGAAGCGAACCGTGGGCGAGGAGCTGCTCGCCGTCCATCGCAGCTACCTAAAGCCGATCTCGGCCGTGCTGCGGCATCCGGCCCTCCACGCCCTGGCCCACATCACCGGCGGGGGGCTCACCGACAACCTGCCGCGCATCCTGCCCAAAGGCACCCGGGCGGAGATTCGGGTCGGCGCCTGGGAGATTCCGGAGATCTTCCATTTCCTGGAAACCCAGGGCGAGGTACCGGCGGACGAGATGTTCCGCGTCTTCAACATGGGAGTCGGCATGGTCGTGGTGGTGGGCAAGGAGGGGCTTCGCGATCTTCTGGCCACGCTGCGCCAAGCGGGGGAGAAGCCGTTCCTGATCGGCAGCGTCCAGGAGGGGGGCTCGGGCGTGGTCTACAACCTGGGCGCCCAGCCGGCGACGGACGAAGAACCAGAGGCGGCGCCGAAGGCCGATGACTGACACGGCTCCTCCAGCAAAGATCTCCCCCTCGAAGTTTCACGTAGGGGGGCAGCTTGTCTGCCCCCGCGGGCGGAGGCAAGCTCCGCCCCTACGTGAGCTTGCCGCGGGTACACCTTCAAGATGACCCGGATCGGCATCCTCCTCTCCGGCCGGGGCAGCAACTTCCTAGCCCTTCACGCGGCGATCGAGCGGGGCGAGGTGCCGGGGGCAAAGATCGCTCTCGTCGCGAGCAACGTTCCAGACGCCGTCGGCCTGGCCAAGGCCCGAGAGTTGGGGCTGCCGACCTTCGCGCTCGACCACCGCGGGCTCGATCGCGGCGACCACGAGCGGGCGCTGCTGGGCGCGCTGCGCGAAGCGGGGGCGGAGTGGGTTTGCCTCGCCGGGTACATGCGGAAGCTGTCTCCCGTCCTGGTCGCCGCCTTCCCGCGGCGGATTCTCAACATCCACCCGAGCCTCCTGCCCTCCTTTCCCGGCCTCGACGCCCAGCGCCAGGCGCTCGACTATGGCGTCCGCGTGGCGGGGTGTACCGTCCATCTGGTAGATGAAGGACTCGACAGCGGGGCGATCGTCGAGCAGCGGGCGGTGGGCGTCGAAGAGGGCGACACGGTCGAGACCTTGAGCGCCCGCATTCTCAGGGAAGAGCACCAAGCCTACGCCTTCGCCCTGCGCAGGCTGCTCTCGGAGGAGTGGTCCGTAGAGGGGCGGAGGGTCCGATTCGGGGCCGCGAAATGACGATCTGTGACGATCTTGAAAAAAGGGGTTGACAGTGCCGGGGGCTGCACCTACACTACGCCTCCCTTGACGCCGAAACGGGTCGGGCGGCTCGAAAGAGTCGGAGGTTCTTTGAGGTGCAGCGGTTCCCGGCAAGACAAGTTTGCCCATCGGTCGCGAAAAGCGACCGGAAAATTGGGGGTTGACACCGGGGAGCGCGCGAACTATGATTCGCCGCCGTTGCGCTTTGCGATCCGGTGATTTTGAGGATCGCACTCGCCGAGTGCAGGCTCCTTCGACAACCTAAGTTAAACCCAGCCGATGTAGATCGGCGGTTAATGGTTCGTCGTTAGGGGTTGACAAGACGAGATGTTCTGGTAGTATCGAGATTCGCCCCAAGAGGCGGGGCGCAGTTGGTTCTTTGAAAACTAAATAGAGGAAGGGTCAACGACCACTTCAAAAGTTCTGTGTTTGTCTTCGGGCGCAAGCCTGCGGATGAATCCAGAATGCAATTCCGAAATAGCCGCTTGGATTTCGGTCCAAGCGATAAGGGTCCAAACTGGAGAGTTTGATCCTGGCTCAGAATGAACGCTGGCGGCGTGCTTAACACATGCAAGTCGTGCGCGAAGGTGGCTTCGGCCACCGGAGAGCGGCGGACGGGTGAGTAACACGTGGGTAATCTGCCTAGGAGTGGGGAATAACCTGGGGAAACTCGGGCTAATACCGCATACGTCGTCGGGTCTACGGTCCCGACAAGAAAGCTGGCCTCTGCTTGCATGCTAGCGCTCCTAGAGGAGCCCGCGCCTGATTAGCTAGTTGGTGAGGTAATGGCTCACCAAGGCGACGATCAGTAGCCGGCCTGAGAGGGTGAACGGCCACACTGGGACTGAGACACGGCCCAGACTCCTACGGGAGGCAGCAGTGGGGAATATTGGACAATGGGCGAAAGCCTGATCCAGCAACGCCGCGTGGAGGACGAAGGTCTTCGGATCGTAAACTCCTGTCAG
>JBBRUC010000226.1:0-9554 GCA_038248205.1 Thermoanaerobaculia bacterium
GCCCTCAAACCGGTGCGCCTCGCCGACCTGGCGGATCGGCACCTGCCGCGCTCGACCCGCCTCTCGATCGCGGGGCTGGTCGCGGCGGTCGCCCTGCCGTTCGGCGGGCTCGCCCTTCCTGCGCTTGTGCTGCTGCCTCGCGGTTGGCGGACGCGCCTCGCCCGGCGGTTGCTGCAGATGCGAATCGAAGCGCCAGGGAGCGCTTGAGACGTGGCGGGCCCATCGGCCGGGAGTGCCCAAGAGCGCGCTCGCCGCATCGCGAGACGCCGCGGCCGGGCGCGCATCGATCTGCGCGGCGGCGGCCCCTGGCGCCACTTCGAACTCGGCGATTCGGCGTTTGTGACCTCGCTGCTGCTCCTGTTCAGCAGTCTCGTGGGTGAATCGCAGCTCTGGCCCCGCGGCTACGCGCCGATCACGATCGAGCCCCACCTCGCCGACCGGCTCGGCTTCGCCTCGCTCGCCTTCTTGCCGCTCCAGGCCTGGATCACCGATCTCTACCTCAGGGCCAGGACGCCGTTCCCGCAAGCTCTGCCACGGCGCTGGGTCGCCGCGCGCCGAATCGCCGCCGCGCTTCCCGGCTTCGGACTCTTGCTGATCCCGCTCTGGCGACGGTGGGTCCAAAGCCGACCTTTGGCGCTGCCGCCGCTCGATCTCGGCGCGACTCCGCGCCGTGCGACCTCTTCCTCCCGCACACTCCAGTGGGGCCTCCCGCCCTCGTGACGGCGGCTTCGGTGCTTCCTCTCGCCGGCCTGTCGATCTGGCTCGCTGTGCGGGCACCGCTTGCCGCGGCAGTGGCGACGCTCTTCGCCCTCCATCTCGGAGCGGCGCTCCTGCTCCGTCGCGAGCTCACCGAGAAAGCTTGTGCCCAGCCCGGTCGTCCGTTCGCGCGGCTTGAGCGTTTCCTTGCCTGGCTCGCCCTGCTGCCCACCCCGCTTTGGGTCCTGCTGATCGCAGTGCGCATCTTCCTGCCTGCCGAGCGCCGCAAAGAGACCCTCACCTGGGCAGCCTATGCGCGGCGGTCTTCGGACCAAGACGGGCCGCGCGACGCGGCGCGCGGGCGATCGACCGCCAACCCTCTGCGCGAGAGCCGTGCGGAACGTGGGCGAGTCTCATTCCTACGTTTCAAGTGCCTGCTCGCCGCGTTCGACGTTCTTGCTCTTGCGGGACTCATCTCCCAGCTCGCGCCAAGGCCGGGGGTTGCAGCCGGCTTCCGATTACGGCAGTGGGATGGGCTCCGGCTCCTGGCGCTCGGGCGTTTCGACCTTTGGGCTCTCGCAGCTGGCGCAGCGGCATTGGGCGGGCTTGCGATCTTCGGCGCCCGGCTGGCCCGTCGGCTCGGTCACGGCGCCGCGATCGATCGGCACGGCCTTTCCGAAGCGGCGCGTGCTCTACTGCTCGCTCCCGCGGCCGCGGCGGCCGGGCTCCTTCTCGGCCCACTCGCCGCAGCCGACCGGATGCGCGATTTTCTCCGCTGCGCTTCGCTCACCCTCGTTGCCGTCTGCATTGGCTGCGTCCTGTTCGCAATGCCGGGTTTCTCCCGCTCGCCCGACGGGCTGCGCGAATTTCGCTGGCTCTTCCTCTATTTCGCGCTCCTCGCCGCACTGATCCCGCTCGGCTTTCTGCTCACAACCCCTGGCGCCGGCCCGGTGCTCCTCGGGGTGCTCGCGGTCGCCTCTCCCCTTGCGCACCTCACACTCCACCACCATCGAGCGGTCTGGTTCCTCCGACCGTGGCGCCGAGGACACCTCTTCGACCGCGCGATCCCGCTTCCCCTGCGCGTCGCCGGTGGGTTCCTCCAGGCGACCGCCGCGTTCCCCTTCGGAGGCCTGTTGCTGCCGCTCGCTCTGCCGCTTCGCGCGGCGCTCGCTTCGCGATGGAAGCGCGCGTTACGCGCGAACTGACATCGCATCCAGGGTCGGTTGCGTTCGGAAAGCACCCCCCTGGTCCGATCGACCGCCGTGCGCTAGCCTTGGGGCCAGGTTTATTGGAGGAGCCCCTCACCCCATGTCCGACGTCGCGCGCAAGATCTTCGTCCTCGACACCTCGGTGGTCCTCTACGATTTCACCGCTCTCCAGAACTTCCAGGAGCACGACGTGGCGCTGCCGATCGCCGTGCTCGAAGAGCTGGATGGCTTCAAGAAGGGCAACTCGGTCCTGAACCTCCAGGCGCGGGAATTCATCCGCGAGCTGGATCGGCTCTCTGAGCACAACCTGCTGCAAACTTGGATACCGCTCAACGGTACCTCCCGCGGGCGGTTCCGCGTGATCGCCGAAGAGGATGCCGCGATCGACGCGGGCGCCGTGTTCGGCTCGCGAAAGACGGATCATCGGATCTTGAACACCGTCCTGGCGCTCGCTCGGAGCGAGCATGGCCGGCGGGTGATTCTGGTCTCCAAGGATATCAACCTCCGCCTCAAAGCGCGGGCGTTGAACCTCGAAGCCGAGGACTACGAAACGGTCCGGATCAAGGACCTCGCCCACCTCTACACCGGTAAGCAGGAGGTCGAGGTCGGCGATTCCGGCCTGATCGACCGGCTGTATCAGACCGATTCGCTGCCCGCCCGCGAGGTGCTGGCCGAGACTCCCGTCGCCCACCAGTACTTCATCCTCCGTTCCAGCTCGAACTCGGCGCTCGCCACCTACAACCCGAAAACCGACCGCCTGGAGCGGGTCCACAAGACCCAGGCCTACGGCGTCTCGCCCCGGAACGCCGAGCAGACTTTCGCGCTCCACGCGGTGCTCAACCCGGAAGTGCCGCTGGTGACGATCAGCGGTCCGGCCGGCACGGGGAAAACGCTGATCGCTCTCGCCGGAGCGCTCGAACAACGGCGGCAGTTCCGCCAGATCTACGTCGCGCGCCCGGTGGTGCCGCTTTCCAACCGCGATCTCGGGTTTCTCCCCGGCGACATCAAATCGAAGATCGACCCCTACATGCAGCCGCTATGGGACAACCTGGGGATCATCAAGAACCAATTCGGCGAGCGGGAGCGGGATTTCAAACGGGTGGACGAGCTGGTGGAGCAAGAGAAGCTCCATATCGTGCCGCTCGCCTACATCCGCGGGCGCAGCTTCTCGAACGTCATCTTCGTCGTCGACGAGGCGCAGAATCTCACCCCGCACGAGATCAAAACCATCATCACCCGCGCGGGCGAGAACACGAAGATCGTCTTGACCGGCGATATCTACCAGATCGACACGCCGTATCTCGACGCGCATTCCAACGGCCTCTCCTACCTGATCGACCGGATCAAAGGCCAGGGGCTCTACGCCCACATCAATTTGGACAAGGGCGAGCGCTCGGAACTCGCGAACTTGGCGAGCAAAATGCTGTAACGGCCCGCCCCCTATTCGCCGAGGAACCACCAGCGGCGGGGGCGTTCCGATTCCGGGATCAGGCCGAACTCGTCGGTCCCCGCTTTGACGATCTCGGCGACCGCCTCCTCGACCGAATCGGTGAGGGTGATCTGCGCCAGATCCTCCGGGGCGATCGTGCCCGCCGGGATCATTTTGTCGCGCAGAAAGTCGATCAGCGGGCGCCAGTACTCGACCCCCATCAAGACCAACGGAAAATCGCGGATCTTTCCAGTCTGGATCAGCGTCAGGCACTCAAACATCTCATCCATCGTGCCGAAGCCGCCGGGCAGGGCGACGAAGGCGTAGGAGTACTTGACCATCATGACCTTGCGGACGAAAAAGTAGCGAAATTCGAGAAAGCAGTCCACGTAGGGATTGGGCTTCTGCTCGTGCGGCAGGACGATGTTGCAGCCGATCGAGCGACCGCCGACTTCCCTTGCGCCGCGGTTGGCCGCCTCCATGATTCCCGGCCCGCCTCCCGTCATCACGGTGAAACCGGCTTGGGCGACGCGTGCGCCGACCTCGCGTCCGAGGGCATACCAGGGATCGTTTTCCGCGAAGCGCGCCGAGCCGAAAACGGTGACGCACGGACCGACGAAATGAAGCCCGCGAAAGCCACGGATCAACTCCATTACGATGCGGAAGACCCGGCCAAGCTCCGAGCTGCGGGACCGAGGTCCGGCGAGAAAGCGAATCTCTTCTCGATCGGCGCTGGCCTTTCCCCAAGGAGGGACGGGAGGTAAGGGAATTGACGCGATAGAATCATCCGGCATGCTCATGAGTGTACCGTACGGGTGAACCGAAGATTGGGTCATTACCGCGTCGCGGCCTGGTTGCTCGCCGCCTTGGGTTCGCTGTGGGCGGTACCGGCGAGATCCCAATCGCAGCGCCTGCCCAACGTGCTCGTCGTGAGCATCGACACTCTGCGCGCGGATCGCCTGTCGGCGTACGGCTATCGGCGGCTGACCAGTCCGGCAATCGATAGGTTGCTCGGAGCGGGAGTTCGTTTCGACGAGGCGCACACGGTCGAGCCGCTCACCAATCCTGCTCTCTCCTCGCTCTGGACCTCGCTCTACCCGCACCAGCACGGCGCGACCCGGAACGGACTGCGGCTCCGGCCGGGGCTCGGATCGCTCTCCAAAACCTTGCGCCGTCGTGGCTACAGGACCGCGGCGATCGTCGGCAGCTGGCCACTCAAGAATCGAATCTCAGGGCTGGGAGAACACTTCGCGGACTACCGTGAGGTATTGAACCGCAAGCGTTGGTTCGGCCTGTTCAAAGGCGAGTCGACCGCCGAGGATCTGACCGACGAGGCGCTCGGATTTCTCGACCAACAGAGGCGCGGCCAGCCGTTCCTGCTCTGGGTCCACTACGTCGAACCGCACGCTCCCTACCGGCTGCAAGAGGAGTACTTGGACCGCCTCGGCCTGCGCGAGACGGCGCGTCGAGGCGAAGTCGGCAAGAGCGACCGCTACGACACCGAAATCGCGTTCGCCGACTATCACGTTGGGCGCCTATTGGCGGCGATTGAGCGCGATCCCCAGCTGGCCGCGGAAACGTTGATCGTCTTCCTCGCCTACCATGGCGAAAGTCTCGGCGAGCACGGCTCTTGGGGGCACGGTCGCTTTCTCTTCGAGCCGACGCTGAAGATTCCGATGGGACTCACCTGGCTAGGCAAAATCGCACGTCGGAGTATTTCCGCACTGGCCACCCAGCTCGACCTCGCTCCGACCGTGCTCGGCCTGATCGGCCTACCAATCCCCTCCACCTTCCAAGGTTTCGACTGGTCGGGTGTGCTGCTGCGCGGTGAGCCCGAGCCCAGCGGCAGGAAGACCTGGCACCAGGCTCATCGCGGAGCCGTGCTCTCGCGTGACGAAGGGCACCAGGCCCGGCGCCTCGGCCTGCTCGAAGTAGGCGTGCTCGACGGCACGTCCAAAGAGATCCTACGGGTGGAGCAGCCGGAGCACCGGGAGGTTCGAACCTTCGATCTCGCCGCCGATCCAGGCGAAGTCCGTCCCGGCCAGGGCCGAAGAAAGGCGCGTGCGAAGAAACCCAGCCCCGAGCTGGAGCGCTGGCTCGCCGAAGTCCGCGCCGGCCTCGCCGCGAGCGACGACTTGCCAGCGGACATCGATCCCGAGAGCATCGAGCGGCTGAAAGCGCTCGGCTATGTACAGTGAGTCAACATAAGCGGAGGATCGTGGACGCCCCTCCGCCGAACCTGCGATTACAGCAGCTCGCGCGCCTCGCGATACGTACGGCCGAGAGAATCCGCGACCGGCTTTGAGGTTACGAAGCCGCCAAGCGTGTTGATTCCTTCGAGCAGACCCGGATCGTCCAGAGCTGCTTGTTTGAGGCCCTTGTTGGCGAGCGCCAGGGCGTAGGGCAGAGTCGCGTTGGTCAAGCCGAACGTGGAGGTACGCGGAACTGCCCCGGGCATGTTGGCGACGCAGTAGTGGACTACGCCGTCGACCGTGTAGACCGGATCGGAGTGCGTGGTCGGCCGGGTGGTCTCAAAGCAGCCGCCTTGATCGACCGCGACGTCGACCACCACGGCGCCCTGCTTCATCTGGCCGATCATTTCGCGGCTCACCAGCTTCGGCGCCGCGCGCCCCGGGATCAGTACCGCGCCGATCAGCAGGTCCGCGCGCTTGAGCGCCGCGAGCAGGTTGTGGCCGTTGCTTGCCAAGGTGATCGCTTGGCCATGGAAGACGTTGTCGATATAGCGCATCCGCTCGAAATTGGTTTCGAGGACCGTGACGCTGGCACCGAGCCCGAGCGCCATTTTGAGCGCGTTGATCCCGACGATGCCGCCGCCGATGATCACCACGTCCCCCGCCGGTACGCCGGGAATGCCCGCGAGCAGCGTACCGCGCCCGCCGTGGGTCTTCTGCAGGTAGCTCGCTCCGACGACGACCGACATCCGTCCGGCGACCTCGGACATCGGGGTGAGCAGCGGGAGCCGCCCTTCCTCGTCGGTGATCGTCTCATAGGCGACCCCGGCCACTTCGCGCTCGACCAGCGCGTCGGTCAGCTCCGGCAGCGGCGCCAAGTGGAGGTAGGTGAATAGGATCTGGCCCTTCTGCATCCGGCCGTACTCGGGCTTGACCGGCTCTTTTACCTTGATGATCATCTCCGCCTCGGCCCAGACCCGATCGACGTGATCCTCAATGCGCGCGCCCGCCTCGGCGAACTCCTGATCGGAAAAGCCGCTTCCCGTACCGGCATCGGCCTCCACAACGACCTCATGGCCGGCCCCGACCAGGGCCGCCACGCCGGCCGGCACCATGCCGACGCGGTACTCGTGATCCTTGATCTCCCTCGGTATTCCGATGCGCATCTATCCGTTCCTCGGCCCCTCGGGGGGCTTGGCAGGGCGCCCATCCCGCGCCCGATCGATTGTTTTGGACGGCCTCTCCCCACCGGCGGAAGGCTCGGGCGCCGGTGCGGTCTTCATCTCGACCCGCCCTTTGAAAAAGGCACCTTCGGCGATCGTCACCCGCGGCGCCGCGATATCACCTTCGAGCTGCGCGCCGGCGGCGATCTCGACCTTCTCTCTACCGCGCAGGTCGCCGCTTACCCGACCGGCCACGCGGACGACGCGCGCCGTGATCGGACCGGAGACGTGCCCTTTGGCACCGACCACGACGACGGCGGACACCGCGATCTCGCCGATCACTTCACCGTCCACCTGAAGATCCACCGACCCAGAGATCTTCCCTTCGAAGCGGGCTCCAGGGGCGATGCGCGTACCCGCCGACTCACCCGAAGGAGAGGCGGGGGCGGTAGAAGGGACTGGGGTGGCGGAGTCGCGTCGGAAGAGCGCCATGGCGGATCGGTTCCCGCAGAAGGAGAGAATGGAGCGGGCAACGGGACTCGAACCCGCGACATCAAGCTTGGGAAGCTTGCACTCTACCAACTGAGTTATGCCCGCTCGAGCTGACCTCGAACGGGCGAAAATGTAGACGACACCCCTACTTGCGGTCAAGGCCCGGCGCGTCGCGAAGACGCCGGTGAAAGCGCCGGAGAGGGCCAGATGACCCGCAAACCGAGCGCCCATCCACCACAAAGCACCTTGCGCACCACGTCGGCCCGGCTATACTGGCTAAGCGATGACCGGTACCGGAAGAGCGAGAACAGGCTTGCCACCCCACTCGGAGTCCTCCGACCCGCTCTATTTTTTCCCCGAGCAAACGGTGACTCTCGCCGAAGCGCAAGCGCTGTTCGCCGGGGCTCCGGAGCAGCGCGCCGTCGTGGTCTCCCACCTGCTGCGCTACGCCCAGTGGGAGGACATTTGGCAGTGGGTCGACCGCGACGAGGTGCGCGAGCTGCTGCCGCTCCTCGATTTACCGGAAAACCTGCGCGCCAAATGGGCCCACCTGCTCAAGGTGGAGACGGCGGTCTCGCGGTAGCGAAACGCTTCAATCCCCGCCGATCAGATCTCCCAGGCCACCGAGGATCGAACCCTCGCCTTTGCGCCCACCCACGCCGCGCGGCAGCGCCGATAGGACACGACCGGCGAGGCGCGAGAATGGCAACGACTGAAGCCAGATCTTGCCCGGACCGGAGAGCGCGGCGAAGAACAGCCCCTCCCCGCCGAAGATCGCGGTCTTGATCCCCGGAACCATCTGAATGTCGTATTGGACCGTCGATTCAAACGCGACCAGGCAGCCGGTGTCCACGCGCAGCACCTCCCCCGCAGCAAGCTGCCGCTCGACGATCGTGCCGCCGGAATGGACGAACGCCAGGCCGTCCCCTTCGAGTTTCTGAAGGATGAACCCCTCGCCGCCGAACAGACCGGTGCCGAGCTTCCGCTGGAAGCTGATTCCGACCGAGATCCCCTTGGCGGCGCATAGAAACGCGGCCTTCTCGCAGTAGACCAAGCCGGCGTGCTGTTTCAAATCGAGCGGTACGATCCGCCCGGGATAGGGCGAGGCGAACGCCACCTTCTGCCGGCCGCCGCCAGTATTGGTGAATTGGGTCATGAACAGCGACTCGCCGGTGAGCACCCGCTTTCCCGCGCTCATCAGCTTTCCCATCAGGCCGCCTCCGTCTCCCTGGCCCGAGCCGTCGCCGAAGATCGTCTCCATCTGAATCCCGGGGTCCATGAACATGAACGCGCCCGCCTCGGCGATGCACGATTCGGCCGGATCGAGGGTGATCTCCACGAACTGCATCTCCTCGCCGATGATCTCGTAGTCGATCACGTGCGCCGCGGTGCGCCCGGGCGGCGGCGGGACGGCGGTCGGCGCGGCGCCAAACGCCGCGGCGAAAGTCGGCTCGGTCGCGATGCCGCTCCACGCGGCCATCCCTTCGGTGAAGATGTGCGCTTCCCGGCCGAAACGGCCGGCGCGAATGCCGTTCACCACATCGGTCGTCGACATCGGACCCTGCTGCTGCCCGGCGATCGCTATGTACCAAAGCTTTTCGCTCATCTGGATCTCTCCCGTTTCTGATCGAAAATGAGTCCCGGTTGGGACGAATCAGCCCCGCGCCCGAAACCAGGCGGCGGTGAGCCTGAGCCCTTCGGTGAGCGCCAGCGGGGCGGGAAGCGCCAGCTCGGCGCGGGCGCGCGAGGCGTCGATCACCGAACGGAGCTGTTCGCCCGCCTTGGCCGGCCCATGGTCGGCGGCGCCGTCGAGCCCCAGTGCCGCGACAATCCGGGCGTAAAGCTCAACCACGTCGGTCTCGATGCCGGTCCCGACGTTGTAGGTGAGGAAACCCGGCCGGCCCGCCGCCGCGAGGTTCGCGCGGACGATGTCCGAGACGTGGACGTAGTCGCGGGTCTGGCGCCCGGAGCCGTTGATCGTCGGTGTCAAGCCGCCGAGCAGGCGTTCGAGAAAGATCGCCACCACCCCCGCCTCACCATGCGGATTCTGCCGCTCGCCGTAGACATTGGCGTACCGCAGGCAGGCGACGTCGCGAAACTTCGTGACGTTGAGCCAATCTCCACACCTCCGATGCGAACAAGAATTGGTAGCGTCACGGTGGTGTCGGCAAAGAGCACAAGCGATCCTCGCGTCGCCGGTCCTGGCGGTAGCGGACGGTCTGGCGGCGTTACCGGCTCTAGGGGGGGCTCGCCGCCGCCACAAGCGGCGAGCATAATGGCGAGGCCGACCCATGCGTGCTTTAGCGGAGTTTGCTGGAAGAAGCGAGGGCTCTGGTCTATGATGTTGGCCTGCCTAGAGACGATGTCGCTGCCA
>JBBRUC010000227.1:0-9421 GCA_038248205.1 Thermoanaerobaculia bacterium
CCTCCCGCGGGAATGCTCTTCCCCACTGCAGGATCGCTCTTCCCTCGGGAGGGAGCGGTGATTTTGGGGCGGGCAGCCTACCGAACCCGGTTCCTGCGCAGACGCTCGAGCAGCGCGCCCAGTGCAGCGCCGATTGCCACCATGGCGAGGATCGCCCCGGTGTGGGACGGCAGGACGTGGCTGGGAATGGTGACCGGGCAGATCAGGCGCCAGGAGGAGTCGGCGAGCAGCCCGGAGGCGAGGCCCGCGAGGGCTCCTGCGGTGGCGGGTCGGAAGGGTAGGCCGCGGCCCAGCAGCCAGAGGCCGACCACGAGGAGCGGCGCGGCGATCAGGAACTCGTAGTAGAGGCAAGCGTGAAGCTCGACCGAGTCGAGGCCGGGCGGTGCCGGAAAGGGACTCTGCCGGAAGGCGAGTGCGAGGCCCACGAGGTGAAATCCGAGGGCGCCCAGGGCACAGGCCCAGAGGGTTGTGCGCGGCAGGCCGCTCCCGGGGGTCGATTCGCGTAGCGCGCTCACGGCGATCATCAAGGCCAGAAGGAGCTGGGCGATCGAGAGTCCCCAGGCGAGCACCGCACCGAGCTGCAGCAGGTCGGGCCTGAGGCCGAATCGGCTCCAGAAGGTGGCGAGCGCCAGGAGCGTCCAGGGCACCAGCAGGATCGAGCGCTGAAACGGCGGCGCGAGCGGCTTGACGGGCTGTAGGTCGGCGTAGATCGCTCGGCGCAGGGCTTCGGGCAGAGCGGTGTCGTTTTCGTTAGTCATTTTCGGATCGCTCATGGTGATCACCGGCGGCGGTCACCCCGCCTCGCCGGCCCTTCCCGGGCCGAGCAGAATTTCTCGCAGCATCACCATTCCACGATGCGCCCGTAGTTTGGCGGCGCCGCCACGAATGCCGAGCGTCGCTCCGATTTCCTGGAACGACAGGCCCACCACATGGTGCAGAACGAGCGCCTCGCGGCGGTCGGCCGGGACGCCCGCTAGCGCCTTGGTGAGCGCCTGGCGGTCGGCCAAGCCCTCGACTTCGGGCGGCACCGGCAGATCGGGGACCTCGCCTTCAGGGAACAGATCGAAACCCTTGCGCGACTTCGTGCGGCGGTCCATCAGAAAGGCATGGCGCGCGATCGCGAAGGCCCACGGCCGCACCGGTCGATCGGACTGGTAGGTGTGGCGGGCTCGATGCAGCTGGAGGAACGTCTCCTGCAGCAGATCGTCGGCAACGGTCGGGTTCCGGGAGAGAGAGATGAGGTACCTCCGCAAGGAGGGCGCAAGGAACCGATAGAGATCCTCGAACGCCCGCCCGTCGCCTCGCTGGTATCGGACCATGAGGGCGGTGAGTTCGTCGGCCGAAACTTCGGCAGGTTCCACTCCACTCCCTCCTATGCCGCATCCGGCGCGGCGGTTACAGCGATCCGACGACCCCGTCGATGGGCAGCCCGAATCCGGGGCCATCACCCCGGAGGGCGCGGCCCTACAACAGACGCTGTTCGACTGCGCAATCTATCGCAGGCTCAGTACGATGGCGAGCGGGGGACGGCCGGTTGGCTATAGACTTCGGGTCTGCCCAAGGAGGGTTCTTCGATGCTCGAAAGCCTGACGATCGATTCGTTCGCCGGCCATAAGGATTCCACGTTTCGGCTCGTCGCCGGGGAGGATGTCGCGCTCGACATGGTCCTCGCGGAGGTGACGGCGCTCGGCGATTCAGGCGTTCGGATGGCTTTCTCTCTCACGTTTCACGCGCCGCTCTCGGCGCCGGTCTTGCCGCAGAGAATCTATCGTCTGGAACACCCGGCGCTCGGCCCGCTCGACGTCTTCGTGGTGCCACTCGGCCCGAAGGCGGGAGCCTTTCGCTACGAGGCGGTCTTTACTTGAGGCCGCCGGCGGCGGGGGTTGCCCCCTCGGGCAGCCACTCCATCAAGTAGTAGACGCTGTTCTCGCCCACCCTCCGGAAGCCCAGGCGTTCATACAGCCGGAGCGCCGGGTTCATCTGCTCGACGTGGATCGTGAGCGGCTGGCCCTTTTCGGTCGCCTCGGCGATCAACCGCCGGAGAAGCTCGCTACCGATCCCCTGATCGCGAAAGGCGGCGGCGATTGCAATGTCCATCAGCCGGATCTCTTGCGGCCGGCGATGCACGAATAACCGGCCCGCCGGTTCGCCGTCGGCCACGATGATCGAGAATTCTGCTCCGGGGTAGTTCTCCCGATAAAAGACATCCTGCGCCTGGTACTGCATCGCGCAGAACGCGAATTTCTGTTCGGCCGTCCAGTCGGTCGCCGATAGCTCCTGCTCCCGCGTACCGGCGTACAGTTCCAGGAGGAACGGTCGATCGTCGTCGGTGACCGGGCGCAGCGCGAGATCAGGAACCATCCGCCCTTTCCGCTCGGGCCGCTTAGAGTGCTTCCGGCGCGAGCTCGACCGCCATCACGATCGACACATAGCGTAACGCGGCCCGGGGCTGCCCGAGCGCGGCCAGGCTGACTTCCGAAGCCCAGGCTCCCGGCGCGAGACCGAGAAAGTAGAGCCCTCGGCGCAGGCGCGGCATGCCGGATTCCTGATCGATGGTGAAGCGGGTGCTGAAGCTCCGGGCGACTCCCGAGGCATCCCGAACAGCCAGCTTCAGCTCGAGCGGCATTTCTTCCGTATGGTCGAAGGCAAAACGGAGGGGCGGGCTGGGATTCCATCCCCCTTGGCGGCGGAAGCTCCAGGCAGCGAACCGATTGGGCCGATCCTCGATCGGATCGAACGAGGGGAAAACGACATCCAAATCGGCGGAGAGCGGCAGAGACGCCCGTTGCTTGGCGTCGATCGCAATCGGCGGATAGAGGCCGCGGATCGCGATTTGGAGCGGGCGGCCATAGAGGTCGCCATCGCCCGCCCAGAGCGACTCGGCCGGTACGACGTGGAGGCCCGTTTGGGCGTCCGCTTCGAAACCGGGGCGAAGCACCGCCCGCGGCGGTCGCTTCAAACTGCGGAGAGTCTCGCTGCCATCGACGTAGCCGACGGAAAGTGGCGTAGCTTTTCCTTCCTGCGCCCAGGCAAAGCTTGGAAGGCCGGCAGCCAAAATGCCGACGGACGAGAGGGTCAAAAACTCCCGGCGGCTCCACTCGCAAGACGAAAACGGACGAACGGCAGAGATCGAAGACATGAGAATGCCTCGCGTGGACGCCGGGAAAAGCGGCTGTCCGAATCCGAAGGTCTAGCTTCCTTACGGTGGGCGTACGCTAGCACATCCGCAGTCCGGAAGCGGTGCGGAATCAACACTTTAGACCGCCGGTACATGTGTGATCGAGCGAAGTAGATCGCGGGCGAACGGCTCCCCCCGGCGGGAGGAGCACGCTCTACAGCAGAGGCCTCTTACCGAGGCTTCAAGTGCGCGGGGGGAACACGCCCTGAAGGGCAATGTTGAAGTAGAACGTCAGGTACGGCTGCATATTGTTGTGCGGCTGGTCGCCGCCGGCAGGGGCGAGGGCGTTGTCGGACAGTTGGACGACGTTGGCGTTCGTCACGGACTGGTACAAGGACGCGCCGACCGAACGGGCCAGGCCTTCGGAGTTGTTCGGATCCGAGTCTTCTCCTGGCTGGGTCGATGCATTCATCGAGTGGCTGTGCGAAGGAATCTCGGACTCGAGCAGGCTCACGGTCTCGCTACCGCCGGTCTCTCCGAGGTCGTGCAGGGAAAGCCCAGGCCCCTGCCCCGGGTGCATCGGTGCGCGTCCCTGAAGGTCCGGAAGAGCGAAATTGGACTTGCCGTTTCCGCCGTAGGTCGTACCTAGCAAAGAAAACAGCGCGGTGTTCTGTGAAAGTGGCAAGAGCTGCCCGTCACACCAGGCCCACCCTTTGGGCGCGAAGTTGAACGGGAAGATGCGGATCTCTGCGACAAACGGATCAGCCATGTCTTCTCCTAGGTCGGGCTCGGGAAAATCCCGAACAGAGAGATGATGAAGTCGATGCACAAATAGGGCTGGAAGTTGGTATGCGGCTGCGAGCCGCCGACCGAGGTCACCGATGCGGAGTTCAGAGGCGAATTGAGCGGCATCCCCGAGATGTAAGGTGTGTAGCTTGGCGTCCGGGCCAGGACGTTTCCTTGGGCGTTCGCCGTCGACGCGTTATTGGTCGTTGCGAGCAGCGGATGGCTGTGCGCAGGAATCTGATTGACGGTGAGGGTGATCTCTTCGGCGCCGCCGGTCTCGGCAAGGACAAAGGCGTTTCCGAAATGGACGGGGATTCTGCCGCGAAGATCGGGCAAAGCGAACGTGCTTTGACCATCTCCACCGTAGGTCGTACCGATCAACTGAAACAGCGTCTCGTTTTCAGAGATTGGCAGTAACTGCCCTTCGCAGAACATCCACCCCGCCGGAGCGAAGTTGCCGGCAAACATTCGGATCTCTCCAACATAAGGTTGCGCCATCGGGTCTCCTCAGTTCGGACTCGGGAAGATGCCCTGAAGGGCGATGGAGAAGTTGAGGACCAGGAAAGGTTGCATGTTCAGATGCGCCTGGCTACCTCCAGTATTGCCGATCGAGGCGGGATTGAGCGAAGTGAGACTCGAAGGTCCTGTATACGTCAGGTTGAGCGGACTTCCGAGAAGGGTGTTCGTCGGCACCACCCCGTCGCCCGGTTGCGACGAGGCTTTGGCAACGTGCGTATGCGTCGGAAGTTCGGCGACGGAAAGGGTATGTGCCTGCTCGCCCCCCCTCTCCCCAAGCGTGTGGCCACTGCCCACGTGGAGAGGAGCCCGACCCCGCAGATCCGGAAGGCCGAAATTGACTCGGCCGTCTCCACCGAACGTCGTCCCGAGAAGCGAGAAGAGCGCTTGGTTCTGGTTGATCGGCAGAAGCTGACCGTTGCACAGCGCCCAGCCTCTCGGCGGGAAACCGAAAGACATGATCCGAATCTCCGACAAAAATGGTTCCGCCATGTGCACCTCCTCAAGGAATGTTCGTACAGAAATTGGACGCAACACCGGTGAAGTTGGTTGCGGCAAAGGCTTTCGCGCTGTCCTCTGAGTTCAAGCTTTCGACACAGGCCTCCGCCTGGGCCGCCGTCTGGACCCCGAGGGGACATGAAGCGCCCGATCCTTCGAGATTGAAGACTGCCGTGTTTGCCTGCCGAATGACCAAGCCACAGAAAGTCGTACCGGCGTCGCAGCCCGCGTCGTTCGGATGGTTGGTCGTGTTACCCGTGATGCGGGCGCACATGGTAGAGCCATTTCTCCCCTGAGCCCGGATAGCGTCGAGCGCACCGGCAAGGACCGTCACGTTGTTGTTAGTTACAGCCGCGTCAACTCTTCCGGTGGCACCCGCCGAGCCGCCCGACTCTACGATCAAGCCGTAATCCAACCCGACATTGCTTACCGTGTTGGTCGTTACGTTCGCTGAAATCGCGCAGATCGACGACTGAAAGACTCGGATACCAAACCCGCTCATTCCCGCGCCTGCGTTGACCACCGTGTTGTTCCTCACATGTCCAGTCATGCTGCACCCCGCCGCTCCGCCACCAGAAACGTTGATTCCGGTGTTAAGCAGCGGGCTGTTCGTAACGCCGTTGGTACCGACTTTGTTGCCGTCGATGTCAAAGAAGTTCACCTGCGCTGTGGTCGCCGAGCTGATCTCGATTCCCTGGTTCCCCTGGTTCGGCGATCCCGCCGTGATCACGTTGTTCTTGACCGTAATTTCGAGCTGCGAGCTGTCGGCCGCATCGCCGCGAATGGCGACCGTTCGATTGCCCTGGAGCGTGCAGCCGTCAATGACCACGCCGTTCATGTCGGCGGTCAAGCTCGACTGAATGTTGATGCCCACGTTGCCGGAGGCCATCGAATTGTCGTGGACCGAACAGCCCGCGCCCGAGAATGTCAAGGAAGTGAGCGGAGAGCTGTTGGTGTTATTCGTTACGTTGACATTGTCTTCGGTCGAGCCGCTCACCTCGGTGGAGGTTACGGTGTTGGTGCCGAAGACGTTGAGGAGCTTTAACCCCGCCTCGGTGAGCGCATTCGTGTTGTTCTGGATCTTTAGGTTGCTGAGCGCGAGGTTCGTCACCGAGCTGCCGAAGACTCCGTTGTCGCCGTTGTTGTTGACGTTCATCCACGACAAGCTCGTGTTGCGCGTGTTGGTCAGCGAAATTCCGTCGCCCGTGCACCTCTGAATCGTGCCACCCGTGCCAGCCCCGCCGGTTCCGGAAACTGTCAAACCTGCGCCTGCACCCGTGTTGTTGAGGATGATGCCGTTCGCCGGACCGCTCGCGGCCGTACCCGCGGTGATGCTGCGGAATTTCAGCCCGCCCGCACCGATCGTGGTGTTCGCTACGTTGAGCGCGGTTCCGGTCGTGGTCGTGAGGGTGCTCGTGGTGTCGGTTGCCGAGACCGTGCCGCCGCCGGTTGCCGTGAAGGCGGGGCTGGCCCCCGTGCTTGCGGTGATCGCTCCCGCAAAGTTGATCGTCGCGCCACCGTTGCTGGTGAGCGAGATGCCGGTGCCGTTGGTGTCGCTGACCGTGCTGGTAAACGAAACCGTGTCGCTCGATCGCCCGGTCACGACGACCGAGTTGCCCGAGGTATTGGTCACCGGAATCCCGACGGTGATGTTGCCGTTGCCGCCACTGATGTTGACCGCCGTGCCTGAGCCGCCGACCGGATCATTGATATTGCCGGAGCTTGCCGAGAAGGCGGTCGAGCCGACTCCGCCGAACGCGCTGACCAGGTTCAAACCCGTGGTCGGCGAGTTGATCGAACGATAGAAGTTGATCGGCAGCGAGATCGAGGCGTTGTTGATGCTTACAGCCGGGCCGCTGTTCGAGTCGAGCGTCGAAACGCCTGCACCGACCGCGATGCGGAATCCGGTGCCCGCACCCGCGTTGAGTACGCCGGTCGAGGTGACGACCAGGCCCGCGCCGTTGTCGTTGAAGATGTCGAGGTCGGTAAACGCCAGTTCGCCGGTCACGTTGGTGAGCAGCATGCCGTTCGTGCTCACGCCGTTGCCCGACTGGCCAATCACCATCGTGCCGCCCGAAACCATGTCGATCGGGTTGCCCGCGACCGCGTCGAAGATGACGCCGGTGATCTCGACACCCGAGCCGCCCGTGTTGCCGGAGATCGCGTTGTTCTGGAACGCCGTGATCCGGCAGGTACCGCCGGTACGAAGGACATCAATGCCGCGCACGTTGGCCGTGATCGTGTTGTCGTGAATCGACAGGTTCAACGTACCGGAGCCGTTGGCGTTGACGTCGATCCCTTCGAGGTTGACGGTCCCGCGGATCACGTTATTGCGAATCTCGGTCGAGCCCGAGCCGGCGAACGCCGCCATCGTCGTGAGGTCAATACCGTTGGTGTTGCCTGCGAGGTTCAGGCCGGCGATCTCGGTCGGAATTGCATCCGTGGCACCGACGGCGTTGCCGCCCGCGTCCGTGTCGTCCAGCATAGGAGCGGTTCCCGCCGCGCGCAGAACCGTGGGGTTCGGACCGCCGTTGACCGCGACCGGCAAGGAGAGCTGCACCCCTTCACCGATCAGCCGCTGAGTGTTCTTGAGCACGATGCCGTTGGCTTGACCGGTGGTCGTGCCGGTGCCGTTGTAGACGTAGATCGTATCTCCGGCGACGGAAGGGGTCTCGACTTCGACCAAGGTGTCGAACGGGTCGAAGGAACGGCCGAGGCCGCCGGCTGCTTGGTCGTTCTTCACATACCAGACGCGGCCGAAGCGGGTGAGGGTCACGGTACCCGTGGCGCTCGCTGGAGCCGGGACGCCGTTGTCCGAAACCACGTAGGTAAAGGACTCTGTGGCGCTCGCGTCGCCCGGCGCCGGCTCGAAGCTGTAGCGGCCATTGGCCTGCATGTGGACCGTACCGACCGCCGCATCCGTGCAATCGAACGGCGCGGAGTTGTCCGTGCAAGCTCCCACGGTGAGAGAGGTGACCATCACCGTATCGCCCTCGACCGGGTCGCTATCGTTGTCGAGAACGCCGAACGTGCTGGTCGTGGTCTTGAGCACGTGCGGCGTCGCGACCGCGCCCGTGTCCACGCGAAGTTCCGTGTTGCCGATGAAATCGGCGACGTCGTTGCCGGCGACCGGCGGATCGTTCACGCAGGTGACCGTAATCGTCACCGTGGTCGAGGAGCTGCCCGGCGTCAAGGTGTAGGTGAAGGTGCTGAGCGTCGTGCCCGGCGGGTTGTTGCAGTAGTTCAAGTTCGGCGCGTAGGTGAGACCCGTGCCGCCGCCCGTGATGACCACCACGCCGTTCGCCGGCTGGGTCACCGAGGCGATGCTCTTCGGACCGGCATCGATGTCGGTGTCGTTGGCCAGCACGTTGATCGCGTTGGCCCCCGAGTCTTCCACCACCGTCGCCGAGTCGGCCACCGCAACCGGCGGATCGTCGACACAGGTGACCGTCATCGTCACGGAGGTCGAGCTGCCGCCCGGCGTCAACGTATAGGTGAAGATGTCGAGCGTCGTGCCCGGCGGGTTGTTGCAGTAGTTCGCGTTAGGCGCGTACGTGAGACCCGTGCCACCGCCCGTGATGACGACCGCGCCGTTGGCCGGCTGCGTCACCGAGGCGACGCTCTTCGGACCGCCGTCGACATCGGTGTCGTTGGCCAGAACGTTCACCGCGCTGGCACCCGAATCTTCAACCACAGTGGCGGCATCGGCCACCGCTACAGGATCGTCGTCGACGCAGGTGACCGTCATCGTCACCGTCGTGGACGAGCTGCCCGGCGTCAGCGTGTAGGTGAAGGTGTCGAGCGTCGTGCCCGGCGGGGTATTGCAGTAATTCGCGTTCGGGGCGTAGGTCAACCCAGTGCCGCCGCCCGTGATCACCACCGCGCCGTTGGCCGGCTGGGTCACTGAGGCGACGCTCTTTGGACCGCCGTCGATGTCGGTGTCGTTCGCCAGAACGTTGACCGCGTTGGCGCCCGAGTCCTCGTTCACCGTCGCCGCGTCAGCCACCGCGACCGGGTCGTCGTCGACACAGGTGACCGTCATCGTCACCGTCGTCGAAGAGCTGCCCGGCGTCAGGGTGTAGGTAAAGGTGTCGAGCGTCGTGCCCGGCGGTTGGTTGCAGTAGTTCGCGCTCGGCGCGTAGGTCAGGCCCGTGCCGCCGCCCGTGATCACCACCGCGCCGTTGGCCGGCTGCGTCACCGAGGCGACACTCTTCGGACCGCCGTCGATATCGGTGTCGTTGGCCAGGACGTTGACTGCCGTGGCGCCCGAGTCTTCGGCTACCGTCGCCGCGTCAGCCACCGCTACGGGATCGTCGTCGACGCAGGTGACCGTCATCGTCACCGTCGTCGAAGAGCTGCCCGGCGTCAAGGTGTAGGTAAAGGTGTCGAGCGTCGTTCCCGGCGGTTGGTTGCAGTAGTTCGCGTTCGGCGCATAGGTCAACCCCGTGCCGCCGCCCGTGATCACCACCGCGCCGTTGGCCGGCTGCGTCACCGAGGCGACAC
>JBBRUC010000228.1:0-9391 GCA_038248205.1 Thermoanaerobaculia bacterium
CTGCGCGAGGACGGAGCGCAACTGTCTGGCCGAAGGCCGAGGTTGAGCACCGCCCGCAGCGCAGCTCGTGGGTGGGTGTTTCCCCAGGGCATCACGGGGCGGGATATCATGCCGCCCGGGAGCGGGCGATGCTGCGACTGCGTTTTTCCATTCAAGACCAAGAGCGAACTCTACCGTTGTCGGGTACGCGCCTACGGATCGGGCGCGAAGCCGACAATGACATCGTGCTGCCCGACCCTTCGGTCTCGCGCCGGCATGCCGAGTTGGTCCACCAGGCGGGGGCTTGGATCGCCCGCGATCTGAAAAGCACGAACGGCATTCAGATCAATCGCGCCCCGGTGCTCGAAGCGCGGCTCCAGGCGGGGGACCACCTGACGATCGGCGCGTTCGACATCGCGGTCGAGGCGCCCGCGCCGGAGCCCGAGCTTCCTTCGGGCCAGATGGGGAGGCTCCCCGATGCGACGATCCTGCGGCCAATCTCGGACTTCGTCGCCGACTACGGGCTCGGCTCGGAGCAGCGCCCCGCAACTGTCGATGGCGAAGGGCGCTTTGCCAAGGTGATGTTCGGCTCGCTCGCGCGCCTGGCGCGGGAGCTGATCTCGGCCGATTCCGCCGATCAGGTGCTGGAACGGGTGGTCGCGATCGCCTTCGACGCGCTGCCGATCGACCGCGGCTTTCTTCTTCTATCGGACGAATCGGGCCACCTGGTCTGTGAGATCGCACGCTTCGGCGACCGGGTAGAGCTGCGGCCGAGCGCCGAAGTACCGGTGTCTAAAACCATGCTCGAAGCGGTGATGCGCGAGCGGGTGGCACTGGTCACCTACGACGCAATGTCGGACGGCCGCTTGGCGGGCGGCGAGTCCATCCGCATGCACCAGATCCGCGCCGCGATGTGCGCGCCGCTCTGGTCGGGCGAGAAGATCGTCGGCGTCATGCAGGTCGACTCGCCGTTCCAGGTCGGCTCGTTCGCCGAGCGAGATCTCGATTTCCTGACCACCCTCTCGAACTTCGCCGCGGTGGCGATCGAAAGCGCCCGAAACGCCGAGCGCGCCCAGCATGAGCGGGCGATGCGCAACCGGCTGGAGCGCTATCACAGCCCGAGCGTGATCGAAGAGGTACTGCGTGCCGAAGAGGGGGCGGGCCGGCGCGTCCGCTCGGTTCAGGCCTCGGTGCTGTTCGCCGACCTGGTGGGCTTCACGCCGATCGCCGAAACCTCGCCGCCGGAAGAGGTGGTCTATCTTCTCGACGCGTTCTTGGATCTGGCGGTCGAGGCGGTGTTCGACGCCGGGGGTACGCTCGACAAATTCATCGGCGACTGCGTGATGGCGTTCTTCGGCGCGCCGGTCGAGCAGGAGGATCACGCGCTCCGCGCGGTCAAGGCGGGAATCGACATCCAGCGCCGCCTGGCGGAATGGAACGCCGAGCGCACCCGCTCCTCCTTGCCGACGCTCGCCGTGCGCATCGCGGTCAACAGCGGCCTGGTGCTGGTGGGTGACGTCGGCAGCCGCAGGCGCGTCGACTACACCGTTCTTGGCAATACGGTGAACGTGGCGGCCCGGCTGGAAGCGCTGATCGCCAAACCGGGCGACGTGGTCTTCGGGCCCGAGACCGCGCGACTGCTCGACGGCGAAATCCCCCTGCATTCGCTCGGCGAGGTGCAGCTCAAAGGGCTGCGCCAGAAGATCGAGGCGTTCCGAGTCGTCCGCTAGCAGGCTCTTCAAAAGCCAACGAATCCGCTTACACTTGCGTCTTAGATTCCATGAGCGATTCAAAGTCCCCTTCCCGTGCGCCCCAGGTGAGGAAACTCGCCTCGGGCCGCTATCTGGCGATCCTCGCCGGCCTGTTCGCAGCGCTCTGGGTGGCGCTCGCGATCCACCCGAACGATCGCCACGATTGGCTGCTCGAAAATGTGTTGGTCGTTTTGGCGGTGCCGTTCGTCGCCTGGACCTGGCACCGCGCGCGGCTCTCGACGATCTCCTACACGTTGATTTTCGTCTTCCTCTGCTTGCACGAAGTGGGCGCCCACTACACCTACGCCGAGGTGCCCTACGACCGATGGTTCGAAGCGCTTACCGGTTCGACCTTCAATTCCCTGGTCGGCTGGCAACGCAACAACTTCGACCGGGTGATCCACTTCGGCTACGGCCTGCTGCTCGCGCTGCCACTGCGGGAGCTGGTGGTCCCCAGGGCCGGCGTTCGCGGCTTCTGGAGCTACTTCCTGCCGCTCGACATTATGGTCTCCTCCTCGGCGCTCTACGAGCTGATCGAATGGGGAGCCTCGGAAGCCTTCGGCGGAGACCTTGGCATGGCCTATCTCGGCACGCAGGGCGACGTCTGGGACGCTCACAAAGACATGGCTCTCGCAAGCGTCGGGGCGCTGATCGCGATCCTCTTCGCGGTCTGGCTCGATCGACGGAGGCAAGCCCAGTGAACGAACCGATCGATCCCGGCCGCCCCCCTGTCGCTCCGCCCGCCGCACCGCCGAGCGCCCTGCAATTCGATCGGGCCGAGATCGAGGAGGATCCGCGTGAATCTCAGGCGCCGGCCTGTGCGTTTTGCGAGACGCCGCTCCGCTCCTCCTACTTCGACATCAACGGCCGAATGGCCTGCGAGTCGTGCCGCTTCCAGCTCGAAGAGCAGATCCGGAAGGGGCCGGGGGCCGCCGGATTCTTTCGCGCCTGCGGCGTGGGCGTCGCCGCCGCGATCGCCGGAAGCGGTATCTACTACGCCGTGCGCGCTCTCACCGGCTACGAGATCGGTTTGATCTCGATCCTGGTCGGCCTGATGGTGGGCAAGGCGGTGAGCTGGGGCTCGCGACGGCGCGGAGGGTGGGTTTACCAGACCCTCGCGATGTTTCTCACCTACATGGCGATCGCCAGCACCTACATTCCGCCGCTGATTCAACAGTTCCGAGAGCAAGCCAAGGTCGGAGGAAAGGTTGCGTCCGCAGGGCCGGTCGACTCGGCGCCCGGATCGGCCGCGAAGCCGGACGCGAAGAGCGCCGAACCGGAAGGTACCTCTTCGATTTCGGTGGGCAAAGCGATCCTTGCGATTCTTGCGCTGTTCGCGCTCGCGGCGGCGGTGCCTTTTCTGGCAGGTTTCGAAAACGTCATCGGCCTCTTGATCATCGCCTTCGGACTGTGGGAGGCGTGGAAGCTCAACAAGCGTCCGAAGATCGAAATCCTGGGGCCGCTCGACCTTGGCGCCGCGCCGTCGCCTGTGCCTGCCTCCAGCTGATGCGCTGTCCCGGTTGCGGCACGGAGGTCTCGCCCGCCCGGCAGAGCTGTCCCGTCTGTCAGGCGCTGATCCACTCTGACGAGCTGAAGCGGCTGGCGCGCGACGCCGAGGAGGCCGAAGCGGATCGCCCGGCCGATGCCTTGAACGCCTGGCGTAGTGCGTTGGAGCTGTTGCCCGCTGAGTCGGGACAGGCCCGGACAATCACCCAACGGGCCGAAGCGCTCTCCCTGCGGGTCGAAAAAGGGGGTGCCGCCGCTTCGACCGCTGCACGCCCGGGCTTGAGCGGCACCTGGAAACGAGGCGGGCTGTTTGCCGTCCTGGTCTTCCTGGTGACCAAAGCGAAGTTCCTGTTGCTCGGCCTCACCAAGGCCGGAACCTTGGTGTCGATGCTCCTCTCGCTCGGGGTCTACTGGTCGCTTTTCGGCTGGCAGCTCGCCTTGGGGCTGATCCTGTCGATCTACGTTCACGAAATGGGGCACGTCGCGGCCCTCCACCGGCTGGGTTTTCCGGCCTCGGCGCCGACGTTCATCCCGGGGCTCGGCGCCTTCATCCGTCTCAAACAGCGGCAGGTGAGCCCGCGCGAAGACGCCCGGGTGGGCCTGGCCGGGCCGATCTGGGGGCTGGGCGCCGCCCTCGTCGCCTGGGGCGTCTACCTGGCAGGCGGCGCGCCGATCTGGGCGGCGGTCGCGCGGCTCGGAGCGTGGATCAATCTCTTCAACCTGCTACCTCTCGGGCCGCTCGACGGCGGCCGCGCCTTCGGCGCTCTCTCCAAGGGACAAAAGCTCGCCCTCGTCGTCTGGATCGCCGCAGTCTGGTTCGTCGTGCGCGAGGGGCTCCTGATTCTCCTCCTCCTCGGCGCGGTGTTCGGGCTGTTCAACCCGAGGAAGACGGTGGCCGATCCGCTCGAAGGGGACCGCCTGGCGTTAGTTCAATTCGCCGGCCTGGTCGCCGTGCTCGCGGCTCTCACCCTGCTCAAGGTGCCGGGGGCGCCGTAACCGCGCCCTGGCGACCTTCGCTACAAGACCCGGTTCGGCGCCATTCGAGCGCTGGCGACACGACAGGCGATTTCCGCACCCGGCCCTTCTTGCGCAGCGCAACCAACGAAATCGAGACGGATTTGGGAAATATGGGACGTGCGTGGTGAATTTGGGACGTAAGTGGTAATTCTGGGACATCTACGGTGAATGTGGGACGTGTTTGGTAAATATGGGCCGAACTCGTTGATTTTGGGACGAATACTGCAAATACGGGACGCATCTGTTGATTCCGAGACGCATCCGGTAGATTTGGGACGGATATGGTGAATCCGGGACGTATGTCTGAATTCTGGGACGCGCGCGGGAATCCTGCTGCGTCTGCGGGTCTCCGTGGAGAGACTCGGGTGGGTCGTGAGTTACGAACGAGATGGCACTTGAAGGTTTCGCCATTCCATCAGCGATGCTTCGAAGCCATCATTTCGTTCTTCGACCGGCCAGCCCCCCATAAGATCTTCGAGGCGGGCGACTGAGTGCACGCCCTGCTCGTGGGCGAGCCGCAGGAAGTCGGCGTTTGGGGATGCCGAGGTGGCCTCAGGCGAGGGGCTCATCGAGTGAGGTTTCGTGGCAGACATTGAAGGCTCCTCTCGCTGGACGAACCACGGCAGTTTACCGCATCTTCGTGCTTGGGTGCCTGCATGCCCCGAGCCCGGCATTTTGCCGAGCCCGTGGCCGATTCCTTCTTCTAGACCGCAACCTCCGCCCCCCGCCCCGTCGGATTCTCGATCGCCACCGTCAACTGCCCGCCGTCCACGTCCACTCGGAGCGCGCCGCCGTCGTGGATGTCTCCGGCGATCAGGGGTCGGCCGATTTTGGATTGGAGCTGGCGCTGGAGGAAGCGCTTGAGCGGCCGGGCGCCGTAGACCGGGTCGAAAGCAGTCGTGGCGGGTGAATCATAGGGAGCCACGTAGCTCGCGAGGGCAGAGGTGCACTCAGTCCTTTCGCTCGTGCTACGGTTTCGCATCTCGGATCCCAACGATGCGAAAAATTTTCGTCTCCTCCACTGCCGAGGATCTCAGACCCTACCGCCAGGCGGCGAAGGACGTGGTGCTCGATCTCGACTGCCATCCTGCCATGATGGAGCACTTTGGGGCTGACGGCTCTGTCGGGATCGTCGCGGCCTGTAAGCGCCGAGTGAGCGAATGCGATTTCGTCCTCGCGATCCTCGGCTGGCGGCTTGGCTGGGTTCCCGGTCCGGAAGTGGGAGGCGATGGCAAGCGCTCGATCACCCAGATTGAGATCGAAACCGCGAAGACGCTCGGCAAGCCGATCGTGGTCCTTTTGGCCAGCGACGACTGGCCGCGCAACCTCAGCGATATCGAACCCGAAGCGTGCAAGCAGGTCGTAGCGCTCCGTCTCGGGATGGACCGGCTCGCCGTGCCCTTCCGTTCGGAGCCGTACGAAGCCGGAGCGGACGAGCCCCTGCCGGAGTTTCGCGCGAAGGTCCGGCAGGAACTCCTGCGCCAGCTTCAGGCGCCACAGCCCATTCCGAGCTATCCGAGCGACGAGGTCCGCGTGCTCTCCGAGGCGCTTGAAGAAGCGCAGCTGCGCGAGGAGACGGTCCTCGGAGAGGGGGGAAACGCCACCGCGATCCGCCGCGAGATCCTCGATCTTCGGCGGCAAATCCGGGAGGGAGGAAATGTCAGGGCAGGCGATCTCCTGTCCGGCCGTTTCAAGTTGATCGAGCTGCTCGGTGACGGTGGCTTTGGGACCGTCTGGAAGGCGTTCGACCGGAATGAACGGCAGCTTGTCGCGGTCAAAGTCCTTCATCCGCATGTCGCCCGAGACGGAACACTCCTCGACCGATTCATCCGAGGCGCGCGCAAGATGGCGGAGCTTGCCCATCCCGGGATCGTTCGCGTACTGGAGAACCACCTCGTAGACGGAGGCTATTACTACTTCGTCATGGAGTACGTCGCAGGTGGCGATCTCAAGGCTGCCGTTCTGGAGCAGCGCTTGGCCCCCGAGCGCATTGTCCCGCTTCTACGAGAGGTGGCTGACGCGCTCCAGTTTTTCCACGACCGGGGCGAGGGGTATGTCCATCGAGACGTCAAGCCCGCGAACATCCTTCTCGATGCTCTTGGCCACTCCAAGCTCACCGATTTCGACCTGGTGCGCGCCGCGGTCGACACAACGGGTGGGACTAAGAAGGGCGCAATGCTAGGGGGACTGTTTTACTCGGCACCAGAGTGCCTGTGCGCCCCGCACGAAGCGGGTGTCGCCGCGGATGTCTATTCGCTCGCCATGACCGCGGCCTTCTGCTTCTACGGCAAGGAGCTGACGTATGACATTCTACGCGGCTTCGAGACCTTCCTTGACAAGCTCCCCTGTATACCGGGCGTACGGGCGGCGCTGCACAAGGCTACCGCATGGGAGGCCTCAGAGCGTTTCCCATCCGTCGCGGCGTTGGTCGAGGCGATCGAGAAGGGGTTTGCCACGCCGATCGAGAAACACGACCGCCGAAGGCGAAACCACATGTCCCCAAAACCGCCGGCAGCGCTTCTTCCATACCTGGAAATGCAGGTCGCAAACCTCCCCGAAGTAGACCGCTCGGGCGCGGTCCTCGAAAGGATCGAACGCGCCCTGTCGCTCGGCGCGTCAGACCTGACGACGCTGGGCGTCGTCGCCTGGGCACTCGACTACTTTCCAGGCCGGAGCGCACGCGCTGACGAGCGGGAGGAAGCCGTCGCGCTCCGTGATCGCGCCTTCGCTCCACTGCGGGAGCGTTGCCCACCACCGCCGATGCCTGGTCGGGATGATCCCGCCTGGGCCGCCATTCCTGGCGGGAGCTTTTGGATGGGGAGCCCTCCGGGGCAAGGCTTCGACTCCGAGCGGCCCACACACCAAGTGGCGATCTCCCCGTTTCGGCTCGGCATCCACGCCGTCACCGAAGCCGAGTACGCGCGCCTGGCAGGGGGAGGCGGCAAGACTGCCAATTTGCCTGTCACGGGAGTGGACTGGTACTCGGCGTACGCCTATGCCGCCTGGTTGGGTGGCCGCCTGTCAACCGAGGCGGAGTGGGAGTACGCCGCGCGCGGCGGAACCGAGTATGAGTACGCCGATCGCCACGGCGAGGAAATGACGCTCGACAAGGTGGGCTGGTACAGCACGAACGCCAAGAGCCAAGTCCAACCCGTTGGCCGGCTCGAACCGAACCCCTGGGGTCTCTACGACATGATCGGCAACGTCTGGGAGTGGGTGGCGGACTGGTTCGGCCCCTATTCAGTGGAATCCCAGTACGATCCGCCGGGGCCAGCAAGCGGCGAGAGGCGCGTGGTGCGTGGCGGTAGCGCTTCTTTCGATGCCGGCTGGGCGCGCGCGACGTTTCGGCTCCTCTGGTCCCCGGACTTCGAGTTTGTGGTTCCGGGCTTTCGCATCGCGCTCCCCGCTGTCCCCGAGGTCGTAGCACATCGAGAAACAGCCGACTCCAATACCGCGCTCAGTAGTGGCTTCGTAGGCCAACCGGAGGCCGTCTCGAAGCAACCGAGCGAAGGTGCGACTCTCCCCGCTTTCGTGAGGTCCCTCCCGAGCATCCAGCGGATCACGACCGGAGTGACCCAGGGGGCGCTTTCTGCTTACCTCGAAAAGGAGGTCGCGCACCTACCCGAGGCCGACAGCTCAGGCGCAGTCCTCGAAAGGATCGAACGCGCCCTGCCGCTCTTCGAGTCGGACCTGACGACGCTCGGTATCGTCGCCTGGGCGGTCGACTACTTCCCGGGCCGGAGCGCGAGCGCAGCCGAGCGGGAGGCGGCCGTAGTGCTTCGTGATCGCGCTTTCGCTCCGCTGCGGGAGCGCTGCCCACCGCCACCGATGCCTGGTCGCGACGATCCCGCCTGGGCCGCCATTCCCGGCGGGAGCTTTTGGATGGGGAGCCCTCCGGAAAAGGGTCTCGATCGCGAACGGCCTATGCACCGGGTGACGATTTCGCCGTTCCGACTCGCGGTCCTTCCCGTTAACGAGGTGGAGTACGCTCGATTCATGTCAGAGCGTGGCAAGAACCCCGAACTTCCTGCATCTGGAATGGACTGGTATGCAGCCTATGCCTACGCCGCCTGGTTGGGCGGGCGGCTCCCCACCGAATCCGAATGGGAGTACGCGGCGCGCGGCGGCCAGGGGCACGAGTACGCCGATCGCGACGGCAAGGAAACGACGCTCGACAAGGTCGGCTGGTATCGCGATACTGCGACTCAAAAACCCGAGCCCGCCGGTCAGCTCCAGCCGAACGTGTGGGGCCTGTACGACATGATAGGGAACGTTTGGGAGTGGGTGGCAGACTGGTACGCCCCCTACCCGGACGAACCTCGGACCAATCCATGGGGACCACTAAGCGATAGAGGGGGTGGGCGCGTGTTGCGTGGAGGGAGCGCTTGGGACGGCGCGAACAGCGCGCGTGCGGCGTTCCGAGGCCGCTGGAACCCGAACTCTGGGGACAAGAACCAGGGTTTTCGCGTCGCGCTCCCCGTCGTCTCCGAGGCGGTAGCGCCTCCAGAAACAGACGACGCCTATACCCCAGTCAGTGGGGAGCTCGTAGATCATCCGAAGGCTGTCACGAGGCGACCGAGCGAAGGTGCGACTCTCTCTGCTCTCGAGAGACCGCTCCCGGGCATCCCACGGACCACGGCTTTACTGACCAAGGCGGCGCTTTTTGGTTACCTCGAAAAAGAGGTCGCGCATCTTTCCCAGGCCGAGCGCTCTGTAGCCGTACTCACGGTTGTCGAGAGGGCTCTGCCGATCGATCCGAAAGATCGGGAATCATTAGGGATTATCTCTTGGGCGCTCGACTACTTCCCGGGGCGAAGTGGGCACGCCGCCGAACGCGAAGCGGCCGTCGCGCTCCGCGATCTTGCGTTCGGCCCGCTCCGCAAGCGTTGCCCGCCACCGCCAATGCCCGGCTGTGATGATTCAGCCTGGGCCGCCATTCCGGGAGGGAGCTTTCTTATGGGGAGGCCCTCAGGAAAGGAGCGCGAAGACCAACGTCGCATCCACGAGGTGACGATTTCGCCCTTCCGTTGAGCCTGAGCACAGTAACCGATGGTCGAGGGTGGCCTGATGATCACGGTTGTTGATGGTCGGGGGGTACGGTCCATCGGATAGCTCGATCACTTACCGGGAGAGCATCA
>JBBRUC010000229.1:0-9310 GCA_038248205.1 Thermoanaerobaculia bacterium
ATCGGGACGGGGTCGTGTCAGAAGTGGGCGCCATGGGCACAAAGCCCGCCTGTTGAAGCACTTCCGGGCCTCCGCAATATAACCCACCGGCCCGGGGAGAAGGCCGCCGTTTCCCCCGGCGTTTCTCCCGGCGATCAGGCGGGCGTCGATTCGCCGTCGGCGGCGGGTCCGGCGGGCGCAGCGGCACCTAGACAAAACGGCAGGACGAGCACGAACAGGCAGAGGCGTTGGACCTCGGTGTCGCCCCAGTTGTTCTCGAACAGACCGGCGACGTTGAAGGCCAAGAGCGCCAGGAGCGCGCCGAGCCAGAGGTCGGCCCGTGGACCGCGCCGCCCCCCTTCGCGGCGCAGGCCGACCAGCGCGCGCCAGGCCGCGGCCCCCATGAGCGCCAGATAGGCGGCCAGCGCGGGCAGGCCGCGCTCCGCCGCCAGTTGGATCAAGACATCGTGCAGGTGCGGCACCTGGTAGCGCGGCGCCGTCGGTTCGCGATAGAGCGCATAGCGCCGCTCGACCATCTCGGGGCCGATCCCGAACAGGGGGCGCTCGGCGATCATCCGGCCGCCGGCCGCCGCCATGCACAGGCGGTCGTAGTTCGACGAATCGCCGAGGTCGGCGATCGATAGCGCGCGCGACAGGATCGGGGTTGGCGCGAGCCAGACGAACAGCACTCCGGCCGGCAGGTAGCCGAGCAGCAGCCGCGGCGCGCGGAGCAAGAGCAGGACGGTCCCCGCCACGGCGAGCGCCAGCCAGGCGTTCCGGGTGTAGCTGCCGAGCAGGCCGGCATTGATCGCGAGCAGGGCGAGCCAGCGCCACGATTGCCGCGCCAGGTCGCGGAGCGGTCGCTTTACGCCCCTCCCGTCGGTGTCGGTCTTCGGGCCGAACACCATCGACGCCAGCAGCAGCAGGTCGCACAGCAACAGGAAGCCGGAAAACGTCATGTAGTGAGAGAACGGGCCGCGGATGCGCCGATCGAGATCGCCGTAGCCGAGCAGGTATTGGAACAGGCCGGCGCAGGCGAGCACCGCGCCGACGCCGATCAGGAGATCGACCAACCGGCGGACCGCGCGTTCGCCGCGCACCAGCAACAGGCCGAGCGGCACCGCGGCGACGTTGAACAGCTCGCCGACGCCGCGCAGGCTGGTGCGCGGATCGTAGGAGGCGAGGATCGGCGCGGCGAGCCAGAGCGCATAGGCGCCGAGCGCCACGAGCAGCGGCGCGCCGGTCCGGCGCAGCATCGCCCCGCGGGCGGCCCAATGGGCGCGGAGGGAGGGTCGCTGCGGCCGCTGCGGCGCGATCGGCACCAGCACGGCGATCACCGCGAGGCCGAGAAAGACGTTGGAGACCGCGATGCTCCAAGCGAGCAGCAGATGGGCGATGTAGAAAAACCGCGGCAGGCGATCCGGATCCGGGCCTGGAGCCTGGGGCTGCGGGTCGGGCGAGAGGCTCGTCACGGGAGGGCCAACGGGAAAGACGACCCGAAAGGCGAAACTCGCCGCTCAGCGCCCCAAGACCGAGGCGGGCAGCGCCTCTTCGATCAGCATGATCGGGATGTCGGAGACGATCGGGTAAACCAGGCCGGAGTCCGGAGCGAAGAGGCCTTCGGTCACCACCGGTTCCTCGTCGCGAAAGTGCTCGCGATACTTCTCGGCCACCGAGGCGCAGACCGCCGCCGGCAATTCGACCCGTTCGAGCGGGCCTTTCGATTTAGGGCAGACCAGAATTTCGAGCAGATCGGGATCGACGGCCATGGCGACTCGCTTTCGGTTGCGGAGGATATCACGCGGTCCGGCGCCCGGCGGACGATAAGGGTCGGAGATCAGTCGGGCCTCCAGCCGCCGGCCCGAAGACTCGAATAAAAGGTGAGCGACAGCGACTCGGTGCCGGGATTCCGCCGTGTGATTCCCGAGTTCGACAGATGGCCGAACGAGAGTCCGATCCTGCTTTGTGCCGAGAGCTGGTAGACGACTTCGGCCCGCGAGCGAAACTCGATCGGCGCGCCGAGGTCGAACCCGCCCGCGTGAACGTAGGCACCGGCCGCGAGCGACGGGGTAAACCAGAAACGAGGGGAGAGAGGAAGCCGAACGGCGAGCCCGAGATAGGGGTAGATCGAGCCGTCGGTGGTCGCGAGCACCCCGGCGAGCGGATGGGGCGCCGGCCAATTGCGCGGCCAGCGAGCGAACCGGCGGCCGGGGAACTGGATCTCCCATGTCGCTTCGCCGCGCGCGGCATCGTCCAGCACGCCGGTGCCGCCGAGACTCAAGCCGATCGATTCCGGTTCGGGCAGGGTGTTCAGTATCCGTTCGATCGAACCGAGCGCCCGATCTGCCGGGTCGGCGGCCAGGGGCAGCGCCGCCGCCAGCAGGAGGGCGAGAGCGAGACCGAAGGATCGAGCGGCACGACGGAACATGAGAGAAGCTAGGTTGGGATCAAATCACGGCCGTCGCGCCGGGGTAGAGGTCGAACGTCCACGGGCCGCGGCGGGTGGGGTGTTGGAGCGCGCGGCGCAGCTCGGCCAAAAAGCGGGGGCGCGCCCACGGCTCGGCGCCGAAGCTTGCGAGGTGGCGGGTCTCTTGCTGGCAGTCGACCAACTGGAAGTCCCAGCGGACCAGATGGGCGAGCAGGGTGGCGAAACAGACTTTCGAGGCATCGGCGACCTCGGCGAACATCGATTCGCCGAAAAAAACCGCGCCGAGCGACACGCCGTAGAGGCCGCCGACGAGCCGGCCGTCGAGCCACGCCTCGACCGAATGGGCGATCCCTCGGTCGTGGAGGGCGGTGTAGCCCGCGATCATCTCGGCCGTGATCCACGTGCCACCCTGGTCCGGCCGCTCTTTGCCGGCGCAGGCGCGGATCACCGCCCGAAAATCCCGGTCGGCCGTGACCTCGAACCGTCCGCGCCGCAGGGTCTTCCGCAGCGACCGCGAGATGTGGGCGCGCTCGGGCGTGAGGACGAACCGGGGGTCGGGGCAGAACCAGAGCAGCGGCACCCCCTCGTGCGGCCAGGGGAAAATGCCGCTCCGGTACGCCTCTTCAAGGACTTGCGGGTCCGGCCGGCCCCCCACCGCGACCACCCCGTCGGGGGTCACGCGGAGCGGCCGCGGAAAGAGCGAGCGTTGAATCCCCATGTCTTCGGGCTCGATCTTCCTTCACCCCGGGCAAATCCGGAAGGGCGGAGCGAGAATCTTGGGCGCCGAATCGTCGGCGCGGCCCCATCCTCGCCGTAAGATAGGCGCCCATGGCTTCAAGCTCCGCCGAGGTTTCTCCCACCGCAGCGACGTCTTCCTCCGGCCCGGAACCCGAGCTTTCGCTCGTGGTGCCGGTCTACAACGAGGAGGAAAACCTGCCGGTGCTCGTCGCCGAGATCGCCGCGGCGCTCGAACCGACCGGTCGATCCTACGAGCTGCTGCTGGTGGATGACGGCTCGACCGATGAGAGCCCGGCCGTGATGGCCGACCTCGCCCAGGCCGACCGCCGGGTTCGAGTGATCCGCCTACGGCGGAACAGCGGCCAATCCGCGGCGCTCGACGCCGGTTTTCGCTTCGCCCGCGGGCGGATCGTGGTGACGCTCGACGCCGATCTGCAAAACGATCCGAAGGACATTCCGCGCATGCTCGCCGAGCTTTCCCGCGCCGACGTGGTCTGTGGCATTCGCGCCAACCGCCGCGACACCTGGGTCCGGCGGGCGTCCTCCCGGATCGCCAACGGGGTGAGAAACCGCTTGACCCACGAGCACGTGACCGACGTCGGCTGCACCCTGCGCGTCTGCCGGCGCGAGCTGCTGGTCGGCCTGCCGATGTTTACCGGCCTTCATCGCTTTTTGCCCACGTTGCTCAAAATGCAGGGGGGTACGGTGGTCGAGATTCCCGTCAACCACCGGCCGCGGCTGCACGGCGTGGCGAAATACGGCATTGGCAACCGCCTCTGGCGGGCGCTCGCCGACCTGTTCGCAGTGCGCTGGATGCAGAAACGGTGGATCGACCGGCGCCTCGCCGAGGAGATTCGGCATGAGCCCCGCTGATCCCTCCGGTCCGCCGGCCGGCGGGGACGATCGCGGTCACCGAAGTCACCTCCAGCTCCGCGACCTGCTCTTGCTGCTCGCCCTCGGCTGTCTGCTCTTTCTCCCCGCCCTGGGCCGGCGCGACCTGTGGAACCCGGACGAGGCGCGCTATGCCGAGGTAGCGCGCGAGATGCGGGCGACGGGCGAATACCTGCTGCCCCACCTGAACGGTAAGCTCTACACGCAGAAGCCGCCGCTGCTGTTCTGGTCGATGGCGGTCGCCTCCGTGCCGTTCGGCCGGGTGACCGAAACGGCGGCCCGCCTGCCGTCCGCGCTCGCCGCGATCGCGGCGCTGCTGCTCACCTTCCGGATCGGCGAACGGCTCGTCTCGCGCCGTGCCGGGTGGATCGCGGCGCTCGCCTTCGGCACCTCCGGCACGATCCTCTGGCAGGGACGCTTCGGCCAAATCGACATGCTGCTCGGCGCGCTCGTGGCGCTCGCCGTTTGGTTTTGGGTGCGCGCCTGGACGGAAGAGCGCCCCACCTTGATGCTCGGTTTCTTCGCGAGCGCGGGGCTCGCGACGATCGCCAAAGGGCCGGTCGGCCTGCTGCCGCCGCTCTTCGGCATTCTGCTCTTCCTGCTCGCGACCCAACGGGCACGAGAGATCCCCAAGCTGCGAATCGGCCGTGGCCTGGCCGTCTATGCCGCGGTGGTGCTTGCCTGGCTGGTCCCCGCGGCGCTTCGCGGCGGCACGAGCTATCTTCAGCAGATCGCGTTCAAACAGACGGTCACCCGCTACGCCGAGCCGTGGCACCATTTTCAGCCGCCGTGGTATTACCTGACCACCATCCCGGCCGACTTCTTCCCCTGGATCTTCCTGGTGCCGACAGCCTTGGTGCTCGGCTGGCGCCGCCTCGCGGGGCGCGAGCGCGACGGGTTCCTCTTCGGGCTCTCCTGGGTGGTGGCGACGCTCGTCTTTTTCAGCGTCTCGCCCGCCAAGCGGTCGGTCTACATGCTGACGATGTACCCGGGCCTTGCCCTGCTGGTCGGAGCCGCGCTCGATCGTCTCGCGGCGGCCGGCCCCGAAACCGCGCGTCCGGCGCGGGGAGAGAAGGCGCTCACCGTGCCGCTTTTCCTGCTCGCCCTCTTAGCCGTCGCGATGCCGCTCGTCCTCTGGTTCGCGGGGCGTGGCCGTCAGGAGGCCCTGCCACTCGGCGGCGAAAGCTTCGTGCTCGCCCTGGCGCTCGCCCTCCTGCCGCTCGCCCTCGGTTCGCTTTGGGCCTGGTGGCAGGCGCGCCGGGGCCGCGTCGATTTCGCCGTCTACGGCATCGCCGCGGGAATGGCGCTGTTGATCCTGATCGCCTCGTTCGCCGTCATCCCGCGTTTCGACGCGGTCAAATCCGCCCGCGGCCTGGCCAACGAACTCCTCGCCCTCAGCACTCCCGCCGAGCCCTACGCGATCTACCCGCGCATCGACCCCACCTTCCTCTTCTACACCCAACGCTTCGCCGACCTCCCCGCCGACGAAGCCGAACTCCAAGCCTTCGCCCGCCGCCCCGGCCGCGTCTGGCTCCTAGCCCAACGCGACGACCTCGCCAAGCTGTCCCAGCCCCTGCCGCTGGTCGAATACGCCCGCGATCCGGATGAGAAGGAGGGGTACATTTTGCTGGGCAAGGCGGGGGCGGGGCCGTAAAGTCCGATACCCAGCCCCTGGCAACTCTCGGTGGGGTGGGGTCAGCGACCGTCGCCGAGCACCAACTCCAAGAGCGACTTGACGGTTCGGTGGCGCTCGATCGAGCGGCGAAGGGGCCGGCGCGGGTTCACCTTGTAGCGGTTGCGCCGGCCTTCTTTGGTGATCGTGACGTACCCTTCGGCCTCCAGCTCGGCGAGGATTCGCTGCACCGCGCGCTCGGTGATTTCGACCCGCTCCGCGATGTCGCGCAGTCGGGCTTGCGGGTCGGCCGCGACGGTGAACAGCACATAGGCGTGGTTCGAGAAGAAGGTCCAGCCGGATGATGGCGCCTCGGGCGGCGGCACCTCGAGCGCCTTGGGCGGCGCCTTGCGGCGGGGGGCGGCGCGGGCGGTTTTGGCGATGGATTTTGACTTCATGGTGGTGGCTTCGCAGCGGTCTGGGGGCCGCCCGCGGCGAAGGCTATCGTACGCGCCGATTCGCTGCGCGGCTCGACACTCTGATGTGCGAATTCGACTTCAGGCCGCACAAACCGCGCCGTGTGTACCACTGCACAGCTCGCGTGCTGTGCGGAACTGGAAGATTCTTGTGCGAAACGAGAGCGATGAAGCGCTGCTGTGAGTCTCCGCGGCAGGTTTCTCGACCCGGTTCGCACAAGAATGATGTGAACCCGCACAATCTCGACCGTTTAAAGCACGGTACGCGGCCCGCGCAGCGGTTTTCGGGAGCTGAAAAGTCGTTTCCGCACTCATTGCCGCACAAAGTTCCGACAATCTCGCACAGACAAGATGATGTGCAGTGGTGCACAGGACAAAACACGCACAGAATTCTTCCAGTTCCGCACAACACCGACAGGGTGGAGGCGTTCTCAGCGGGGAAAAAGGAGGTTTGCGCGCCATCGCCGTACAGAACGGACTCGGTTTCGCACAGACCGAGCGCGATCCGGCCCTTCCGGGGAATGAAAAACCAGGTCCGGACGGGGAAACCGCGCTGCGGGAGGCGATCCGGGTCTTGCTACGTCGCGCAGCACGAGGTTTGAAGTCGGCAGGAGCGTTGTGCTATAAATTCGCCCGCAGGTTTTGTGGCGCATTCGTCTAGGGGTCTAGGACGTCGCCCTCTCACGGCGGGAACACGGGTTCGAATCCCGTATGCGCTACCATCCATTCAAGTATTTCAGCGCCCGAGGCCTTCTTCGAAGATCTCGGGTGTTTTGCTTTGGGGCCGCTTTGCTCTCTCTCGGCGCCTGCGGCGAACCCGCCCCGCCGCCTCCCCTTCCGGTGGTTCGGTCCGCTCGGCCGCCCCGGCCCCGGCCTCCGGTTACCGCCGCCCGCCCCGCCAACCCGCCGAACCCCGAGCGTCTAGCGCTCGCCCGCGAGCTGATGGCGGGAGAGCGGGAAGGGCATTGCGGTCCCTACGGGCTTACAACCGACAGCTCGGACTCCCGGCTGCTCGCCGCCTGCGAAACGATTGGCGCCACGCTGGATGGCGTCTATGCCGCACGTTTCGGCGTGCGCCCGAGCGGGCCGCCGGCCGAGGGAATCGTGCTGTTCCGCGAACTATCCACCTACCGCGCCTACGTTTCCCGGGACGGCCGCCTGGCGGCGGGCTATGCGGGCTTCGCGAGCGATTTCGACGGCCTGGTCGTCCTCCATGCAGGCAGTGGCAGAAAGTCCGCGATCACCACTCTGGCGCACGAGCTGACCCACCTGGTGCACCGCCGCGCCCTGGGCACGAATCTGCCCCCGTGGCTCTCCGAAGGCCTGGCGGACGCGATCGGCGATGGCGCGACGGAAGAGGGGATCGGGCCGCTCGTCGGCCTTTCGGGAGTCGAATCGCAGGCCGAACGCTTGCGCGGCGCCCTATCCCGTGGCTGGACCCGGCCGCTTGCCGAGCTGGCCGGCCTGCCACGGAGCGGTTTCGATCGAGGGGTGCGCTCGTTCGACTATGAGCAAAGCGCGCTCCTGGTGCGCCATCTGCTGCTCGACCCGAGCCTCGCGCCCCGCTTCAAGGCCTATCTCGCGGACCTCGCGAAAGGCGAGCGCTACGACCCGGAACGGTTGCGGGCGGCGCTCGAAATCTCGTGGAGCGGGTTGGAAGCGGGTTTCGAGTCCTGGCTACACTCGGCGAAGCGGTAAAACCGTCCCGCTTTCAATCCGCGGCATCTTCCGCCGCGGCGAGCGAACGCAGGAAGTTTTCACCGAGGATCAGCCGCACACCGGCCTTGTCGACCCCCCGGGCGAGCAGCGCGTCCGTAAGGTCTGGGAATCGGGCGACATCCTCAAAACCGACCAGTGTCTCGGGGATGCCGTCGAAATCGCTGCCGATTCCCACATGCTCTTCGCCGCCCAGCTCGATCAGGTGGACGATGTGATCGACGAATTGATCGAGCGTCGCCTCCGGGAGGGGGTGATCGGCGTAGAGCCGCGCCATCTCTCGCGCGACCGGGCCGGGCTCGTCGAAATAGCGGTCGGACAGCTCGCGGCGCTCGGCCGCCAGGCTCGCCTCCCGTTCCGGCAGCGCTTCGGCCGCTTCGGGGGCGACAAAGGCGGGAAAGCTGTTCGCCATCACGATCCCGCCGCGCCGGGCGATCTCGCGAATCAGCCCGTCGGGAAGGTTTCTCGGATGGTCGCACAACGCCCGGGCCGAGCTGTGGCTGGCGATCGGCGGGACTTTCGAGACCTCCAGCACCTGCTCGACCGCCGCATCCGAGACGTGGGAGACGTCGGGCAGAATGCCCGCCCGATTGAGCCGGCGCACCAGGTCGCGCCCCTCGGCGGAGAGTCCGCCGTGGCGCGCCTCGTCGGTCGAGGCATCACACCATTCGTGGCTGGCGAAATGGGTGAGCGTCACGTAGCGAACCCCCTGGCGCGCGCACTCGTCGATCATGCCGGGGAGCGGCAACGGCCGGCCGTTTTCCAGACCGAACAGGACCGAGATGATGCCGCGCGCGGCGTTTCTTCGGACGTCCTCCGCGGTGCGCGCCCCTTCCAGCTCGCCCGGCACCAGATGTTCGAGCGAAACCTCGAAGAGTCGCCGCGCGTACTCGCGCCCCTCTTGGGGGTCGAGACTCGCGGGGACGAAAAGCGCCCAGACCAGGGCATCCACTCCCCCTTCCTTGAGCCGGGGGAGATCGACGTGACGATCGCGCCACCGTTCGCGCAGATCGACCGGCTCTTCCCAAAGCCGGGTCGGCACGTCGGTATGGCCGTCGATGACCAGGCAGTCTTGGTGGAAGCGCATGGGAGGAGTCTACTCCGCCGACGCGGTGGGACCTCGCGTAGAATCGCTCTCTTCCCGGGACGGGTTGCCATCCCGAAGTCGATCCAAGGAGACGCAGCATGAAGTCGATCCCGTCCTCCGGTCCGCGAGCCGAGGCCTCGCCTCCCCCCCGATTCCTTTCCGGAAGGGGTGGTCTCGCCCTCAGCCTCCTCTTCAGCCTGAGTCTTTCCTGCGCCAAACCGAGCGAGGAGGCGGGCTCCACCGCGCCTGCGGGGGGCGAGTCCAGGGAGCCGTCGTCCGCCTCGGAGCCACTTCTGCCGAACCAGGATGCCGGCGTGCCGTCAGAAGTACCGCCGGATCCCGCCTATCGCGATCTGCCGCCGGTTCAAGCCCAAGAGAGGGGG
>JBBRUC010000230.1:0-9209 GCA_038248205.1 Thermoanaerobaculia bacterium
GAAAACACACTGTGTGGCAGAATCGCTCATCGGCAAGGCTCCGTTCGAACGTCAGAATTCCCTTCTCGCAAAAGAGATTCTCCGTTCTCGGGGCCTTCCGTGTCTATAGGTTCAGCGACGCTTCATGCATTTTCCGGGCTAAGATCACGCAGTTGACGGGAGACTCGACTGGAGGATCGCCGCCACGAAACGTTGGATCTGAGCTAGCGCATATCGCACTCCACATCTTGACAGGACGACCTCCTCAGGATCTCGATCCCCGGATCAAGCCTTCGCTGCCGTTCTTCGAAGCCGCGACCGAAGCGGCCCGGCAGCGGCTCGTGGCGCTCCGGGCCGACGGCACGATCGGCGATGCCGCGTTCCAGCGCATCGAGCAGGAACTAGACTGGACGGAGTTCCGTTGGGCGCAGTTCTTGGGTTCGGCGGAGGGTGAGGGGTAGAGGGGCTCCCAAAAACGCGGTGCGAAGAGAATCGATCCCGGCCAGCCTTAACTGGGTATAGCCGTCGCGGGGGGAGTTCATGATCAACATGTATTTCATGGCGTAGGCTCCAAAGTCGGCTCGGCGCCCCGAAGTGGGGGCCGCCTTCTCTCTCCAGTCGGAGCGGGTCGGGGGATTTCTACAACGATCCAGGAGAATCCCTAAAAACATGCTCCGGCACCACTAGCTGCAACGCCTGCTCCGCCCGACGAATGGTGACGCTCTGGCCGCCTAAGAATTCGAGCGCGTCGCTCTCGATGCCGTCGGCGAAGATCGCTCCTCCTTCGGCCATTTCGGAATGGAGAATCAGGCGCGCATCCGGTTCCAGCAGGCCGAAGTCGAGCCCGACGCCGGTTGAGACCGAGGGGAATGGCTCGCGGACCATCCAGGCGAGCGACGGGTCGCTCGGTCGCGGTAGCTCGTTTTCGACCTTCCGCTGCTCGCAGATCGAGCGCGCCCAGCCGGTCGCTCCGGTACCGGTCGCGCAGAGGACGCCGGAGGAAGAATGGCGCTCGATCGTGCCGTCGACCTCGATCGTGTAGCGGGCCGATTGGTGGGTGCGGTGGCCGACGAATACCTCGTTGAGCGCCAGGAGCTTCTGGCCGTCCTCGCGTTCGGCGAGCGCCATCGTTCGGTTCTCGATCAGAAAGCCGCCTCCCGTCGTCCATTGGAGCAGCTCCGGCATGGCGGCGGGGGGATGGCGACACAGGACGCCGTCGAATCGCTCGGGGTCGGAATTGATGCCGATCACGAACTGTCCGGAAAGGTACTTGGCAACGTTGGCGACCAAGCCGTCTTGGCCGACCACGACGACCCGGTCGTCCGGCGCGAACAGAAACCGGTCGAGGTCGCCGCGGTCGATCCGGACGCGGCGTTGATCGGCAGGAATCGCGCCCTCGACCTGGGCGTAGGCTGCGACGAAGCGATCGTGCGCCTCTTGCACGTAGGCGATGTCCTGGCCGCGCGAAGAGAGGTAGAAGCGCACCTGGTCGAGCGTGCCGCGCGATTCGCGCAGTCCTTCGAGCGCGGTCTTGCGGGTCACCAGCACGACCCGCGGCCGGCTGCGATATGGCGCATGCGCCATGGCCGGCTACTCCCCCGACTGGCGCAGAGCGAAGCGTTGGATCAGGTCGCCGAGCAGATCGGGCGTGATGTTCAAATGCTCGATCGAGCGGATTTTGCCCGCGAACTCCTGGAGCGCGAAACCGAGCAGCACGGAAGACGGCGCTCCGGTCCAGATCTCCGCCCGGCGCGCCTCGGCGGCCACCTCCGTGTCGAGCCGCAGGCGCTTGGCTTCCGTCTCGCCCACCGCGCGGGTTTTGGCGTCGCGCGAGGCCGCTTCGGCGGCGATGCCGTCGCGCTCGGCTTGGGACTCGACGGCGAGCCGCTGCGCACCGGCGTCTTCGCGAACGGAGAGCAGCCGGTTCGATGCCTCCTGGCGGATCAGCTCCTCTTGCCGGCGCGACAGCTCGATCTCGGTCGCCAGTTCGTTTTCTTTGATCGCCCGTTCTTTTTCAACCGCCAAGGCGCGGCGCTCGAACGTCGCCTCGTCCGCCTTCTGCTGGATCGCCTCGCGGGTCGGCGTCTGGAGCGCTTTTTCGAGCTCGGCGTTCGGCACCACTTGATCGACCTGGACGCTCACCAGCGCGAGCCCCATTTCCGCCGCTTCGGCGTTGCCGCGGAGGGCCGGATCGAGCGCGGCGCGAATCGTCGCGGCGCCGGTGCGGACGGCATCGACCAGCGGCTGGCGCATCAGCGTTTCGCGCACCGTCTCTTGCGACCAGCGCGACCAGAGGCCGGCGAGCCGTTCGAGCGGCTGTTCGAGCCAGGTGCCGTTGTGGAGGCTAATCGTGAAGTTGATCCGCCGGCCGGCCTTTTCGGCGTCCACCACGCGATAGGCGAGGGTGATCTGCACGGCGACCTCTTGCAGATCGGCCGAACGCTCGCGCAGCATGAACGTGCTCGCGATGTCTTCGACCGGCACCTGAAGCACGGCGGCCGACAGCGGATGGAACCAGTAGGCGATGCCCGGCCCGCTACGCGCCAGTTTGCCGCGCCGGAAATGGAGGATCGTCTGGTTCGGCTCCGCGCGCAAATGGCGAAGGAAGAAGTAGCGGGTGATCTGCGCCATAGTCGGTGTCTCCTGCGGGATTGAATTGCTGCCAAGGATAGCTTGGAAACGAGGTTTCTTTTCCTCTTGGCATCTTAGAGCTGCACGATCCGCAGCGCGATGTCATACGGGTACTCCGGCGAAGTCACGACACAGCGCCCCTCCGGGCCGCAGCTCCCGGACGCGGTCCAGCGGATCGTCTGCGTCGCTCGCGGGGGAGCCTCTGGATTTGTCGGATCGAGCCACTCCACCAGGAAGTCTCCGGCCTCCGCTCCGAGGGATAGGGTCAAACTCTCTCGGTACCCCGACCCGGGCGCGATGCGTAGGCGCGCGTCGTAGGCGCCGAACGGCAGCTCGTCCCCCGGGCAACCGACCTCGAATCTCCCCGGCTCGGATTCGCGACAGTTTCCCTGAGGATCTCGGAGGCACAGGTAGTCCTCGGAATTTCCTTTGCAGCGCGGCGCGCTATGGTGAATGTAAAGGATAAATTCCCGGCCTGATCGGGCGGTTCGCCAGGCGGTCGACTCGGAGGACGCCCAATATTTTCGCGACTCGGTGCGCGGCTCCCAGTCGGTCTCACCGGGGTAGTTCCCGACTTCGACCCAGCCGCAGCCGGCGGCATCGGGGCTCGAAGGGCGGAGCCGGTCGATCTCGACCTCACCGCTCAAAAAGCGTCGGAGGGAGCCGAGCTGCTCGCGAATCGCCACCCCGTCGGGCGACTCATAGTCATAGCCGAAGTGGTCGAAAGCGGCGCCGCCGTGGAGCAGAAACTCCCAGGCCTCGGCGCGCACCGGGTCGGGCGAACCGAACGTTCTCACGGATGGGGTTACGTCCGTGCGTAGCGCTCGCGTCCCCTTCGGGCCGCCGAGCGGCGTGATGTTGTCCTCGTTCAGGCCGAAGATCCGCTGCGAACCTCCGGCTTCTCGAATCAGGCGAATCGCACCGAGGTCGAGCCGCGTCGAGCCGACGGTCGCGGGGAACGGGGTTTCGGGTTCGCTTCGTACTTGCGTGTAGTGACCATTGATCACGTCCGGACGACAGTTGCGGGCATCGGCTTCGGGCTCGGCCCGGCAGGGCGAATCCGTCGCGCTGCGCCAGACCTCGGCGGCGGCCGTGGTGAACGGCTGCACCGCGATCAGGTGCCGGGCCAGGAGCGGATGGTCCGGCTGTTCCGGGGTGCGCAAGTAGCGCTCTTCCGATCGCCGGACGTGGGCGATCATCTGCTGCTGCCAGGCCACCGCCAGATCGGGATCGACGTCGCCATGCTCCGGCTCGTTCGCGATCTCCCACCAGAGGTGGTCGTAGCACCAGAGTTCGTCCACCGTCCAATCGATCACCCGGCGCTGAAACTCGCGCATCGAATCGTCCCCGCTTCCCACGGGCGCGGGCAGGACGGACCAACGCAGGTCGGAAAACCCGACCTCGATCAGCTCCGGCGGGTCGGTGTTCGGCACCGCCACCTTCGCCCGGTGATTCGCCGCCAGCCAAGGGCTCTTGACCATCGGCCGGTCCCCTTCCCAAGGAGCGAAGAAGGTCACCTCGACGAAGAGATCGTTCTGTTTGGCCAGGAGGACGACCTGCCGTAAGTTGGCGAAAAACTCCGGGTTCGGCCGATCGAATCGAAAGTAGCCCAGCTCGGCGCCGCCCGCCACGCACCCTTCGGTGTGGCAGAACGGCTGGTTTCTGCCCGTCTTCGCGGCATCGTTGCCGGGGCCCGGGGGGTTCGGGTCTCCGCTGAGGGCCACCCAGAGGCGGATCTTGTTCAGGCCCCGGGCCTTCGCGTCGGCGAGGATCGCCGGGTAGTTACCGAGATGGCACTTGTTGTCGTCCTCCAAATCGAGGTGGCACCCGTTGTCGGCGGACACTCCGACCATCAGCATCGGGCGACCGCCGTAGGAGAAGTAGCGCGGCGAAGCGGGCGAAGCCGCAAGCGGGGTGACCGGGCCGACAAAGCCCGCGCAGGTCTCCGGGGCCGGAGCCTGTGAAGGAGTGAGCGGAGCGATCTTTGCTGCCACGGGAGCGGCGATCGGCCGCTTCACGCTCTTCGGGCTCGCAGCGCTTTCGCTCGGTGGCGGGGCGGGAGCCGGCGCAGCCGCTTCTGGGATCGGTTCCGGGGCGACGCGGGGGATAGGCCGGGGAGCCGTCGACGCCTTCTTCGCAGGTTCGGGCGCAGTCGACCCGACGGGGGGCTTCCGCGAGCCCGGATCCGCTAGAAACCGTAGGACCAAGAAGAACGCAAGAACGGCCACGGCCCAGAAGGCTGTTTTTCTCATCCGTCGCATGACCCCCAACCTTACACGGCGCCGTGCCGACAAGTGGTCCGCCGGGGCCGATCGGCGTCCGATCTCATGCGGATAAGATCAGGTACCCATGTTGAACGATCTCCGACCGTCCACCGATCTTCGCCGACTCGCCTGCCTCGCCGCCGCGTTGCTCGGGATCGCCGCTCCGGTCCGGCCGCAGGTCGAGCTGATCTCGCGCGCGGCGACGATCTCGGATACGGCTGTCGGGGATCTTCCGGGGGACGGTTTCGATCTCCGCCCCGCGGTGAGCGGAGACGGCCGATACGTCGCCTATTCGAGTTCCTCCTCGGGCCTCGCGGCCGGGCAGATCGACGGCAACGGCGGGGCGGACGTGTTTTTGTGGGATCGCACGGTTGGAACTACGACGCTCGTCAGCCACGCGGCCGGCAGCGCCGCCACGGCGGCGGCCGGAACTTCGGGAAACCCGGAGATTTCCGACGACGGCCGCTATGTCGCCTACCTGTCGAGCGCGGCCAATCTGGTGGCCGGGGTCACCGACGGCAATGCTGGCAACGATGTCTATCTTTGGGATCGCACCACGGGCACGAATGTCCTGGTCAGTCACGCCGCGGGTTCCCTCCTCACCACCGGCAACGGCGGCGTCGTCTCCGCGGTGCTCCTTGGCGATGGCGCCTGGGTGGTGTTCGCCAGCGCGGCGACCGACCTGGTCGCGGGGCAGATCGACACCAACGGCGAGACGGACGTTTTCCTCTGGAGCCGAGATTCGGGAGCCATCACCCTCGTCAGCCACGTCGCCGCCAACCCGACGAAAACCGGCGCGGGGCCGTCGTTTTCTCCGGCGCTCTCGCTGGGTAAAGTCGCGTTCCTCAGCTTCGCCGCCGATCTCGTGGCCGGCCAGATCGACACCAATGGCGAGGCCGATGTCTTTCACTGGGATCAGGGCACCGATACGACCGCGCTGGTGAGCCACGCCGCGGGATCGCCGGTGATGGCGGGCGACGGCGGCGCCTCGGGCCGACTCGCGATCGGGGACGACGCGGTGGCTTACCTGTCGACCGCGACCGACCTGGTGGCGGGCGGTGCCGACACGAACGGCGCGGCCGATGCGTTCTTCTGGCGCCGGCCGAGCGGTTCGACGATCTTGGTGAGCCATGTCGCCGCCTCGCCGACGACCGCGGGCGACCGCGGCGTCACCGAGCTTTCGATGTCGGGCGACAGCGCGTTTCTCTGGGTCGCCTTCGCCGGGTTCGGGCGCGATCACGTACCCTCCCAAAGCGACCCCGACCCCGGCACCAGCGATGTCTTCGTCTGGTCCGAACAGAGCGGATCGATCGCGCTCGCGAGCCACCAGAGCGGTAGCACGGCCACGGCGGGGGCCAACGCCACGCGCCCGGCGATTTCGCTCGGCGGCTTCGGCCGCTTTCTGGCGTTCGCGAGCCCCGATCCCGGGCTCGTCGCGGGTCAGGTCGACACCGGCGGCGGCGCGGACGTCTTTCTCTACGATCGCCTGACCACGGAGATCACCCTGCTTTCGCACGCCGACGGCGCAACCAACCGCGCCGGCCTTCCCCAGATCGGGGAACGGGCGCTCGCGATCTCGGACGGCGGTACGGCGGTCGTCTACGCGAGCCAGGCCATCGATCTCGTCGCAGGGATCGCCGATGCCAACGGCAGCTCCGACCTGTTCGAGTGGGACCAGACGATCAATCGCCTGATCACCCGCCGCGCGGTCGACCGGCCGTCGGTGACCGGCGGCGGCATCAGCTACGTCCTCGGCCGCCCGACCGCGGCGCTCGATGCATCGGGCCGAATCGTCGCCTACACCAGCACCGCTATCGGCCAGATGCCCGGCCAGACCGGCCTGGCCGGCATCAGCCAGGTCTACGCCCGCGACCGAGTGACGGCGACCACCGCGATCGCAAGCCACGCGTTGGGCGCTCCGCTCGCCGGAGGCAACGACCTCTCGGACGCGGGAGTGACCAGCGCCGACGGCCGCTATGTCGCTTTCTGGAGTGCCGCCTCCGACCTGGTCGCCGCTCCGCTGCCGCCCGCTACGGTGGGCCTCTACCTCGAAGATCGGCTCACCGGCACGGTCCAGCGGGTGGCGACTTCGCCTTCAAGCAAGGCGCTGTTCGAAGATCCGTCGCCCCATGCGCTCTCGGCGGATGGGCGCTTTCTCGCGTTCGTGAGCGGTGCGACCGACCTGGTGCCCGGGCAGATCGATACCAACGGCGGGCCGGACGTCTTTCTGTTCGATCGGGTCGCCGGAACGACCGTCCTAGCGAGCCATTCCAACAGCTCCCCCATCACCGCCGCGGACGCCCCCTCCGGCTACGTCTCGCTCGACGCCTCGGGGCGGTACCTCGCGTTTGAGAGCCTGGGCGAGAACGTGGCGCCGGGTCAGTTCGACAATCTGGGATTCCTCGACGTCTTCCTGTTTGACGCGCAGACCGGTGTCGCCGATCTGGTGAGCCGCTCGTTCGATACCCCGAACGGCCCTTCGGTGGGTGCCTCGTACGCGCCGGAGATCAGCGCCGACGGCCGTTGGGTCGCGTTCCGGAGCGAGGCGTTCGATGTCGTTTCCAACCAGATCGAAGGCAACGCCGGTGACGACGTGTTTCTCTACGATCGGAACCAGTTTCGAAATATTCTGGTCAGCCGCCAGGCAGGAACGATCACCACCACCTGCAACGCCCCGTGCACCGAGGCGCGCCCGAGCGGCGACGGGCGCTACGTCGCCTACTCCTGCCGGGCGAGCAATCTGGTGACGGGCCAAAGCGATGGTAACGGCCTGCCCGATCTATTTCTGTTCGATCGTCTCGCGGGTACGAGCCTCCTGGTGAGCCACGCGGCCGGCAATTTCCTGCTCGCCCAGGGCATCGACCCCGAAAGCCCGCCCTCGATTGGTCGCGACGGGCGGTTCGTCGCCTACGCGAGCGACGCCCAACTCGCCCCCGGGCAATTCGGACCGGCCGGCACGAACGTCTTTCTGTTCGATCGTTTCCACGCCACCAACGCCCTCGCGAGCCGCACACTCACATCCGCGAACCAGGGGCAGAACGGCACTTCGATCAATCCGCAGCTCAGCGCCGACGGCAGCGTCGTCGTCTTCGCCTCGACCGGCACCGACCTCGTGGCCGACGACCGAAACGGCGCCCTCGACGTCTTCACGGCCCAGAACGCGGCTCTGGGCCAGTACTTCACCGTGACTCCCTGCCGCCTCTACGACAGCCGCACCGACGGCGCGGGGCCGCTCGCTTCCGGAGTCCCCCGGTTTCGCCCCGCCCACGGCCTGTGCGGCGTGCCGACGACGGCGACCGCGATCGCCGCGAACGTCACGGTAACGGCACCCACCGCGCTCGGCTTTCTCACTCTCTATCCTGGCGACAGCCCGGTCCCAGCGGTGGCCACGCTGAACTTCAGCGGCGGGCAGACCCGCACGAACAACGCGGTGGTTCAGCTGGCGACCGACGGCGGCGGAAGCTACGCCCTCTCGGCGTTCGTTTCGGGCTCGGGAACGGTCGAGGTGATCGTGGATGTGGCGGGGTATTTTGAGTAGAGGGAAACGAGTCGCCGAGCGGCTTTCTCCCCGGGATCCTGGGACCGCCGGCGGCCTCGCCGGCTTCGACGAGGCGCGAACGTCGGCGCTTCGAAGGCCGGCGGGGCCGCCGGCGGTCCCAGGAAACCCGGGGACGAAACGAGACCTTTGTGGGGGGGCCTTTACAAGCCCGTGAGCATCGCCTCCGCCTCGTCGTAGGCCACCTTGTACGTAGAGTCCTCCCTGTCGCACGTCGCAAGCCGGCGCGCCTCCAAGGCATGCTCGCGGGCCGAGGCGGTCTTTCCCTCCGCGCGCTCCAGTCCCGCAAGGAGCAGGTGCGCGTCTGCCCCCTGGAACACGTACCCGCAGCGCTCCGCGAGCGTCACGGCCTCCCCCCCCAGCCGCCGCGCCTCGGCCGCGTCGCCCTGCGCCCGCCGCAAGCGGCCGAGGTCGATCAGAATGTCGGCCTCGTGGTCGACCATGTTGATTCGCCGGCAGCGCTCTAGCGCCTCGGTCAGGTGCCGCTCGGTTTTCTCACTCTCTATCCCGGCGACAGCCCCGCACCGGCCGTGGCCACGCTCAACTTCAGCGGCGGGCAGACCCGTACGAACAACGCGGTGGTTCAGTTGGCGACCGATGGCGGCGGAACCTACGCCCTCTCGGCGTTCGTTTCGGGCTCGGGAACGGTCGAGGTGATCGTGGATGTGGCGGGGTTTTTCGAGTAGTGGGGATACGAGTCGCCGAGCGGCTTTCTCTACGGGATCCTGGGACCGCCGGCGGCCTCGCCGGCTTCGACGAGGCGCGAACGTCGGCGCTTC
>JBBRUC010000231.1:0-9196 GCA_038248205.1 Thermoanaerobaculia bacterium
AGTCGGACGAAACGAAGAACGCCGGCCGGTCTTCGTTGGCAAGGGCGGCGCACATGTGCATCGCCTCGGCCGCCGCGGTCCCTTCGTCGAGCATCGAGGCGTTGGCGATCGGCAGCCCGGTGAGATCCGAGACCATCGTCTGATAGTTGAGCAGCGCCTCCAGGCGCCCCTGGGAGATCTCGGCCTGATAGGGGGTGTACTGGGTATACCAGCCGGGATTTTCCAGGATGTTGCGCTGGATCACGCCCGGCGTCAGGCAGTCGTGATACCCGAGACCAAGGAACGAGCGGTGCACCTGATTGCCGGAAAGGATGCCGCGAAGCGTCGCGAGCAGATCGCGCTCGCCGATCGCCTCGGCCTCTCCCGCGGGGTCGCCCCCGGGGGATGCCGGGGGTGCCAGATCGAGCGGCCGCCCCAGGCGAATCGCGGCCGGGACCGTCTCGTCGATCAATTGGTCGAGCGACGCGACGCCCAGCCGATCGAGCATCGATTGGACCTCGGCGTCACTCGATCCGAGATGCCGGCGCGGAAAGGTGTCGAGCGCGCCGAAACCAAGCTTTCCGGCATGCGCCATACGTTAGTCCCCGCCCTCGGCCGCAAATTTCTCGTAAGCCTCGGCGTTCATCAGGCTCTTGATGTCGTCGGCCGAAGAGAAACGAATCTTGACCAGCCACCCCTCGTGATGGGGATCCTCGTTCAGGATCTCCGGGTCGTCGACCACCGCGTCGTTGATCTCGATGATCTCGCCCGCGAGGGGCGTGTAGATCTCGGCCACCGCCTTGACCGATTCGATGGTGCCGATCTCATCTCCGGAATCGAAGACCTGGCCCACTTCGGGCAGCTCCACGAAAACCACCTCGCCGAGTTCCGCCTGGGCGAACTCGGTGATTCCGAGGATGCAGACGTCATCCTCCACTCGCACCCACTCATGCTCTTTCGAATAAAGATAGTCGCTGGGATACATTTCTCTACGTGCCCTCCAGGTCGGCCGGACTTTGGGGATCGGGCCGGAAACGTCGGCGGGCGCGCACCGTGCGAGCGCCTCCCGCCGCGAATGGTGAACTTCGACGCAGGTTACAGCACCGGCCGGAGCCGGCGAAAGTCCTATTTGCTCCGTTGGTAGAACGGCGTCTTCACAATCCGCGCCGGCAACGCCTTGCCGCGCACGTCGATCGCGATCTGCGTTGCCTCCGCGGCCTGCCCCACCGGTACGTACGCCAAGCCGAGCGCCTTTTGAAACGTCGGGCTCCAGGTGCCGCTGGTGACCGCGCCGACCGTTGCGCCGTCGACCAACACTGGGTGACCTTCGCGGGCGATTCCCCGCCCCTCGATCTCGAACCCCGCGAGCTGCCGGGTGAGCCCGCGCGCCTTCTGGGCGACCAAAGCGTCACGACCGACGAAATGCCCCTTGTCGAGCTTGACCACCCAAGAGAGCCCGGCCTCAAACGGCGTCGTCGTCTCATCGAGTTCGTGGCCGTAGAGCGCCATGCCGGCCTCCAGCCGCAACGTGTCGCGCGCGCCCAAACCCGCGGGCAGCAAGCCGTGCTCCGCGCCGACTTCGAAAAGCTTCCGCCAGACCTCTGGCGCGCCGTCCGGCGGCAGGTAGAGTTCAAAGCCGTCCTCGCCGGTGTAGCCGGTGCGCGAGATCAGCGTCTTCACTCCGGCGACCTCGCCCTCGGCGAAACCGTAATAGCGGATCGCGGCGAGGTCGGTCTGGGTGAGCGGCGCCAGGATCTCCAACGCCCGCGGCCCTTGGAGCGCGAGCAGGGCGTAGGAATCCGAGACGTTAAGAACCGTCACGCCGGTCGGCGCGCGGTCGGCGATCCAAGCGAAATCGCGATCGACGTTGCTCGCGTTGACCACCACCAGATAGGACTCGTCCCCCAGGCGGTAGATCAGCAGATCGTCGAGATAGGTGCCGCCTTCGTTCAACAGGCCGCTGTAGTGCGCGCGACCGATCCCGAGCTTGGCAACGTGATTGGGGGTGAGGGCGTCCAGGAACGCCGTGGCGCCCGCGCCATCGACCCGAAACTCGCCCATGTGCGAGACGTCGAACAGGCCCGCGCGCTCTCGCACCGCCGTGTGTTCTTCGATCAACCCGGTGTACTGAACCGGCATTTCCCAACCGGCGAAGGGGACCATCTTGCCCCCCGCTTCGCGGTGGAGGTCATAGAGGGCGGTCCGTCTCAAGGTTTCCTCGCTCATCGCATTCTCCCGGAACGGCTCTGAACCCTATCATCCGGGCGCCGCGGCTCGGCGCATGAAACGACACGAAACCGCAAGAAAAGAGCCGGCCCGGTGTTTCTCCCTCGACATCCCGGGGAGTCTCACCCCGGAACTGACGAAGGAGAACCCGATGACCCAGATCCTCCGCAAGCCCCGTTTCGTCTTCTCTCTTCTCGGCGCCCTTGCCGTTTTCGCCCTTCTCGGCGCCGTCGCTTCGAATGCTTCGCCCACCGCGCAAGGAGCGGCGGACCGCGCCGGCCGATCCCATACCCGGGACCGGGCCGACCGCAGCGAGCGGCCCCGCCGGGGCCTTGGGCGCCTCGGCCGCGGCGAGGTGATCTCGCGCTATCTGGTGCTCGACGAGGCGCAGAGCGCAAAAGTCACCGAGCTGGTCGAACAGCTCCGCGAGGAAGTCTCCCCTCTGCGCGGCTCCCGAAAAACCGCCCGTGAGCAGATTCGGGCCGAGCTGGATGCAACGCGGCCTGACGCCGAGAAGGTCGGCCAACTGGTGATCCAGGCCCATGCGAGCCGCGGCGACCTGCGTACCGCGCTCACCCGATTCGACCAGGATCTCTCCGCCCTGCTGCGGCCCGAGCAGCTCACCCGCTATCAGGAGTGGAAGAAGAACCACCCCCGGCTCCTCTCCGGCGAGCGACGGCGCGGCGGTCGGAGGGAACACGGCGGCCGGTAGCCCTCGCCCACTGTGACCCAAACGGCACACCCGCGCCCCTCGGCCGTGCGGCAGGCAAGCTAGTCTTCCTCTCGCGCGGTCGCCCAACCCGCACCGCGCCTGTCATCCCCCACCGGATCCTTACGTCCTAACCGGACGGAGCGATCCGGTCTTTTTTTGTCACTCCAAAGGTAGGCAGATCGTCGGCAGGAAATCGCCAGTGCGCCTTGATGTATTTCCGCAGCACCACGGTCGCACTGAGATCCACGGTGCCCCGCCTCACTTCCTGCTCCAGGCTGCGCCAGACTCCCCGCATCTGGTCGCGCGCGATCTCGACGCTCCCTTCCTCGTCATCGAGTAGGGAAAGCTCCTCGGCCGCCCGACGGCAGACGCCGATCGCATCGGAGGTTTGGCCCTGCTTGAGGTAGAAACCGAACAGGTAGACGAGATCGAGGAAGAAGTCTTTCACCAGGCCGTGCTCGAGGTCGCCGGCGATCACCTCGTGATAGAGGGTTTCCGCTCCTTTCATCCGCCCGAGATATTCCAGGAGTCTGGCTGCGTTGAATCGCCGTCGAAGCTGGATAAACGGTTCGCGAAACTGACCATCCAGGCTCTTCATGGCGTTGAACCGGATTAGCGCTTCGTGCCATGCGCCGACTCTGATAAGGCAGTCGATCTTGGTGGTTTCAGCGAACCAGAGTAGGCGGGGATTGCTATGCGGAATTAGGGCCAGAGCTCGGTCGACGACCCGAAGCCCTTCGGCAGGATTTTCACCAACCAAGACGTACGCCAGCTGAGTCAGCGTCCTGCTCGACAGGTAGGTTTGCGAGGCTGCATCAAAGAGCGCCACCGCGCGCCCGAGAATGCTGACAGCACTCTCGGTGTTACCCAGGTCGTCCTCTAAAGCGCCTTCCACACAGAGAACCTTTCCTTCTGCTACCCCGCTCTTTGAGCCCTTCTCGACAAATTCGTTCCCTTTCCTCAATGCATCGCGGGCTGCATTCCATTTGGCCAAGCGTCGACGGGCGTTCGCGATCTCGGCACAGCATTCTGCACACAGGTCGTTTTTCAGTTCGGCCGAAACCCTGGAGGAAGGAAGCTGTTGAGCGGTGAGGAAGGCGAGAAAGTTCGCCTCCTCGCTCTCTACCGCTGTGGTCGAGGCGCCCGCTTCCAACAGCACTTCCAGAAAACCAAGGGTATGCAGCGAACGGGTGAGTCGCACTTTGTCTCGCCGAGCCTTGGGCGTCATGGACTTGATTTCGATCCAGGCCGCTTGCGCCTCCAGCCACTCCGTCAGCCTGGATTGTTCTATCTCGTGCAAATCGATCAGCGGCCGGAGAGGACCCTGCACGGCGAGTCCTCCGCTTGCTTTCTCGATGGCGATCGCGCGGCCAGATAGTAGCCAGCACTCCCGACAACCCGTCAAATGGGCAGCAGCCCGCTCCACCTCGACCGGGGAAGCTTGGCCGGAGAACACCCGCCGCAAACCTTCCAGGTTCTCGTGCGTCTCCTCAAACATTCCAGGCATCCCTTAAGTATACCGTCAGCGGGCCATCCTTCATGGAAACAAAAAATGCTGCGTTCTTAGTATAGCCGCAAAGAGGCGAGGCCGCAGCTGCTGCAGCCCCGCCTGGAGGAGCTTAGCCGAGGGGGTCTGCGCTGCCTCCTTGGTCCGACGGAGGAGGTAGAGCGGGACCGGTGAACCCCAACGGGTCGGTGCCGATACCTGCATCAGATTGAGGAAACGTGAACGACCCGATGAGGTAGAGAAAGAACTGAACAAGACGAAGCATCCGCTTCTCCCTTCCAGGGACCGTTGACCGCAGACACGAGCGCCATTGCCCGTTTTCGGGTGTCCCCGTGCCCGTGAGTGTCTACCTCTCCTGTTCCCTAGAACAAGCTATTGCTTTGTCCGGACGAAAGGAAAGAGCCATCAACGCCCTGCCCGAAGCCCCGATCCTGGAAACCGAGCGCCTGCGGCTCCGGCCCTTGGAAGGGGGCGATCTCGAAGACTACGCCGAGATGTATTCGGATCGGGAAGTCCTGCGCTACCTGGGAGGCGGGCCGGAGCCTTGGGACCGGTCCCGATCGTGGCGGCATCTGGCGTTCGTCCGGGGACATTGGCAGTTGCTGGGAACGGGGGTGTGGGCGATCGAGCATCGCGAGAGCGGCGCGTTCGTCGGATCGGTCGGCTTCTGGGAGCCGGAGGGTTGGTTGGGATTCGAGCTCGCCTGGACGCTCGCACGCCGCTGGTGGGGATTCGGCTTCGCGACCGAGGGAGCCCGGGCCGCCCTCGACTACGCTTTTACCATCTGGAAGAAGGATCGCGTCATCAGCCTCATCAACCCGGAGAATCACCCCTCGATCCGCGTCGCCGAACGAATCGGGGAGAGTCTCGTGGGGCGCGCCTGCCACGGCGGGCGAGAGATGCTGGTCTATGGAATTGACCGGGCGACCCCCATCCTTTTCTTCCCCCGAACCCAACCGGCCCCCTCCCCGGGGGAAACAACCCTCCGCCACGCCGGCTCGGTGGGATTGGCGGGTTCGCCGTAGGCAGTTTGAGACAACGTCAATCTCTACTCTCTATCCCTTCCCCGCCCGCTCCATCGCCCGCGCCATCAGCAGCTCTTGGGAGTTGCGCGGTTCCTCGCCCGGGGCCGGCCGGCGTTGGACGTAGGTACCGTCGGCGTGGAGATCCCAGGCCTTGATGTTGTCGGCGAGCTGAAGGTCGATCACCTCGCGCAGCTCGGCCTGAAGCGTCGGGTCTTCGACCGGCGCGATCGCCTCCACCCGGTAGTCGAGATTTCTCGACATCCAGTCGGCCGAGCCGATGAAGTACTCCGGCGCGCCGCCGTTGCCGAAATAGAAGATCCGCGCGTGTTCGAGCAGCCGGCCGACGATCGAGACCACGCGAACGGTTTCGCTCCGCCCCGGCACCTCCGGACGAAGGCGGCAGATGCCGCGGACGATCAGATCGATCTGAACCCCTTGGGCGCTCGCGTCGTACAGCGCCTCGACGATCTGCGGGTCTTCGAGCGAGTTCATCTTCGCCTGCACGTGGCCGCCGTGCCCGGACTTCTGGTGTTCGACCTCGCGCTCGATCAGTTCTAAAAACCGGCGGCGCATGTTGAACGGCGCCACCAGGAGCTTTGCGAACGTCGGCTGATGGACGTAGCCGGTGAGCACGTTGAACAGCTGGCCGACGTCCGCCGCGAGCGCCTCGTTGCAGGAAAACAGGCCGAGGTCGGTATAAACCCGCGCCGTTTCGGCGTTGTAGTTGCCGGTCGCGACGTGGACGTAGGTGCGGATCGCGTCTTTTTCTTGGCGCACGACGAGGGCGACCTTGGTGTGGGTTTTAAAGCCGACCACGCCGTAGGCCACATGGGCGCCCGCCTCTTCGAGCGCTTCGGCCCAGCCGATGTTCCGCTCTTCGTCGAAACGGGCCTTGATCTCGATCGTCGCCGCGACCTGCTTGCCCGTTCCGGCCGCGCGAATCAGCGAGCGCATGACCGAGGAGTCCGACGAGGTCCGATACAGCGTCTGCTTGATCCCCAGGACGGCCGGATCGTCGGCCGCGGCGTCGAGAAAGCGTTGGACACTCGCGGGAAACGAGTCGTACGGATGGTGGACCAAAAGGTCGCCCAAGGCGATCGCGCGGAAAATGTCCACCTCTTCACCCGGCTCGGCATGCAGGCGCGGCGGCGTCTGCGGCACCCAGGTGCGAAACTTGAGGGCCGGCAGCGGCGCGCCGCAGAGCACGGTCAGATCGCGCAGGCCCAGGGGGGCCTCCATCTCGTAGACTTCGTCGGTCTCGATCTCCAGCTCTTCGCACAGCAGCTCGCACATCCAACCGGGCATGCCGGTTTCGATCTCGATTCGCACCACGGTGGCGAAGCGCCGCTCGCGCAGTTCTTCTTGAATCGATTCGAGCAGATCTTCGGCCGGTTCCTCGTAGCGCTGCACGTCGGCGTTGCGGGTCACCCGGAACGGATGGCAGGCGACGATTTCCATCCCCGGAAACAGGCGCACCAAGTGGTGCTTGATCACCTCTTCGAGCGCCACGTAGCGGAGCGTACCCGGCAGCAGCAGGAATCGCGGCAGGCTCCCTGGCACCTTGACCCGTGCAAAGCGGACCTTCTCTTCCCCCGGCGCGCGCACCGCGACCGCGAGCGAGATCGACAGGTTGGAGATAAAGGGAAACGGGTGCGCCGGATCAACCGCGAGCGGCGTGAGGATCGGAAACAGGCGCTTTTCGAACTCGTCGGAGAGGTAGCTCCGCTCCTCCGGCGTGAGGCGATCCCAGCCGACGATTTCGAGACCATGCTGGCTGAGGGCGGGGCGCAGCTCGTTGCCCAAAAGGTGCCGCTGGCGTTTGAGCAGCGGGCGGACGCGGTCCTGAATCTCGGCCAACTGCTGGCGTGGGGTCCGGCCGTCGGGAGTGAGCTGGCGCAGGTTACTCGCCAACTGTTGTTTCAATCCCCCGACGCGTTTCATGAAGAACTCGTCCAGATTGCTGTCGAAGATCGCGACGAAGCGCACACGTTCGAGCAGCGGGGTGGTCGGATCTTCCGCCTCCACCAGCACGCGGGCGTTGAAGTCGATCCAGGAAAGCTCCCGGTTGAAGAACAGAACGGGCGCTTCCGGAGCGGCGGACGGGGAACGGCTGGGGCGTTTCTTCGCGGCGGTCAAGAGCGGCATCCTCTTCGGAGGCAAAGGTGGGGAACGGCACGAATGCTGCCACGGAGGCCTCCCCTGCGGGGTGACAGCGGCGTGACAGGAGGAGGATTCTACGGCGGGAGCCGATTGCCGGGAGGCTGAAGCCCCCACCAGAGGTGAAACCTACGCCGGAACAGGTACCGAGCCAAGCTCAACCGCAGCCTTCAGTCCACCGCTTTTATGGCCGGTTTCGCCGGGCCAAGAAAGAAATTGCACACTTTGGGCCATTTTGCTCGATTTCTCGGATTTAGATCTCTATCCTTGCGATGTGGGGCGATCCTGAGGGGAGAAAAGAGCCCAACTTGGGCCCCCCAACGATCCCTCGCGAAGGGAAGGCGATTTTGGCCCAAAAACGGTGATCCTTCGGGAAGGAGCGGCGACTTTGGCCTAAAAACGATGATCCCTCGGGAAGGAGCAGTGATTTTGGCCCAAAAACGGCGATCCTTCGGGAAGGAACAGTGATTTTGGCCCAGAAACGGCTAGCCCCTAGTCGGGAGGACCGTCGCCGAGAGGTTCAGAACGATTGGTTTCACCTGTGCAGGCCATTTCGGCTTGCACGTTCAACTAAGGAGGGCATCATGCCCAGTACGTATGCGGAGATGACGCAGCGGTGGTCCACTCTGGTGGTCAACTCGGAGCCCTTGCTCGGCTCTGTGCCGGCCGCTCAGGAACTCCATGCCGACCTCAAGGTTTCGACCGCCGAGCTCGGCAACATGGCGGATCGAATCCAGGATCTCCTGGGGGAAGCGCACACCCTGGCCAAGCGGCGCCAGGATCTGGTCAAGAAGGTCTCTGAGGACGCGACCCGCCTGAAAGCCCACCTTAAGGCCCACCTGGGATTCAAGAACCCGGAGCTGGTGAAGCTCGGCATCCGGCCCCAGGACTTCCGCAAGAAGGCGCCGTCGGCGAAGGCCAAAGCCAAAGCACTGGCGGAAACCAAAGCGGGTGAAGGGCAGTCCGTGAGCGCCGAAGCCTGATCCGGCGTTCTGGCCGGGAGAGGGGCAATCCTCTCCCGGCCGTTTTTGGTCACGACGAGTTCGTTCTTCTCCCATTCGATGCGAGTTCGAATCGCCTGGGCGCCTATACCTGCTCTGCCCAAGGCCTTGCGGCCTTCACCCTGATCAGGACGGAACGGGCGCCCAGTAGAGCCCCAGCGACTCCGCGACCTTTTAAATTCGGGTACTCCTCAGTCGCCTGGAGTCTGTTGCTTCGACGAATTACAAAAACAGGCGCACCCAGAGTTCACTTGCCGTGACTGCTCCGCCTGGATTGTAGAGAATTGACTCTCCTCAACAGGCGCCTGGCCTGCTTGATCTGCGCCTCATCGGAGCTTTTCTCGCAGTCGGAGTAAGCCGTTCTGGTTATTTTGCGCAAGCTAGGCTGCAAGTCTCTTAGAATCGACCGTAAGTCACCCAAAACGATTTCTAGCTCCTGAAGTTTAACAGCTGTAGCCGCTCACCAAAATCCGTAGAAATCTGGACACATAGCTCGGCACAGCAGAATCATCCCGCGCGCAGCGCGGGGGTGGAGGGGGTCCGGGGGAGGCGGGTTATGCTGCGAGGAGCCGGCCCGAAAAGAAAAAGA
>JBBRUC010000232.1:0-9117 GCA_038248205.1 Thermoanaerobaculia bacterium
GGGGCAAGCCCCCCTCTGGACTCCCCCCAGAGGACAGAGAGCCCAGAGCTCAGAGGTCAGAGAACTCAGAGGCCAGAGCGGAATGGGGACACTACGACGCGGAATCCGACATAGAAGTTGCGGAGGTCGGGACCGAACCAGTAGCGAACGGCACACCGGGCGAACCTCGGTTGATTGTCGAACGCCCCGCCGCGCAACACCCGCCGGGAGGGAGAGGCAAGATCCTCCCGGCCATCGCTCGCCTCATAGGGGTACCCGTACTGCGCCGTCTCGAACTCCGGCCCCCAGACGCTCCGGGTCCACTCCAACACGTTCCCCGCCAACTCCTCCACGCCATACGGGCTCGCCCCGCCGGGGAAGCAACCCACCGCGCTCACCTTCCCCACACCCGACTCTACGTCGTTCGCCCGATTCGCCTCGTGGGTCTCGCCCCACGGGTAGGTCCGACCGTCCGCGCCGCGCGCCGACTTCTCCCACTCCGCCTCCGAGGGAAGGCAAACCGACAGATCTCCCGAGGCCAGACCCTGCCAGAACGCCCGCTCTCCCGACTCTTCTCCCCACCCAGACGCTTTTTTCTTCTCCGCCTCCTCCCGCAACCGCTCCCCCAGCCAGCGCGCATAGGCCAGGGCCTCGTGCCAGGTCACCGCCACCACCGGCTCGCTGCCCGGGCGTTCGAGAACCTCCTTCGGCATCCCTTCGTGCTCCGTCGCCGCAACGAAAGCGCGGAACTGCGCCACCGTCACCGGCCAGCGCGCCATGTAATACGGCGACAGGTCCACCTCGTGCAGCGCTTCGCCTTCCCCCATGCGGAACTTGCCCTCGGGAATCTCGACGAACCCCAGCAACGGTTCTTTCGGCAGGAGCCACTTCTCCTGATCAAACCGCGGATCGCCCAGCGCCGCCAACGTAGTTCCCGCCGCTGCGCGCTCCACGGCCGAGAAGCGCTCATCACCGAGCAGGTGGAGATGCCAGCACCGTAGCCGTTCAAGCTGATCGCGGTTCGCTCTCCCCACCTGGCTCAAGGCGCTCGGCGAGTCCGCGATCGCGAGCCCCCCTAGGCGGGCGCCCCAGGCATCGTCCATGTGCGCTTCCTCAGATTCCGGATCGACCGCACAGAGGCTCCGCGCGAGCATCCAGACGATCGCGACCGACCCCTCTTCGGCTTTCGCCGCGGCGAGCAGGACGACCTCCCGCCAGCGATCCGGGTCGCTCCGGCCGAGTTCCGCCACCTCGTCGGGGAACGACCCGCGGGTCAGATGGCAGGCGACCAGGTATTCCTGAAAGGTCCGATGCGGCAGGGTGAACACCCCGACGCCGCGGGCGATCAGGAGCCCCGAGCGTTCGCTTAAGAATTCGATCAGCCGCTTCTGGCTGACCTGGTCGCTCCGCGCCAGGCCGAGCAGACGGGAGACCAGATCTTTCTCCGAGATGTCGGCTGTCCCCTCCGCCTCGGCCTGGGTGGCATGCGCCTCGAAGGCCAAGTCTTCGAGCACCTCCCGGACGGCTTCGCGATCGGTTTTCAGCCATTCTGTGAGGCTGGTCTGGCGCAGCAGAACCTCACCCTTTTCGTTGCGCCGGTAGCGAACGGATTCCCACACGTCCAGCAGCAACTCGACCACCTGCTCGTAGAGCTTCGCCCGGCGATCCGGCAGGCCCCGGCCGCGCGCCAGAGCAAGGCTCGCCATCAGGGTGAGCAACAGCGGTCGCTCGGCAAAACCGCGCAGGCGGGGGTTGCCCTCGATCTCCTGAATCAACAGCCGCGCCCGCCCGGCGGCGTCCTCCGCGCTGCCGCGCCCACGGCTCACCGCATGGGCGTACCAAAGCTTCACGAAGCGATCGATCTGCGCGTCGGAAAACGGCGCCAGCTCCGCCTCGTCAAAACCGTCGAGGCGCCAGCCCTGGTTGCGGTACGAGTAGATCCGGCTGGTCACCAGAAACCGGCACTTCGTGTACATCCCGGCGAAGCTCTCGACCGCCGCGCGGATCTGCTGCCGCCGGCCCGCGGCATCCGGCACCTCATCGAGACCGTCGAGTAGGACGAGCCCGCCTTCGGAGAGCAGGCGTTCGCGCAGGCTGGGTGCATAGTCGCCGAGCCCCACCGCTTCGAGATCCCGGGCGATGAACTGCCAGAGATGCTCCGCGGTCGCCCTGTCTCCCGGGTCCGGCAGGCCGTCGACCGCGAAGTCGCGCAGGATCACCCGCACCGGAACGAGCTTTCCATGCCGCCAGGGCTGCGGCTCTTTCTCCCCGGGCACCGGCGCGGTGAGCACCCCAAGATTCGCCGAAGGATTTTTGACCTGCTCGCCCGCCTGGCAGAGCGCCACGAAGTGGACGAACGTGCTCTTGCCCGAGCCCGGGTCGCCGAGCAGGACCAGTCGCGGATGCCGGTCGAGCAGCTCGAGCGCGGACAGCGGGCGCTCGCCGCGTTCGAGCATCTCTTCCTCGGGCTGCTTTCGTCCCGCCTTGCCGCGAGGGGCCCGGGTCAGCAGCGCGGTGTAGACCGCCTGCAACTCGAACTTCGCGAGCGGGTCCGAGCCTTCGACCGAGGAATCGATCTGCGACAGGGTGACCCGGCTCACCTCGGCAAACAGGTGCTGGAGGTACGCCTCGCTGAGCGCCTTGACGCTCTTGCGGCTCGCTTTCGCCCGCGGGCGGCTTGCGACCGCCGAGGAGATTCCGGACCGAACTCCATCCGCACCGTCCACCACGTCGCGAATCCGCACTGCCAAGAGGGTCAGGCTCTCGGCGACCAACGGTTCGGTGAGCGGCTTGTGGCGAAACTCGCGCCAGTCAACGTATTGCCGCTGGTGGAGAGCGGAAGCGAGGGGATCGCCGGCTCGACGGGCCGGATCGTTAAACAGGGGGGTATCCACGTAGTAGATCGGCAGCACCAGATCGCGACGCCCGAGCTTCTTCTCCCGCTCCAAGAAGGCCTCAAGCTCCGAGCGGCAGGCCTCGCTCCGGAAGAAGCCGGGTGTAAGGATGGGGATGAAGAAGGTCGCCGCGTCGAGCGTCTCGTCGATGCGTGTTTGCCACTCCTGGCCCCAGCGGATGTCCTCCCGGTCCTGGAAGATCGCGAACTCCTCGCCGGTTTGGACGCGCACCTCCCCCTCCAACCGCTTGCGCAGCTCGGTGATCCGGCCGGCGTCATGCTGGTCGTTGAAACGGGCGTAGCTCAAAAAAGCGGCGGGCCGGCGCTCCATGCGTCTCCGATCTCTCGTTTTCGTGATGTAGAGAAACGAGTCTATCGAGCGACGCGGCGGGGGGACAAGGCGGTGAGGAGAGAAAGTAGACAACCGGAGGGAAGAGCGCTCCGGTTCGTTCACACCTCCAGCAGGAACGTCACCGGCCCGTCGTTGATCAACTCGACCTCCATCGCGGCCCGGAACCGTCCGGTTTCGACCCGGTGGCCGCGCTCGCGGAGCCCTTGGACCAGGGCCTCTACCAGCGGGCGCGCCTCGTCGGGCGGGGCGGCGCCGTCGAATGACGGGCGCCGGCCGCGGGCCAGCGAACCGGCGAGCGTGAACTGCGAGACCACGAGGAAGGCGCCGCCGGCCGTCGCCAGATCGAGGTTCATCTTGCCCGCATCGTCCTCGAACAGGCGGACGCCGGAGAGTTTCTCGACCGCCGCTGTGACCGCACGGTCGCCGTCGCCGCGCTCGACGCCTACCAGAACCAGAATCCCCCGGTCGATCGCTCCGACGGTCTCTCCGGCGACCCGCACGGCGGCGGATTTCACCCTTTGTAAGATCAATCGCATCGTTTTCCGTCTTTAGGTCGAGTGAAAGCCGACGGCGGCGTGCCGTTCGGCGGAACCCTCGGTATCGCGGCGTCTCGTCGGTGGCCGCAACGGCGCCCTGTGATACCGTAACTCACTCGTAGCAAAGGAGGATCAACCAAATGGTCAACAAAGTGATTCTGGTCGGCAATCTGGGCCGCGATCCCGAGGTGCGCTCCACCCCCTCGGGACAGCCTGTCGCGAGCTTCAGCCTCGCCACCACCCGCCGCTGGCGCGACAAGAGCGGTCAGCGCCAGGAGCAGACGGAGTGGCACAACATCGTGGTCTGGGGCAAGCAGGCGGAGATCGCCGGCCAATACCTGACCAAGGGCAAGCAGATCTACATCGAAGGCCGATTGCAGACCCGCTCGTGGGACGACAAGCAGAGCGGCGAGAAGAAGTACCGGACCGAGATCGTCTGCGACAACTTCCAGATGCTCGGCACCAAGGGGGGTAGCGGCGACGGCGACCACGGCGGGTACAGCGCCGGTGGCGGCTCTAGCTCCGGCTCCGGTTCCAGCTCCGGCTCGGGCGGCGGTTCCTACGACGACGGACCGAGCTACGGCGGCGGCGAGGACGACGACATCCCGTTCTAGCCGGTTTCGTGGAATCAACGAGAAAGCCGACGGAGAGGTTTTCCGTCGGCTTTTTCGTGTAGGAGCGGCCGGTCGTTTAAAACGAGTAGCTGATACCCGCGGAGAAAATCAGCGGATCGACCGCAACGTCCTTCGACCCGAGCGGGCCGAGGTCGACGTCGGTCGACAGATCCACGTAGCGCAACCCGGTGTGGAAGTTCCAGATGCCGTTGGCCGTGCGGTGGACCGGCAGGTCGAGACCGATCTGCAGGCCGACGCCGAGCTTGTCGTCGAGATCGCGGCCGGTCGATTCGCCGAGCACGCCGTACGACTTGCCGTTGAAGAACGCATAACCGAGGAACGGACCGATGTAGAGGTCGGCCCGGCCCGGCTCGTGCAGCAGGTGGAAGTTCGGGCCGAACGTGAGCAGATTCAGGCCGACCTTTTTCTTCGCGATACCCCAGGCGTTGTTCAAGTCGAGCTTGAACGACGAGTCGACGCGCGAGAGGATCAATCCCCCTTCGAGACCGACCACCTCGGTGAACCGGCGCTCGACGGTGCCACCGATGCCCCAGCCTTTTTCCAGCTGCCAGGAGGTGCGCTCGACCAGCGTCGGCGTCCGGTTGCGGTCGGTGCGGATTACGTCATCCTTCGGATCGACGAAGGCGCCGAAGCCGCGGACCGTCCAACGCGGATGGACGCGGACGATCTGCGCCTCGGCCATGCCGGTCTGGCCGATCGCGTCCTCGGCCTTGGCGTTGACCGTGTAGATGCCCGGTACGGTGAAGCTCTTCTCCCACGGACCGCACGGGTTGTGGTCGAGTTCCGTCCCGGAAGAATCGGTCAACGTCGTTTCGCACGACTTCAAACAGACCGAATCCGATGACGAATTGATCGCCACCGGCATGCGGGTGGAAACCCGGGTGGGATTGACCGACAGGCTGACCACCGGCGGCGGCGGCACGAAGCGCTTCACTTCGACGCTCCTGGTGCATTCGTCGCTCTTGCCCGGCACCGTGCGCGGTGCGCTCACCCCGGCGTAGGAAAGGTTGGCGCAGATTTTCGGCACCAGGAACGAATGGGTCACCCAGGTCTGGGTGCCCTGATCGGTGTCCTTGACGGTGAACGTGTAGTCCGCCGTGCACAGGTCTTTCCACGGCATCTCCCACGGACCGGAACCGGACAGCTCGCCCGTGTCGCCGTTGGTCGAAGTCCACGACGCCGTGGCGCCGGGGGTGCTACCCGCGATGCTCGCCTTGAGCACCGGCGGCTTGGCCGCGGCGTCGCCGCTCGCCTCGAGTTCGCAACGGACCTCAGGGAGGGTTTCGTCGATCATTTCGTCGACCGGCACTTCATAGGTGCCGTAGGTCTTTTTGACCTTCAAGCAGATCGGCCCGCTCATCGGCACCTTCCGGCGGTTGCGCCAGGACATCCAGTCGAAACACTCGTCGGAGCGCAGGTCGCGCTCGGTCACCGCCGAGCCGCCCGCCGCCTCGGCCAGCGCATCGCCCAGGCGCTCGAGGCCATGCTGTTCGAGGATGCAGGCGATGGCATCCTTTTCCGTATCGAATAGAGCCGCCAGACCCTCGCGGGTCGTCACGCCGCCCTTGACGAACGGGCTCCTGCCCATCCGGGTAATCGTCTGCTGACGGGTCGAAACCTTGCACGCCGGAGCCCTATCGGCCGCCCCAACCAAGCCCGGCGCGGCCAGGGCCAAGAACACGCCACCCCAAACCGCCAGCACCGCGACGCGTCCCGCGCGCGGATTTGACTTCATCACATTGCGCATTTCTTCACTCTCCTCTTCGGCAAATCGCCGTTCTTCGCACTCAACTTCTGAGAGCTAAATCATACAGGGAAAACGGTTCCGAGTTCCGCAAATCTCATGGCGCAACACTCATGCCGCGACGGGCACGAGGAGTCGGCGCGCGGGAAATGCCCCGGGGTGCCCGGAGAAGAGTTGCCGTCGGGCCTTAAACCGTAGGACCGGCCATCGGCCGGGTTTCGAGCGGCCGGGGCGGTTCCAGGGGCCGACCGTGGCGGGCGGGCAGGCGGGGGGCGCTCTTGCCCAAGCGCTGCCCCACCTGGCCTTTGAGCACGGAGAACCGCGCCGCCACCGCGGTGCCGATCCACGGCAGCCCCGTCCGCTCGGCGATGCGACGACGCGCCAATCGGTGGTCTTCGATCCAGGGCCAGAGAGTGTGGGGCGCGTTGAAGCCTTCGAAGAAATCTTCCGCCACCGCGGAACCGCGCGAAGCCGCGAGCAGGATCTCCTGCGCCGGTGGTGCGATCGGGTCGAGGAAAAGATTCGAGAAGCGGGTCATGTAGCGCGCCTCGCGCTGCCAGAAATCCTCGAACGAGGCCGCCATCCATCCGGCATCGAGCGGGCGGTCGCCGCGTTCGACGATGTCGGCGCACAGGTGGTGCGCCGCTTTGGCCGCGTGGTTGGCCCCCTGGGCGGCGATCGGGTCGTTGAGCACGACGGTGTCGCCCAGGCCGAGCACGATCCGGCCGGAGGGAAGGTGCCCGACCGGCTTGCGCACGGTTGGCGTGATCGCCCCCTTCGCCCAGGCGAGCGGGTCGGTCAGCTGAACCTTCGCCAGCCGGTGAAACTCCCACGGGGCGACGTCGGCCACCACCTGACGGGCGGCGGCGATCATCTCCTCGCCCGTTCGCGCCGAGCCGAAACGGTCGAATCGCGATCCCGCTTTCGCCTCGAACACCAGGCTCCAGGCCGGTCCGACGCTCTTGTCATGGAACGGAATCCAGAAAATCTCGCCGTCGGAACCGATCAGGGTAAATTTGGCCGGACGGAACGGCACCTGCGCCCAAGGCTCAATGCCGGTGACGGTAAGGAGAGCCAGGCTGCGCGCCGGACGGGAGTGGGCACTGCGCGCGGCGTCGCGCTCGAACAGGGTCGAAAGCTCCCCTTTGCCGGTCGCCACGACCACCAAGTCGTGCTCGGCCGCAGCGGTATCGAGTTCGGGAACCGTCATCGACCGGATGATCAGGCGCCCGCCGCGGTTCTCGAACTCGTTCATCCAACGATGGAACTTGAGCCGCTGATCGATCGCCATCCCCGGCCGCCGGAAGCGGCCCTGTACGGTCACCAACCGGTTGCGCGGGGACGGGCAGAAGTCGAGATGGACTCCTTCGCCCGGCTCGACGTGCGCATCCCAGAAGTTCAGGCCCAGGTCGCGCTCGTGCGCCACCGCCTGGTGAAAGAGAAAAGCCGTGGCCATGCACCGGCCTTCAAACATCTGCTGTGCGGTACGATCCGAGTAGAGGGTGACGTCGTACCCTTTCGCGAGTAGACCAAAGCCGAGCTGCAAGCCCGCCTGGCCCGCACCCACGATTGCGATTTTGCGCACAGATCCCCCTCTCGGACTTAGTCCGACTTTAACGACCTCCACCAAAGCTGCCCTGGACGGTCAATGAGTGCGACAGATGGCACCAAGCGGGACAAGTTTTTGAAATTTTCTTTTTCGCCCCAATTTCGGCACTGGAGATAACGTGATGAAGCGGATCTGCCTGTTCTGCGGTTCGAGCCCCGGGGTGCGTCCCGCTTACCTGGACTTCGCCCGCGATTTCGGCACCGACCTGGCCTCTCGGGGCCTCGACCTGGTCTACGGCGGCGGCAGGATCGGCCTGATGGGTGCGGTGGCCGACGCGGTGCTCGCGGCCGGCGGCAAGGTGATCGGGGTGATTCCGCGCTCCTTGGCCGATCGGGAAGTCGCTCACGCGGGGCTCACCGAACTCCACCTGGTCGACACCATGCACGAGAGGAAGGCGCTGATGGCCGATCTCGCCGACGGCTTCGCCGCCTTACCCGGCGGCCTCGGTACCCTCGACGAATGGTTCGAGATCTGGACCTGGGCGCAGCTGGGCTATCACCAGAAGCCGATCGGCCTGCTGAACTTCGAAGGCTTCTTCGATCCCCTCCTTACGTTCCTGGACCGATTGGTCGCGGAGGGGTTCGTGCGACCCGAGCACCGGGCGCTGGCGGTGGTCGCCCCGGACTCGCCGACGCTGTTCGAAGGACTTCTCGCCGCGTGCTAACCTCGCGGACCGATTTCGCTGATTCGGCGGATTCGGGTTCCGGGAGTCGCCATCGATGTCCGAGCTTAGAGGGTCCCAAAAGAAGTGGCTGCGCGGCTTGGCCCATCCGCTGGAGCCGATCGTCCGTATCGGCAAGCATGGCGCGACCGAGGGGGTGCTCTCGGAGATCGACGCCGCGCTGGACATCCACGAGCTGGTGAAGGTCCAGGCGCCGATTCCTCGCGAAGAAAAGGCAGATCTTTCGGCCCATCTCGAAGCGGAGCTGAACGCGCAGGTGGTCGGCCGGGTCGGCCATATCTTCATCCTCTATCGCGAACAGCCTGACCCGGAAAAGCGGAAGGTTCGCCTGCCTTGAAATAGCGGCGAACACCTCTTGCGCGAGGAGTTGCACGCGCCCTTGTTCGTGGTACCTTCTCCCGGCCGTTTCAAGCAGCAGACAATCTAGGGAGAAATCCGCATGACAAGCCGTTGGCTGGCCGTCGTCCTGGCCCTGGGCAGCAGCGTCTCCGCCGCCTACGCAGCTCCCGTCTCCACCATGATCCGACTCAATTCGGTTCCTCTCGACACGAGCCGTCCCCCGGCGGTGCCAGAGGCTCTGGAGGCGAAATCGGGCGGGATCAACGGCGATGTCGCGCTTGTGCAGTTCCCCGGTCCGATCACGGCCAAAGAGCGCGCGGCGCTCGACGCGCGGGCGCTCCGCGTCTA
>JBBRUC010000233.1:0-9047 GCA_038248205.1 Thermoanaerobaculia bacterium
CGCCCAACCGATGGACGATCTCCGCGCGGAGGTTCGTGCCCACGGCCTCGAGATCGGCGACGATCTCCGCCAGCTTTTGCTCCGCCATCCGGGCATACGCTGAATAGGTGAGCCCCGAAACGGCCCGCCCGGCGTGGGAATCGCGGACGGTTCCGAGAAAGAGGACGATCGCGCCGCGCCCCGGACCGGCGACCCCGGCGGAGATCGCCGCGACGTCGATCGGCTGGTCCGTGAGCGCCGCGCGGGCTCCCGCAGCAGTCGCAGCAGTGTCCGGCGCGCCGCCCGAGACCGGCGGCAGCAGCGCCACCTCGGCTCCTTCCGGGATCTCCTCTTCCCCCCGCGCCAGCCGGCCGTCGATCGCGATCGCAAGGCGGGGCCAAAGGGGCGAGAGAGCGGGAAAGTCCGCGAGCAGGCGATGCCGCAGATCGGAGATCGTCGTCCCGGCCGGAAGGTCCAAATCCCGTTCCGGACCCAGGGCGTCGGCGGCGGTGGCGAAAGCGAGGATTCGAACGCGCATCGTGGGCCGAAGAATAGCGCGCCCGCGCCGACGACGAACCCGAGATCTTTGCCCGCTCCTGTGGCAAGATCCGGCGCACAACCCGTCCCGATCTTGGAGGAACCCGTTATGCCCTTCGGAAGCTTGTGGCTGCCCGTCATCGCTTCGGCTGTCGCGGTCTGGATCGTCAGCGCCATCCTACACATGGCGCTCAAATACCACAGAGCCGATTACCAGCGCCTGGGGAACGAAGACGCCATCGCCGCCGCGATCCGCGCCGCCGCGCCCGCGCCAGGGATCTACCCGATCCCGTACTGCACGGACGGCAGCCAGATGAAAGATCCCGCCTTCCAAAAGAAATACGTCGACGGCCCGGTGGGAATGCTCACCGTGTTGAAAAACAGCCCTCCCAGCATGGGCAGGTACCTCGGGCTCTGGCTGGGTTTCTGCCTGTTCGCGAGCTTCGTCGCCGGCTACGTCGCCCGCCACACCCTTTCGGCCACGACCGCGCCGCTCGAAGTGATGCGGATCACGGGCGCGGTGGCCTTCGCCGCCTACGGGTTCGCCCCCCTCATGGCGGGAATCTGGAAAGGCGAGCCGGGGAGCAACGTACTGCGCGGCTTGATCGACGCAGTGATCTACTGCGTGATCACCGGCCTCGTCTTCCGCCTGCTCTGGCCGGCCGCCTGAAACTCCCCGACCCTGGTGCCATCTCCCTGGGGGACATAGAATCCCCTCTCTTGTCCCCAGGGAGGTGGCGTGGCGATACTCGAAAGCAAGCTGACGAAAAACGAGACGTTCGACCGGAACGACGCGCATTGGCGCGCGGAGGTCGAACGGCTGCGCGGGGAAGAGGCGGCGATTCGCCTGGGCGGGGGCGAAAAGTCGCAGGCCAAGCAACGCGCCCAAGGCAAGATGACCGCGCGCGAACGGGTGGCGGCTCTGTGCGATCCCGGATCGCCGTTTCTTGAGCTGGGGCTCTGGACCGCCTACGGGTTTTACGAAGAGTACGGCGGCGCGCCGGCCGCGGGCGTGGTGACGGGACTGGGCTCGATTCACGGCCGCGAGGTGGTGGTGGTCTCGAACGACGCCACGGTCAAAGCCGGCGCCTGGTTTCCGCTCACCTGCAAGAAAGTTCTTCGCGCCCAGGAATTCGCGCTCGAAAATCGCCTGCCGATCGTCTACCTGGTCGATTCCGCCGGGGTCTTCCTGCCGATGCAGGATGAGATCTTCCCCGATCGCGACCACTTCGGCCGGGCGTTTTACAACAACGCGCGGCTGTCGGCCGAAGGGATCTTCCAGATGGCCGCGATCATGGGCTCGTGCGTCGCGGGCGGCGCCTACCTGCCGATCATGAGCGACGAGTCGCACATCGTGGAAGGAACCGGCTCGATCTTTCTCGCTGGCTCCCACCTGGTCCAGGCCGCCATCGGCGAAAAGATCGACAACGAAGAGCTGGGCGGCGCGGTGGTCCAATGCGACGTCTCGGGCGTGGTCGATCACCGCCACCCGGACGACGCGACCTGCCTCGAAAAGATTCGCAGCCAATTCGCCCAGATGAGCCTCGGCGCCACGGCCCCCTTCGCCCATCGCGAGCCCCAAGCACCGCTTTATCCGACCGAAGAGCTGTACGGCGTGATGCCAATCGAGCGGAACAAGCCGTACGACACCTACGAGCTGCTCGCCCGGCTGCTCGACGGCAGCGAATTCGAAGAGTTCAAGGAGACGCACGGCCGTACGCTGATCTGCGGCACGGGCTGGATCGGCGGCCGCGCGGTAGGCATCGTCGCCAACCAGCGCTCGATCGTGCCGCGGAAAACCGGAACCTCCAGCTCGGACCGCGAGCTACAGATCGGCGGCGTGATCTATTCCGACTCGGCGGCCAAAGGCGCCCGCTTCGTCGAGGTGTGCAATCAGAAGGGGATTCCGCTTCTCTTCATCCAGGACGTGACCGGCTTTATGGTCGGCAGCCGCGCCGAGCGCGGCGGGATCATCAAAGACGGCGCCAAGATGGTGAACGCGGTCGCCAACTCGGTGGTACCCAAGATCACCCTGTTCGTCGGCAACTCCTACGGCGCCGGCAACTACGCGATGTGCGGCAAAGCCTACGGCGCGCGTTTCCTCTTCGCCTGGCCCTCGGCCTCGATCGCCGTGATGGGCGGAGAGCAGGCCTCCAAGGTGCTGTTGTCGATCCAGCTCAAGAACCGCGGCGCCGACGTCTCCGAAGAGGAAAAAAAGGAACGCCTGGCTGAGATTCAAGCGCTCTACGACAACGCCGCCAATCCCCGCTACGCCGCAGCCCGCCTCTGGGTCGACGCAATCATCGACCCGGCCGATACCCGCGAGGTTCTCGCCCGGGCGTTCGCGGCGGTGGCCTGCAATCCGAATCTGTCGGCGTTCCGGACGGGGGTGTTGCAGACGTAGGAAGCGCAGGTCAGGAGACGGAGAAGGGATTCTCTAACGCTCATGAAGCTCGTCGCGGGAAACGCGAGGGCCGCCACCGCTTCGAGCGCGCGCCGAGCGTTCGAGAAGAGAGCGAACCGCTTCGACCTGCGCCGCGCGGACCCCTGAATAACCTTCAAGGTAGTCGCGCAGCAACGCGTTAACCGAAGTGCCCTGAGCCAGCGCTCTTTGGCGAGCGCTCTGAAGGACTTCGTCTTCCACCGAGATCGTTAGATTGGCCATTTGCAGCTGACTTCCCACAGAGACAACCAGTGTAGCACGGGAAAAATCACCTACGCGAAACACGATCCCCTACATTCCGCGAGTCACCTCAAGCTGCCGCGCCGCCTCTTTCGCCTGGGGGCTCTCAGGCCCGTAGGTGGTCGCGAGAATCCGGTAGGCCTGTTCGAACAGAGGGATGGCTTCTTTCGGGAATCCCTGCCTTCTACGGATCATGGCGAGCTGGCTGGCGGCTGTCGCCACTTCGGGGTGGCTGGGACCCAGGGTCTTCTCGTTGATCGCAAGAGCCCGGCGCGCAAGATTTTCCACTTCGCCGAGATCCCCTCCCTGTGCCATGAGGATCGTCGAGAGGTTGAAAGCGTAGCGCGCCACGACGAGGTCGTCGGGGCCATAGACTTTCTCGCCGATCACCAAGGCGCGCCTCGCAAGAGCCACCGCGGCTTGGCCGTCGGGTTTTACGATCAGGATCATCGCCAACGCGTTTGCGGCCCTCGCGACGTCGGGATGCTCGGGGCCGAAGATCTGTTCATCGATCGCCAGTGCCCGGCGAATCAGCGGCTCGGCGCCTTCCACGTCCCCTTTTTTGGCGAGGAGCGAACCGAGGCTGACCGCGTCCGCCGCAACGTACGGATGCTCCGGACCATAAACCTTCTCGTCGATCGCGAGCGCGCGGCGAAAATGGCGCTCGGCTCCTTGGAAATCCCCTTTGCCTTCCAGGAGGGCGCCGAGGTTGTTGGCCAGGATCGCCACCTCTGAGTCGTCCGGTCCGAGTTCCGCTTCGGAGCGTTCCATCGCCTTGGCGAGCGCCTGGCGGGCGCCCTCGAGGTCGCCGCTCGCCTGCAGCTCTTCCGCTCGAATCTCCGCCGCAATCCGATCGAGCACGACTTCGCGACCGGCCAGCCGCGCCAGTTGGCGCAGATCGGCTTCGAACCCCGCGAGCCCGTCGGTCAGCCGCTTCACATCCGCGGGCTCTCCCGCGGCCACCGCCTGGCGCAAGGTATCCAAACCGGTAGCCGCCCCCTTCAATCGAGAATAGATTTGCGCCACGCCGGACTCATATTCCGCCCGGGTCAGGACACAGCGGTTCCATCCTTCCGCTAGGCCCGACATCAAATCGCTCCACCCCCCGACTCCGGTCAAAGCTCGCCGGAACGGCATCGCATCGACCGCGACCGTTGGAGCCAAGGAAGCCCAAGCCGCGAGCGGCCTCGCGAGCACCAAGAAGTCGTAGCGCCGGATGAGCTCGCCGACTTCCACGGCTTGGCGCTTCTCGCCGCTCGGGCAAAGGATCTCCTCAGGTGCCTTCCGCGCAAAGACGGCTGCGGCCAATGCCGAGGCGATCACCAGGGCGACGGCGCGCGCCACCAAGGTTCGGACCTGGACACACTTTCGGTAGATGGGCATCGGTTCCTAGGCCTCCCTCTCCCTGTTCGACGAAGGATATCGTGCGGAGTATGAGGCTCTCCCTGCCTTGCCTCCTACGGCAAAGGCCTTTCGTGCGGAAATTCCCCGACGATGCAACCTGAACCCAAATCACCGACGCTGGCGGCACCAGGCCTCGGGCGCGGCAGGGCGCTCCCGAACCACGGCAATTTCGTCTCGATAACGAGTACGCCAGGGAATCGTTCCTTGGCGCAAAGACGGCTTATTTCGTCGGTATTCTGGCGATGCGCGGCGATGGCGGCTATCGTGCTTCGATTTCGGCGTACGGACTGCAGCCGCGACAACGCCAGCGGTTTCAGGACGAACGAGGCGAAACTACGCCAGAGCAGCGAGGGTGGTGCGGACTTCCGCGAGGCGCTCGGCCCAGGGGATTTCCGGCTCGACCTGGGATCGTAGCTGGGCCAGATGCTTGCGGTAGCGCTCGATGCGGCCGTGGGCTTCGGCGTGGCGGGATTCGAGCGCCGGATCGGCGAGCCGTTCGGCGATCGCTGGAAGAGCTTCGAGATCGCGGCAGACCGGGAGGATGTCGCAGCCGGCGAGGAAGGCCGCGGCGGTGCGTTCCGGCAGGTCACCCCAGGGGGAGAGGGCTTTCATCTCCAGGTCGTCGCAGACCGCCAGCACGTGCTGCCCCAGGCGGCGGCGAAGGAGGCGGTGGATGCAGGGCGACAGGGTCGCGGGAAGGGAGTTGGCGTCGTAGGCCGGGTAGGCGGCGTGCGAGATCATCACCGCTCCGGCAAAGACGCCCAGGGCGTCGAACGGGGCGAGGTCGTCTTCCAGCTGATCGCGGGTAAGGGGGACGACCGAACCCTCGTGGTGGGTGTCCTCCCCCGCTCCGCCGAGCCCCGGATAGTGTTTGAGGCAGCCGCCGATGCCGATCATGTGCAGCCCTGCGAGAAATGCGCGGGCGCGGGCGACCACCTCTTCGGGGCGGGTACCGAAGCAGCGGCCGTCGAGCGCATTGCCGGTCAAACCGCGGTCGAGATCGACCACCGGGGCGAAGTCGACGTCGAGATCGAACAGGCGGAGAGCCCGGCCGACCGCCCGGCCGGCGGCGATCGAGGCGCTCGGCAGTCGCGTCGCGAGGTGCGATGCCGCGGGTGCCGGGGCGACCACCCCGCGCAGGCGGTCGACCCGACCCCCTTCGGCATCGATCGCCAGGATCGCGCGCGGCAGGATCTCGCGGATCGCGCGGACCAGATCGAACAGTTGCCCCGGTTCGACACAGTTGCGGCCGAACAGGACGATGCCGCCCGGCGCGTGCGCCGAGAGGAGATCGGCGCTCTTTCCATCCAGATCCGGACCGGGCAGGCCGACCCAGACGGGCTCGGCGGGGCTCATCGATGTCATGCGCCTAGCTTACCCCTGAGAGCATGAAGGAGGTTGAGCGCGGCAAGCGGCGTCATCTGGTCGAGGTTCGCGGCGCGCAGCATGTCGGCCACCACCTGGGCGGGAGGGGCAAAGAGCGACATCTGCGGATCGGGCGGGCCGGAGGGAACGGGGGCTCCTGCCCCTTTAGCTAGGCGCGGCTTGCCGGTCAGGTCGTATTCGTGCGCTTCGAGATTGGCGAGCACCTCGGCGGCGCGGACCACCACCTCGTTCGGCAGGCCGGCGAGGCGGGCGACGTGGATGCCGTACGACTTGTCGGCGCTGCCCGAGACGACGCGGCGAAGGAAGATGATCTTCTCCTCCCACTCGCGCACCGCGAGCGTCCGGTTGATCACTCGGGGGAGCAGCTCGGACAGCTCCGTCAGCTCGTGGTAGTGGGTGGCGAACAGGACCTTCGAGCGCCCTTTTTCGTGCAGGTGCTCGACGATCGCCCAGGCGAGCGACAGACCGTCGAACGTCGCCGTGCCGCGGCCGACCTCGTCGAGGATCACCAGGCTCTGGTCCGTCGCGTGACGGAGGATGTTGGCGGTCTCGATCATTTCGACCATGAAGGTCGACTCGCCGCGGGCCAGATCGTCCGAGGCGCCGACGCGCGAGAAGATTCGATCGCAGACGGAGATCTCCGCCGAATCGGCCGGCACCCAAGAGCCCGCTTGCGCCATCAGGACGATCAGGGCCACCTGGCGCAGATAGGTCGATTTGCCCCCCATGTTCGGGCCGGTGAGCAGGACGATCTGCTCGGACTCCGGATCGAGGTCCGCATCGTTCGGCACGAACGCCTCGCGGCTCGCCGGTTCCACCACCGGATGGCGCCCCTCGCGGATGCGTAAAGTTCCGCCCGGCGCGGTCATCTCCGGCCGGACGTAGCGGTTCCGCGCGGCGACCTCGGCAAACGCCGCCAGGGCGTCGAGCGCCCCCAAGCTCCGGGCGAGCCGCGACAACCCTTCGGCCGAAGCGGAGATCAGCGCCAGGATCGCGCGGAAATGCTCCTGTTCGAGAGCGATCCGCCGCTCGTCGGCCGAGAGGATCTGCTCTTCGAGCTCCTTGATTTCCGGCGTGATGTAGCGCTCGGCGTTGACCAACGTCTGCTTGCGGATGTAGTCCGGCGGCACCCGGGCGGAGTTCGAGTGGCTGATCTCCAAGTAATAGCCGAACACCCGGTTGTAGCGGATCTTGAGCGAGGCAATCCCGGTCCGCTCCCGCTCGCGCTGCTCGACCGCCAGAATGTGCTGCTTGCTGTCGCGGGCGAGCGAGCGATACCGATCGAGTTCCGGATCGACCCCCGCGGCGATCACCGCGCCGTCCGAAGGAGACGGCGCGGGCGCCTCTTCGAGCCGGCGCACCAGCTCGGCGTGGAGATCGGGAAGTGGGTCGGTGGCGGCGAGGTCTTCTAGGAGGGAACCGGTAGCCCCGGTAGCCCCACCAGCCCTCACCCCCGGCCCCTCTCCCGCAGGGAGAGGGGAGACAGGCAAAGCCGAAATCTCGGCCAACGCCTCGGCCGCGGCGCGCAGACCTTCGCGCAGCGCCGCCGCCTCGCGCGGCGACATCGTGCCGAGCACCGCCCGGGCGAGTACGCGCTCGGGATCGCCCAGCCGGGCGAGGGCGGCGCGCAGGCGTTCGCGGCGCGGCTCGTCGGCCACCAGCTCGCCCACCGCGGCGTGGCGGGCGGCGATGGCTTCCGGGTCGGCGAGCGGCCGGGCGAGCCAGTCGCGCAGCGTCCGCCCGCCCGGTGCCGAGGCGGTCTTGTCGAGCACGGCGAGCAGCGTCGCCTTCCGGCGGCCGGAGCCCGCGGCGGAGGCGCGTTGGCCGGCGAAGACCTCCAGGTTCGAAAGCGTCGTGGCATCCACGATCAGCCGGTCGCCCGGCTCGCGCACCGCGAGGTGGCGGACGTGGGAGAGGTCGTTCCTCTGGGTCTCGCGGCCATAGGCGAGCGCCGCCGCGGCGGCGAGGACGGCGGGTTCTCCCTCGTCGAGACCGAAGCCGCGCAGGCTCGCGGTGCCGAAATGCCGTGTCAGCAGCTCGGCCGCGCGCCGCGGATCGAACCGCCGGTCGCCGTCGAGCGGTGTGCGGCACGGGCATTCCCGCTCCAGCTGATCGAGGATCGCGTTCGGTAGCGTCCCCTCTTCGAACAGCGCCTCGCGGGGGGCGAGCGTCGCGAGCTGCTCGACGGCTTCTTCCACCGAAGCGAATCGCCGCACGAAGAACGCGCCGGTCGAAACGTCCAAAAACGCCGCGGCGCCCGCTTCGCCCGCCCAGGCGATCGAGGCGAGATAGTTGTCTTCTTTGCCGGACAGCAGATCGGGGGACGAGATCGTTCCCGGCGTGACGATCCGGGTGACCTCGCGGCGGACCAGGCCCTTGGCCTGCGCCGGGTCTTCCACCTGATCGCAGATCGCCACCCGCAGGCCCGCGGCGAGGAGCTTGGCGATATAGCTCTCGATCGCGTGATGCGGTACGCCGCACATCGGCGCTTCGTTTTCCGAGCCGCGGTTCCGCGCGGTCAGCTGAACTTCTAAGATCGGCGCCGCGCGCACCGCGTCGTCGAAGAACAGCTCAAAGAAATCGCCCATCCGGTAGAGCAGGATCTCTTCCGGGTGCGCCGCCTTGATCTCCAGGTATTGCCGGAGCATGGGGGTCAGGTTCGTCGAGATGGCGGCGGGGGCGGGCACGGCGGGCAAGTATAGCGGCGCGGGTCCACCTATACTTGGCCGGCAATGCTGGTGCTCGCGATCGATTCCGCCTCCCCTCGGGTCAGCGTCGCCCTCGGCGAGCTGCGCCACGGTGCTCTCCCAATCGCCACGCGAGACGAGGTGATCGAGCGCTCCTCCACCCGGCTGCTCCAGCTGATTCGCGAGGTGCTCGAAGAGGCGGGAGCCAAACCCCGGGATCTCGAAGGTCTGCTCGCGCTCTCCGGCCCCGGAAGCTTCACCGGACTGCGCATCGGTCTTGCCACTCTGTTTGGTCTCCACCAGGCCTTGGGGATTCCCGCCGCCGCGCTCCCGACCCTCCGGGTCCTCGCGGCGGCCCGACCGTTCTCCCC
>JBBRUC010000234.1:0-8910 GCA_038248205.1 Thermoanaerobaculia bacterium
GCCGCTGCGGTCGATGGGCCTGCCCTTGCTTTGGGCGGCGGCCTCCATCGCTGTGTTGCCGTGGTGGCCGAGGAGGCCCCCCTTTTTGGTGTGCGCCGCCGCGTCGGCGCTTTGGTCGCGGCGACATGTCGCCGCCTTCCATGTCGGACCGACCGCGCGCTAACGCTGGCTCGTCGAAGCATTCGAATCAGCGGCTCCGAGAGGGCCGACACGTCGACCCTCACAAAGCGGCGCCGAGTCGCCGCAGTCCAAAGGGAGCGAGAATTTGGAGTGCGCCGACGTGTCGGCGCTTTGGTCGCGGCGACATGTCGCCGCCTTCGACGCCGGCCCGACCGCGCGCTAACGCCGGCTCTTCGAAGCATTCAGATCAGCGGCTCCGAGAGGGCCGACACGTCGACCCTCACAAAGCGGCGCCGAGTCGCCGCAGTCCAAAACGAGAGCCCATTTGGAGTGCGCCGACGTGTCGGCGCTTTAGTCGCGGCGACATGTCGCCGCCTACCACGGCGGTTCGAAAGCGCACTAACGCCGGCGCTTCGAAGCGGTCGAATCAGCGGCTTCGAGAGGGCCGACGCGTCGACCCTCAGAAAGCGGCTGCCCGAGTCGCCGCACTCCAAAAGGAGCATTTGCGTGGGAAAGCTGGCAGAATGTCGGCGTGAACCATCTCTTGGAAGAAGAGCCTCGACTCTCGTGGCCGCATGCGCCGATCCGATGGATCTTTCAGCCGGGGATCTACATGGTGACCGCAGCCACGGTGGGTCGCAAATCGCTGATGAACTCGCCCGAGCGGCTCGACCTCGTCCAGAGCCGACTGTTTGAGGTGGCGGAGGAGTTCGGCTGGCGTTTGGAGGCCTGGGCGATTCTGGCGAATCACTATCACTTCGTCTCTCGCTCGCCTGACGACGCGGAGACGTTGCGCCGTCTGATCGGGAAGGTTCACATGACGACGGCAAAGCAGCTCAACGCGCTGGATGGTACACCGGGCCGGAAGGTGTGGTTTCAGTTTTGGGACAGCCGCATCACATTCGAGAAGTCGTACCTGGCCCGGCTGGCCTACGTGCATTCCAATCCGGTGAAGCACGGTGTCGCTTTGAAGGCTGAAGGGTATCCTTGGTGCTCCGCCGCTTGGTTCGCCGAAAACGCCCCACCGAGCTTCGTAGAAACCCTACGCCGGCTCAAAACCGATCGCTTGAAAGTTCCCGACGATTTCTAGTTTTGGAGTGCGCCGACGCGTCGGCGCTTTGGTCGCGGCGACATGTCGCCGCCTTCCACTGTCGGTCCGGCCGCGCACTACCGCCAGCTCCTCGAAGCATTCAGATCAGCGGCTTCGAGAGGGCCGACACATCGACCCTCAGAAAGCGGCTGCCCGAGTCACCGCACTCCAAAGGGAGAGTTACGCCGCAGCGCGGCTTGACCGGGCCGCGGAGCGTCCCTACGATCCGCGCAAAACAAACCGAACGTTCGTTCGGGATTCAAGCGCGAGGGACGATGCGCAAACGAACCCAGGCCGATCGCAGCGACGCGGCGACTAAGAAGGTCTTGAAGGCGGCTCTCGCGCTTTTTTCGCGCCAGGGGTTCCGCGCCACCACCATGCGCCAGATCGCGAAGAAGTCGAGCTTGTCGGTCGGCAACCTCTATCACCACTTCGGCGGCAAGGAGCAGATCCTCGCGGTCTTGATCGATCACTACTGGCAGGAGCTGACCGACCCGGAGCTAGCGCTCAACAAGGTGTTCGCTGCCAATAGTTTTCCCGATGACCTCGAAGAGCTGGCTGCGGCGATCGAGCAGGTCGTCGATCGCAACTCCCATTCGATTCTGCTGATTTATATCGACGTCATCGAGTTCAAAGGCAAACATATCCACGAGTTCTACCGGCGAATGGCGGAGCGTTTCTCTGTAACCTACGAGGACAACCTCAAAGAGCGCCAGGAGCGTGGCGAGTTGGGCGAGCCGAGCCCGCTGTTCGGCGTCATGATGGCCACCCGCTGGTTCTTCTACTACTTCACGGTCGAAAAATGCTTCGGTGTGCCGATGCACCTGGGGCTTGATTCCAAAACCGCGGTCGCCGAGTTCTGCCGCATCCTGCGGCTCGGCCTGCTACCTCGTTCCGATCTGTTAGGACGTCCGTCGACCTCCGCCAAGCTAGCAAAGCCAGCTGCGGGACCGGCGCGCGCCGCAAAGAGTCTTCGACCGAAAAAGGGGAATGCATCATGAAACGTTGCAATGAAGGGGTGGAACTGAAGCCGGGGGCGCTGACTTTCCGCGCGCTGCTCTTGATCTTCGCCGGAACGATCGCCTTTTCAGGCGTTCCGGTCCTGGCGGCAACCGCCGCCGAGCCGAGCGCCACGGCGGCCGAGCCCGTCGCGGCTCAGGACTCGCAGGCGACCGCCGCCGAGGAGAAGGCGAAAGAGGAAGCGACGGCCGCCGCAGCGGAGACGCCGACAATCTCGGACGAGATCATCGTCACCGCCCGGAAGCGGGAAGAAAACGTTCAAGAGGTGCCGGTGGCCGTCACCGTGGTGGGAGCCGAACAGCTGCAGGAAACCGCCGCTGCCGACATCTCCGAGTTGCAGTCCTCGGTGCCGAACCTGTCGATCTATCAGGGGCGCAACCAGTCGACGACGCTCACGGTGTTCATGCGCGGTATCGGCCAGGCCGATCCGCTCTGGGGTGTCGATCCGGGCGTCGGTCTTTATATCGACGACGTCTACGTCGCGCGGCCGCAGGGAGCCTTGCTCGATGTCTATGACGTGCAGCGGATCGAAGTGCTGCGCGGTCCGCAGGGGACGCTCTACGGCAAGAACACGATCGGCGGCGCGATCAAGTACGTGAGCCGCGAACTGGCCGACGCGTTGGACGGCCGGATCTCGATCACCCCGGGCAGCTATTCGAACCAGGACTTCCGGGCGAGCCTCTCCGGAGCGCTCATCCCGGGCAAGCTGCGCGCGAAGATCGCCGCCGCTGCGTTAAAGCACGACGGCTACGGCACCAACCGGCTGACCGGCCGCGACGTGTCGGATAAGGACACCACGGCGTTTCGTGGCGCGCTCGACTGGCTCGCCTCCGATCGGGTGAAGGTCCAGCTGAGCTACGACCAGACCAAGGACGACGCCGAACCGAAAGGGTACCGGCGGCTCGCAGCCAACCCGCTCTGTCCGCTGTTCCTCGGCCGGGCCTGCCCGCCGCTGTCGAACAACTTCGATACCGAGAGCGGCTTGAAGCCCTTGAACAAAACGGACGCGAACGGAACCTCGCTCGTCGTCAGCTGGAAGATCAACGATCCGTGGGACTTCAAATCGATCACCGCCTACCGCAAGTCCGACTCGGACAACAACATCGACTTCGACACCACGCCGGCACGAATCACCGACGTCACGGCGACCTATTTCGACCAGCAGACGTCGGAAGAGCTGCAGTTCCTCTACGACGACGGCGGCAAGCTGACCGGCGTGTTCGGTCTCTACTACTTCGACGGCAAAGCGGGCGGCCTGGTCAAGAACATCTTCCTGGACCGGATCTTCGGTACCACCGAAGGCGAGACCAATACCGACTCGATCGCGATCTTTGGCGATGGCAGCTACCAGATGACCCCGGCTCTGCGGCTGAACCTCGGCCTGCGGGTGACGCGCGAGAAAAAGAACGTCATCGCGTTGAACCGGGGTTTCACCAACGACACCTTCACCGTGCCGAACGCGGTGACCGCCAACTTCGACAAGAGCGAGACCTTCGATTCGCTCGCGCCGAAGCTCGGCTTCGATTACCAGATCAACCCGGACGTGCTGGCGTACTTCACCCTTTCTCGCGGCTTCAAAAGCGGCGGCTTCAACGTCCGCGCGCAGGCGACGATCTTCCCCGAATCTGCCCTGCCGTTCAAAGACGAGGTGCTCGACGTCGCCGAAGTCGGCTTGAAAACGGTCCTGATCGATCGTCAGTTGGTGCTCAACACGGCGGCCTTCTACGGTAAGTACAAGGACATCCAGGTGAGCACGTTCACCGCCTACGATTCGAACGGCGACGGGGTGCAGGACGCCTTCTTTGGCAACTTTATCAACGCGGGTGACGCGACGATGAAGGGAGTCGAAGTCGAATTCGATGCTTCGCCGCATGCCGTCCGGTGGTTGCGTCTGGTCGGGAACCTGAGCTACTTGAGTGCAAAGCCCGACGAGTTTCTCGATGCCAACCGCGACGGGTTCGTCGATACCCAGGTGATCACCAACGCGCCGGAATTCACCGGGGCGCTCCACGCCAACTTGAGCTTCCCGATCTCTAAAGGCCTGATCACCGGCGGAGTCGGGGTGGCCTACCGCGATGAGTCGATCCTGACGAACGAAGGCGGGCCGTATCCGGGTCGTCCGGGGCAGGCGCTGCAGCCGATCGTCCAGCCGTCGTTCAGCCTGTGGGATGCCTCGATCGGTTGGCTGTCGCCGAACGCCAAGTGGCGGTTCGGTATCAACGGCAAAAACCTGACCGACGAGGGCTACCTCACCAACGGCTACAACATCCCGGCGCTCGGCATTCTGGTCGGCTCGTACGGCGCGCCGCGGACGGTGCTCGCGACGATCGACTACAAATTCTTCTAAACCCTTTCGTTCGAACCGGCGGGTGCCGTCATTCCTTGACGGCATCCGCCCTTCTTTCCGCCCTACTTCGAAGGAAATCTATGATCGAGACGGGACTTGGCGGAAAAGTGGTGGTCGTCACCGGCGCCGCCGCCGGGATCGGCAAGGCAACCGCCTTGCGCTTTGCCGCCGAAGGAGCGCGGGTGGTGCTGTGGGATCTCTCCAGCGAGACGGGGGAGGCGGCGGTCGGCGAGATCGTGACGGCCGGAGGTGCGGCGCGCTTCGATCGCGTCGACGTGTCGAAAGAGGCGGAAGTCGGCGCCGCGGTTGAGCGGGTGATCGGGGAAGAGGGGCGGGTTGACGTCTTGGTCAACAACGCCGGCATCACCCGCGATTCGCAGTTGGCGAAATGGAAAGACGGCTCCTTGGTGGGATCAATGCCGCTGATCGATTTCGATGCCGTCCTGGCGGTCAACCTGCGCGGGGTGTTTCTCCCCACCCGGGCGGTCGTGCCGGGAATGATCGAGCAGGGAGGCGGAGTGATTCTTTCGGCCAGCTCGGTGGTCGGCCTCTACGGCAACTTCGGCCAGACCAACTACTCGGCGACCAAGGCGGGGGTGATCGCGATGACCCGCACCTGGGCGCGCGAGTTGGGGCGCTACAAGATCCGGGTGAACGCCGTGGCGCCCGGCTACATCGCCACCGAGATGGTGGAAAAAATGCCGCAGAAGGTGATCGACGGCATCGCGGGCAAGACTCCGCTGGGTCGCCTGGGACATGTGGACGAGGTCGCCGCCGCCTACCTCTGGCTCGCCTCGGACGCGGCGAGCTTCGTGTCCGGCACCGTCCTTTCGGTCGACGGCGGGCTGGTGATCGGCACGTGATCTCCGGTGACCTGCTCGGCGAGCGGGCCCGGCTGACGCCGGACAAAGTCGCGCTCGTCACGGTGCCGCCCGCACCGGGGGCCGAGCGGCTCACCTATGCCGAGCTCGATCGTCGGGCGACGGCGGTGGCCCATGTGTTCCGCGAACGGTTGGGGCTTAGGAAGGGCGACCGAGTGGGACTCCTTTCGGGCAACCGGGTCGAGTTTCTCGACGTGTTCTTCGCCTGCGCCAAGGCCGGGACGGTGCTGGTGCCGATCGGCACCCGGCTCACCGCGATCGAAATCGCCCACGTCGTCGCCGACAGCGGCCTCGACGTCCTGCTCTACGACGGCGATCATGCCGAGCCTGTGCGCGGCCTTTCGCGCCTCGTCACGATCCGCGCCGCGATGGCGCTCGATGCATTCGCAAAAGCGGCGCCGGAGGATCTCGATCTTGCTGTCGAGATCGCGGCGTTGGGCGAACAACCTGTTCACCCGGAAAGGATGGAGCCGGAGGATCTTTGGGCTCTCCTCTACACCAGCGGCACCACGGGCAAACCCAAGGGGGTGATGATCCCGCACCGGCAGGTGCTGTGGAACGGCTACAACACCGCCGTTTCCTGGCAGCTGCGGGAAGACGACGTAACGCCGATCTTCCTGCCGCTCTACCACGCGGGCGGGCTGTTCGCGTTCCTGGTGCCGGTCGTGACGATCGGCGGCACGATCGTGCTCCATGCCGGGTTCGACGAGCAGGAGATCTGGACTTCGATCGAGCGCAATCGCGCGACCGTGGTGCTCGGCGTACCGACGATCTGGGAGCGGCTCTCCGATCACCCCAGCTTTGCCGCGGCGGATCTGTCGAGCGTCCGCTGGCTGGTTTCGGGCGGCGCGCCGTTGCCGCGGTTCTTGATCGACCGGTACCAGGCGCGCGGGATCGTCTTCAAGCAGGGCTACGGCCTCACCGAAGTGGGGGTCAACTGCTTTGCGATGACGGTCGAGGAATCGATTGCGAAAGCGGGTTCGATCGGCAAGCCGCTGCTGTTTACCGAGGCGAAGCTGATCGATCCGTCGGGTTCCGAGGTGCCGGACGACGAAGTGGGGGAGCTTTGCCTGCGCGGTCCGCACGTCTCGCGCGGCTATTGGAACCAAGCGGAAGCGACCGCCGAGGCGCTCTCCGCCGATGGCTGGTGGCGAACCGGCGACCTTGCGCGGCGCGACGCGGACGGCTTCTATACGATCGCCGGCCGGGCCAAAGACCTTTTGATCCGCGGCGGCGTGAACGTCTATCCGGCCGAGATCGAAGGGGAGCTGCTGCTCCACCCGGAAATTCGCGACGCCGCGGTGGTAGGAGTGCCGGACGAGAAATGGGGCGAGGCGGGGGTGGCGTTCGTGGTCTCGGGAGAGCCGCGGCCGAGCCCGGAAGAGCTGTTAGAGTTTCTCGGCAGTCGCCTCGCCCGCTACAAACATCCGAGCGTGTTCGTCTTCGTCGAGGCTCTGCCGCGCACCGCGTACGGCAAAGTCGTCAAAGGTGAGCTTCGCGAGCGCTACCTCAAAGACCTGACCGAAGGAGAGACGCCATGATCGATGCACCGCCCGCGATTCACTACGTCGTGGAAGGGGAGGGCGCTCCGATCGTCCTGCTGAACGGCGGAATGATGACGACGTTTCATTGGGAGCCGGTCGCGGCGAAATTGCGCGGCAAATATCGCGTGATTCTGCTCGACTTCCGCGGCCAGCTTCAGTCGCCGCTCACGCCGGAAGCCCCGGCGCCCGCCGATCTCGCGGGTCATGCGCGCGACGTGGTCGCGGTGCTGGACGAACTGGGGATTCCAAAAGCCAATATCGCCGGCACCTCGTTCGGCGCCCAGGTGGCGCTGGTCATGGCGGCCGAGCACCCGGATCGGGTCGCCTCGGTGGTCGCGCTCAACTCGACCGCCGCGTTGAGCCCGGAAAACGTCGAAGGGACGAAACTGCTGCGTAAGTTGGCGCAGGAGGCGATGGCCGGCGGGGATGGCGGCAAGGTACTCGACACGATCGTGCCGACCACCTATTCGCCCGAGTGGATCGCCGCGAATCAAGAGATGTTGCCGCTCCGCCGCCAACAGGTGGCCGCCTTGCCTAAGGGATGGTTCGCCGGGGTGGACGCCATCCTTGGCGCGCTCGAAGGGATGAACCTGGCGCCCTACCTCGCGAAGATTCGCGCGCCGGTCACGATCATAGCGGGAGAAAAGGACGTGACGTTTCCGGTGCCGCAGTCCGAAGCGCTGCACCAGGCGATTGCCGGCTCGCGGCTGGAGATCGTTCCCGGCGCGTCGCACGGCTACGTGCTCGAACATCCGGAAGACGCGGCGGCGCACATCGAAAGCGCGGTGGAATGGGCGATCGCTCGAGAGAAAAAGACTCCGCCGCCGGCCGCGCACCCTCCGGGGGGCCGGCCTTGATCGAGGCGTCGCGACCCGCGCGCTTCGCCCGGATCGTCTCGACCGGCATGTACTTGCCGGAACGAGAGGTCGGCAACGACGAACTCAAAGAGCGGCTCGCCCTGACCTTTCCGGAGTACGTGGACAAGATGCAGGCATCGACCGGCATCGTCCGCCGCTTTTGGGCACGCGACGATCAGGCGACTTCGGACCTCGCGCTCGAAGCGGCACGCCAGGCGCTCGACCGGGCGGGGAAGACCCCGGAAGACGTCGACCTGATCGTGCTCGGTACCGACTCGCCCGACTACATCACCCCGGCGACCTCGGTCGTGCTGCAACACAAGCTCGGCGCGCGCAACGCCGGCACCTTCGATGTCGGCTGTGCCTGCGCCTCGTTCCCTACCGGCCTCGCCGCCGCGGCCGGGATGATCGCTGCGAATCCCGCGCTTCGAACCGTCCTGGTGGTCGGGGCCTATCTCATGCAGCGCCTGGCCGCGCCGGACGAGCCGACGCGGTTTTTCTACGGCGACGGCGCGGGCGCGGCGGTGCTGGTTCCAGGCGACGCACCCGGCTTCGTCACCGCGGCGTTTCAGGCCGATGGCGCCTTTGCCCGCAACTGGGCGATTCTCTCGGGCGGCACGGTTGAGCCTGCTTCGGCGGCCGCGGTCGAGGCGGGGCGGACGACCGTTAAGTCCTACGAGCGCTATCCCGCGGAAGTGAACCACGAGGGGTGGCCGCGGCTCGCGAGGAAGCTCGCCGAGCAAGGCGGTTTCGCGCTCGACGAAGTGAAGCTCTGGATCTTCACCCAGGTGCGCAGGCCGTCGATCGAGATCGTCATGGCGGATTTTGGAGTGGCCGTCGAGCGCGCCCACATGGTGATGGAAAAATGGGGCTACACCGGCTCCGCCTGCATTCCGATGGCGCTTCACGATGCCCTCGAAGCAGGCAAGGCGGGTCCGGGAGATCTGGTGGTGCTGCTCGGCTCGGGCGTCGGCTACAACCAGGCCGGCGTGGCGTTCGTGCTCTGAGGAGAGGAAGATGGCGGACGACAAGCGCGACGAGATCGGTGGCC
>JBBRUC010000235.1:0-8893 GCA_038248205.1 Thermoanaerobaculia bacterium
AGATGAAATCCGGGTTTTCCTGCGCCAGCTGCATGCAGGCCCGGCCTCAGGCCTGGGGCAGCACGATCAGCGGGTTTTCCTGGCTGCGGCGATAGAGCACGGCGATGTTGCCGATGCGTGCCACCAGGTCGGCCTGCGCGCGCTCGCACAGCTCGGCGATCCACAGGTCGCGCAGCTCGCGGTCACCGGCGGCCACGCGCACCTTGACCAGTTCGTGGCGCTCGATCGCCAGGCCGGTCTCGGCCGCCAGGTTGTCCGTGATGCCTTTGGCGCCCACCAGGATGACCGGCTTGATGCCGTGGGCCAGGCCGCGCAGGTAGCGCTTCTGGGGGTTGCTGAGGGCGGCTGGCATGGTGTTCCGGACGGGTCTGGGAGGGGCCGTAGGGTATCATGGAGGCCACTTCCGCCTCCCACGGCCCCCGCCACCCATGGCACGCACCAAGAGCAGTCCCCGCTGGCTCAAGGAACACTTCGACGACCCCTTCGTGAAGAAGGCCCAGGCGGAGGGCATGCGTTCGCGCGCGGCCTACAAGCTCGAGGAATTGATCGAGAAGGACCGCCTGCTCAAGCCCGGCATGGTGGTGGTGGACCTGGGCGCGGCGCCGGGCGGCTGGTCCCAGGTGCTGCGCCGGGACCTGGGCGACCGGGGCCGGGTGGTGGCGCTGGACATCCTGGAGATGCCGCCGATCGCCGGGGTCGAATTCATTCACGGCGATTTCAGAGAGGACGGGCCATTGTCCCAGCTCGAAGCCCTGCTGGACGGCAAACCGGTGGACCTTGTCCTTTCCGACATGGCCCCCAATATGACTGGCGTGGACACCGTGGACCAGGCCCGGGCGATGTACCTGTCCGAACTGGCCCGCGATTTCGCGGACAGCCACCTCAAGGTTGGCGGGAACTTCCTGATCAAGCTGTTCCAGGGTGAAGGCTTCGACGCCTATGTCAAGGACCTCAGGACCCGCTACGACAAGCTGGTGATCCGCAAGCCGGCGGCTTCCCGCCGCCGGTCCAATGAAGTTTACGCGCTGGCATTGGGCAAGCGCCGAGGAAAGAACTGATGAACGACCTGGCAAAGAACCTCCTGCTCTGGCTGATCGTCGCCGTCGTGCTGATGGCGGTGTTCAACAGCTTCTCGGCGCCGGTCAGCGGCCCCACCACCGAGCTGACCTACAACGAGTTCATCCAGGAGGTCAAATCCGACCGCGTCGCCAAGGTGAACATCGAGGCCAACAGCATCGCCATCACCGGCGAGCGCAAGGACGGCACCCGGTTCACCACGGGCAACCCCAGCGACACGCGCCTGGTGGACACGCTGCTGGAGAACAACGTCGAACTGGTCCAGGCCAAGCCCGAGGGCCGCTCCTGGCTGGGCGTGATCCTGCTCAACTTCCTGCCGGTGCTGCTGATCATCGGCTTCTGGTTCTACATGATGCGGCAGATGCAGCAGGGCGGCGGCAAGGGCGCCATGAGCTTCGGCAAGTCCCGCGCCAAGCTGCAGGGCGAGAACGAGGTCAAGGTCACCCTGGCCGACGTCGCCGGCTGCGAGGAAGCCAAGGAAGAAGTGGGCGAGCTGGTGGAATTCCTGCGCGACCCGGGCCGCTTCCAGAAGCTGGGCGGCAAGATCCCGCGCGGCGTGCTGATGGTGGGGCCGCCGGGTACCGGCAAGACCCTGCTGGCGCGCGCCATCGCCGGTGAGGCCAAGGTGCCGTTCTTCTCCATCTCCGGCTCGGACTTCGTCGAAATGTTCGTCGGCGTCGGCGCCAGCCGCGTGCGCGACATGTTCGAACAGGCCAAGAAGCAAGCGCCCTGCATCATCTTCATTGATGAAATCGACGCCGTCGGCCGCCATCGCGGCGCCGGCCTGGGCGGCGGCCACGACGAGCGCGAGCAGACCCTCAACCAGCTGCTGGTCGAGATGGACGGCTTCGAGATCAAGGACAACATCATCCTGATCGCCGCCACCAACCGGCCCGACATCCTCGATCCGGCGCTGCTCAGGCCGGGACGCTTCGACCGCCAGGTCGCGGTCGACCGCCCCGACCGCGAGGGCCGCAAGAAGATCCTCGAAGTCCACTCCCGGGGCAAGCCGCTGGCGGGTGAGATCGACCTCAATACCCTGGCCGGCCAGACCCCGGGCTTCACCGGTGCCGACCTCTCCAACCTGATCAACGAGGCCGCGCTGCTGGCCGCCCGCACGGACAAGGTCGAGATCACCATGCACGAGCTCGAAGAGGGCATCATGCGCGTGGTCGCCGGCCCGGAGAAGAAGAACCGGATCATGTCGGAGAAGGAACGCACGATCACCGCCTACCACGAGATGGGCCACGCGATCGTCGGTCATATGCTGCCGAACTGCGATCCGGTCCACAAGATTTCGGTGATCAGCCGTGGCCAGGCCCTCGGCTACACGATCTCGCTGCCGACCGAGGACAAGTTCCTGACTTCGAGGGCCGAACTCAGCGAAACCATGGCGATGACTCTGGGCGGCCGCGCCGCCGAAGAGATCGTTTTCGACGAGATCACCACCGGCGCTTCGAACGACCTCGAAAAGGTGACCGCCACGGCCAAGCAGATGGTCATGCGCTTCGGCATGTCCGAGCGCCTCGGCCCGCGCGTCTTCGGCCACGATCGCGGCCAGCCTTTCCTCGGCCGCGAGATGGGCTCAGAGCCCGACTACTCGGACGAGATCGCCCGCGAGATCGACGACGAGATCCGCCGCATCGTCGAGAACGCCCATCAGACCGCGCGCGACATCCTCGACGACCACCGCGATGACCTCAAGCGAATCTCCGAGATCCTGCTCGAGCGCGAGACGATCGACGCCGAGCAGTTCATCGACCTGCTCGAGGGCAGGCCAGAAGAAGAGGTCTTCCCGGCCGCCGAAGAAGCCGCCGAAGAAGAGCCCGACTACCCGACCGAGCCCGAGCCGATTCACCACCCGAGCACCGAGCCCTCACCCGGTCCGCCCCGTCCCGGTTACGCCGGCGGAATGACCGAAATCCGCTCGGACCCGGACCGGACCGCCTAGATACAGCTCCGACCCGGATCGTCGGGTCGCCGGACAGAATCCCGGCTCACCGCAGGAGGATCGGCACCGTTCTGAAACCACCGACCGGAGCGACTTCGCGCACCGGTTTCGAATCCGGATCAAGCGCGATCCCGGGCCCGGCGGCGAGGAGCTCCTCGACGGCTACGCGAAGCTCCAGCGTCGCAAGCCCCCGTCCGGGACAAACGTGGGGACCGATCCCGTAGACGAGGTTTTGCGCAGCGTTGTCCTCGGGGCGAAAGGCGTCGGGATCGTCTACAACCCGCGGATCGCGGTTCGCCGCCGTCCAGTTGAGGACGATCTTCTGCCCCTTCGCTATCGCGCGACCGCCTATCTCCACGTCGGTGGTCGTCACCCGGCGGTTGGACAGGAACGGGTCGTCGATGCGCAGGATCTCGTCGATCGCCTCGTCGAGCTCCGACGCATCGCTGACGCTGCGGAGGTGGTTCTGCGACTCGACCTCGGTTGCCAGGTAGTACACGACGACGCCGAGACAGGCCGCGATCGATCCGAGGTCTCCGGCCGTCCAGTTGCGCAGGATGCTGACGATTTCCCGGTCGGCCAGTGGCCTCCCGTCGATCGTGTCCCGCATCAGCTCGGTGGTCACGTCATCGGGAGCATCGTCTTCAGCGGCGCGACGGTTCTCGATAAGGGTGCCGATCATGCCGTCGAAGCGCTCGGTCGCAGCGGTGGTGCGCTCCAGTAGCTTTGAGCGGGTGGCCTCCCGGTTGTCCTCAATCCATCCGACCAGCGCGTCCTCGAGCTCGGCGGGCCAGCCGAGCCACGCGCTCTGGACACGCACCGCGTAGCGTGCGCCCAGTTCGTGTCCCGCCTCCACCGTCCGGCCGCGGGGCAGCCCGCGCACGAGGTCCGACGCGATCTGCCTGAACCGGGGTTCGAACCGGGCGATGCGGTCGGGTGAGAGGTGGCGGTCGACCAGGGTGCGAAAGCGCACGTGCTGCTCCCCATCCATCCCGTTGGGGACGTTGAGATGACTCGAGACCTGGCTGGAGAATGTGTCCGGGTCCATCGCTGCGCGAACCACATCGGCGTGCCGGAAGAGCGTCCAGGCACCCGACGCGTCACGAGCCACCGGACAGCGCTCGCGTATCTCGTCGTAGGCGGCTCGCTGGTCGGCGATCACGTCCGGGGAAGCGGGGTTCCAGTCCTCGTCTGTCGGGCGGGATTCGGCGGCGGTGATCGCAGGGTCCATCAGTGGCAATCATGACGACATCGGGATGGGGCTGCGGTGGCGCCGCCCCGGGCGGCGCACGGACCGCCTGCCCGGACATCCGATCCTCCTTGATCACCCACCGGATCGGTCCGATGACGCATTCGCCGACACCGGAAGACATACTCGGTGCGTGACTGCGAACGAAATCGATTGCGTGGTTGTAGGAGCCGGCCTTGCCGGGTTGAGCGCGGCCCGGGCGTTGGAAACAGCCGGCAAGAGCGTGGCCGTGATCGAAGCCCGCGATCGGGTCGGCGGTCGGACCGTCAACGAAACGATCGGCGATGTGGCGGTGGTCGAGTTGGGTGGCCAGTGGGTCGGGCCCGGTCAGGACCGGATCCTGGGCCTGATCGATGAGCTGGGACTGGAGACCTTCGCCACCTTCGCAGAGGGTCGCAACCTGTTCGAGCGGCGCGGGAGGGTCAGGAGCTACCGTGGGACGATCCCGAAGCTGAACCCGATCGCGCTCGTCGAAATCGGACGGGCGCTTGCGAAACTCAACCGGATGGCAGCGCGGATCGACCCCGAAGAACCTTGGCTTCAGCTCGAGTTCGCCTCCTGGGACCGGCTCAGCTTTGACTCCTGGATGAGAAGGAATCTGCGCACGGCGACTGCGCGCGACGCGATGAGGCTGGCGGTCGAAGCGGTCTGGGCGGCCGAGCCCGAGGATCTTTCTCTGTTTCACCTGCTCTTCTACGTGAGCTCGGCCGGATCGATCGAGGCACTGCTCGATACGGAAGGCGGCGCTCAGCAGGCGCGAGTGCTCGGCGGCAGTCAGCTGATTTCGATCAGGTTGGCCGAGCAGCTTGCCGGACGAGTTCTCCTGAGGACCGCGGTTCGCAGGATCGAGCACGGTTCGCAGGGTGTCGTCGTCACAGCTGAGGATCTCGACGGGAACGCAGAGGTGGAGGTCACGGCCCGCGAGGTTATCGTCGCGCTGCCACCTGCTCTGGCCGGCAGGCTCGACTACCGTCCGGCCCTGCCCGCGACCCGCGACGGCTTGACCCAGCGGATGATCCAGGGCTCGGTCGTGAAGACGATGGCGATCTACCCGGAGCCGTTCTGGCGGGGTCGTGGCCTGTCCGGTAAGGCAACCAGCGCCGACGGTCCGGTTTCGGTCGTCTTCGACAACTCGCCGCCCGACGGATCGCCCGGTGTTCTGCTCGCCTTCCTCGAAGGTGCGGCCGCCCGAACTGCGAGCGATCTGCCTCAACCGGACCGGCGGGCGATCGTGATCGGCTGCCTGGCCAGGCTGTTCGGACCCCGAGCGGCTGAGCCCGAGGCCTATGTGGACAAAGCCTGGGCCACCGACGAGTGGTCCCGCGGCTGTTACGGCGGCTTCATGCCCACCGGCGCATGGTTCTGGTTCGGCTCCGCACTGCGCGCGCCGATAGGTCGCATTCACTGGGCCGGCGCCGAAACCTCGAGTCGCTGGGCGGGCTACATGGAAGGTGCGGTCCGTTCGGGTATCCGCGCCGCAGGCGAGGTCGCAGCGCGATGAAAGTAATGGGCATCGTCAACGTGACTCCGGATTCGTTTTCGGACGGGGGTCTTTATTTCGATCCGCAGGCCGCCATCGTCCACGGCCGGGAGCTGGCCGCCGCCGGGGCGGACGTGCTCGACATCGGTGGCGAATCGACCCGGCCCGGAGCCGATCCGGTCGGCGCGCAGGAGGAGCTGAGCCGCGTGATCCCGGTTATCGAAGGCCTCGCCGGCGTGGCGCCGATCTCGATCGATACGAGCAAAGCCGAGGTGGCATCTGCCGCGATCGGCGCCGGCGCTTCGATCGTCAACGACGTGACCGCGCTGGCCGGCGACACCGGGATGGCCGCGGTTTGCGCCGGCAACGGCGTCGAAGTCGTTCTGATGCACATGCCGGGCGAGCCGCGCACGATGCAGGACGACCCGCACTACGACGATCCCGTGACCGAGATCCGCGATTTCCTGCTCGGGCGGGTCGAGGCGGCGACCGTCGCCGGAATCGCCCGCGAGCGCATCTGGATCGACCCCGGAATCGGCTTCGGTAAGACGGTCGAGCACAACCTCGAGCTGCTCCGCGGCACCGAACGCCTCGTCGCCACCGGCCTGCCGGTGCTGGTCGGCCCCTCGCGCAAGGCCTTCATCGGCCGAATCGACGGATCACCCGAAGCCGACCGGGTCGGAGGGACGATCGCCGCCTGTCTGGCGGCGGCCGACGGCGGCGCCTCGATGGTCCGTGTTCACGACGTAGCGCCGGTAGTACAGGCGCTGAAGGTCCGCGAGCGGATCGCCGGGGAGTAGGTTTCCCGCGATGACATCGAATCCCGATTCCCGCGCCGTGATGATCCGGCTCTCCGGTGTGTCGGTCCACACCAACCACGGTGTCGGGGCCGCCGAACGCGAGGTGGGTCAGCGCATGGTCTTCGACCTCGAGCTGGAGCTGGAGCATTGCGGTGCCACCGCGAACGACGCGCTCGACGGTACGGTCGATTATGGCGCGGTTACAGAAACCCTGGTCGAAGCCGCAACCGCCGAGAGCTACCTGACCCTCGAGCGACTCGTGACCGTGGTCGCCGAGAGCCTGCTCGAGCGTTTCCCGCCCGCCGGACGAGTGAGCGTGCGCGCGACCAAGCCGGAACCGCCGATCCAGGTGGTCATGGACGGCGCTTCGGTCGAAGTCACGCTCGACCGGAGCGAACCCTGAGCCTCAGCGAGCCTGAGTCCCGGCGGCAGGCCTGGCTTGGCCTGGGTTCCAACATCGGCGATCCACCCGCCAACCTGCGCGAGTCGATCGAGCGCCTTGCCGGCAAAGGACTGCGTATCGATGCGGAGTCCTCCGCCTGGCGGACCCAGCCGGTCGGAGAGATCCTCGACCAGCCGGACTTTTTCAACGCAGCGATCCGGGTTTCCACCGATCTCGGCCCCGAAGACCTGCTCGACCTGTTGAAGGCGGTCGAGCGCGAGCAGGGCCGCGAGTCCGGTCCTCCCCGGCACTCCCCGCGCCTGATCGACATCGACCTGCTGCTGCTGGGCGATCTCGAATACAGCTCCGACCGTCTCACCCTGCCTCACCGCGAGGTGACGACCCGCCGCTTCGTGCTCGTCCCCCTGCTCGAAATCGACTCGGATCTCGCTCTGCCCGACGGCCGCCGGCTCCAGTCAAGCCTCGACGCCCTGGCCGACGACCCCGACCAGGAAGTCCACCCCGTCGGCCCGATCCCCACCTGACCGCCCCCAGGCTCAGGCGGTTTGATGCCGGCGGAGCGGCTCGAGCCACTCCGGCGGCAGACCGGGGGGGAGGTGACCGTCGTAGTCGGGCACAAGGCTCATCGCGAGCTCGCCGGCCGGCCTTGCTTCAATCGCCGCGCGCAGGTCCTCAACCGTCATCGCGAGCCTCAGCGATGCCGCGATCTGGAAGTCGGCGGCATTCGGCCTTTCGTTGCCGATCACCCCTTCGTCGATGTAGCCATCGATCCGGTCAAGCTGCACCGCCATCGTCGCCAGCGCCGCTTCCACGTTTTCGTCGCTCGCCTTGTTGAAATACACGGAGGCGGCGACGATCGGCCCTCCGGTTTTCACCGCGAGCCCGGTCGGGACGGGCAGCTTCGCATTCTCCGCGTAGCTGTACATGGCGCCGCGATTTCTCTTCAGCAGCCACCACAGGATCTGCCGGATCGGGTGCTGGAGTTCTTCGTCGCCGAAACGTTCGGCCTCCAGCACTTTCTCGCGTTGGCCGGGATCGGCCGGGAGCAGCGGAGGTTCCGGTACGAGCTCGTCCAGACCGCGCGCGATCTCGACCGAGCCCTGCAGCTTGCGCCCGCCGACTTTTGCCGCCGGCACCGTGACCCCGGGGAAGCCGAGGGCCCTCAGGGCGGCCTTGGAGATCACCGGCATCAGGTCCACCCGGTCGTAGTCGATGCCCTTGTAGTCGAGCATGAGGGCGATGGCGATGCCGGGATGGGAACCCGGAAGTGTGTAAAGCGTGGCCTGACTCATGAGGCTGAGTGTAGGGAGAGTAGGCCGGCCCGGCGACAGGGCGCGCCCGGCCTCGTTTCAGTCCTGCCAAACTGACTCGATGCTCTTAGCGATTGATGTGGGCAATACCCAGACTCATGTCGGTGCGTTCAGGGGCGAGAGCCTCGAACAGCACTGGCGCTTCCAGACACGCGCCGGGGCGACCGGCGATGAGCTGGCCGAGCGGCTTTCCGGCCTGCTCAAGCTGCGCGGAATCGGCTTCTCCGACCTGAGGGGGATAGTCGTCTCTTCGGTGGTGCCACCACTGGGAGTCGAGTACGAGCGGCTGGCAGAGCAGTACCTGGATGTGGGTTGCCTCTCGGTCGGACCGGGTATCAAGACCGGAATGGCGATCGAAATCGACAGCCCGGCCGAAGTCGGCGCGGACCGCCTGGTCAACGCAATCGCGGCCTATGAAGAGGTCGGCGACGTCTGCGTAGGCGTCGATTTCGGTACCGGGATCAACTTTGACGCGGTCTCGGCCGAGGGCGCCTACCTCGGCGGCGCGATCGCCCCCGGGGTCGAGATCTCGCTGACCGCCCTGACCGAGCGCGCCGCCCGGATCTCCCGGATCGACCTCTTCGAGCCGAAGTCGGTGATCGGTCAGGGCGGTCAGCGAGATC